>JBLMYK010000287.1:0-16073 GCA_050258235.1 Gemmatimonadota bacterium | reverse complement strand
GCACAGCGCTCGAGGTCGCGGCGCGGATCAAGGGTGCGGTGCTCGGCCTGTACGGCGGCGACGATGCCGGCATCCCGGCCGACACCGTGCAAAAGATGCGCGACGCGCTGAAGGCGGCGGGCGACACGCAATCGGAGTTCGTGATCTATCCCGGCATGCCGCACGCGTTCTTCGCGGACTATCGGCCGAATTACCGCAAGGAAGCGGCCGAGGACGGCTGGAAGCGGCTCGTCTCCTGGTTCGGCAAGCACCTCGCCTGATCGCGCATCGCGAGGCACGCCCCGCTGCGTTGCAGCCGGGGGCTTGACACGTTTGCTACCGTGCCTGCATGTCCACGCTTGCCTGGATCGTGCTGGCCAACGTGCTGTCGACCCTGGTGTCGATCGGCCTCGCGGCATTGCTCAGCTTCCGCCTGCTCGGCGGCCTGATCGACAAGCTCGTCTGCGTGTCGGCGGGGCTGCTGCTGACGGTCGCGGTCACGCACCTGCTGCCCGAGTCGTTTCACAGCGGCGCCGACCCGTTCGTGCTCGGCTGGGTGTTGCTGGCGGGCATCCTCGGCTTCTTCCTGCTCGAAAAACTGGCGCTGATCCATCACACGCATCACCACGAGGGCGACGCGCATCACCATCAGCACGGGCACGACGCGAACGAGGCGCGCCGCGGCGGCTGGCCGATCCTGATCGGCGACGCGTTCCACAACTTCGGCGACGGCGTGGTGATCGCGGCGGCGTTCCTCGTCGACGTCCATCTTGGCGTCACCGCGACGCTGGCGGTGATGGCGCACGAGATTCCGCACGAGGTCGGCGATTTCATGATCCTGTTGAACGCCGGGTTCGCCAAGCGCAAGGCGTTCGTGTTCAACCTGATTTCCGGGCTGTCCGCGGTGGCGGGCGGCGTGATCGGGTTCTTCGTGCTGGAGACCACGCAGGGGCTGCTGCCGTATGCGTTGCTGCTCGCAGCCGCGAGCTTCATCTACATCGCGCTGTCGGACCTGTTGCCGGAGATGATGCGGCGCTCGTCGCTGCGCCAGTCGGCGCCGGAAGTGCTGCTGGTGCTGGCCGGCGTGGTGATCGGGGCGCTCGCCACCGCCGGCGGGCATTGACGCCTAGGGCGCCGAGCCGGTGGCCACCGGGCGCGTGCGGTCCGCCACCCATTCGCTCCACGATCCCGCGTACAGCGCCGCACCCGGCAGCCCGGCGATCTCCATTGCGATCAGCATGTGGCACGCGGTGACGCCGGAGCCGCAGTAGGTGACGAGTTGCGTCGGGGCGTGGCCTTCGCGCAGTGCGTCCAGTTCGGCCCGCAGTTCGCGCGTCGATTTGAACGTGCCATTCGGAGAGGTCAGGTTCGTTTGCCAGAAGCGGTTGACCGCGCCGGGGACGTGGCCGGCGACCGGATCGAGGGTTTCCTGTTCGCCGCGATAGCGCTCGGGTGCACGCACATCGACCAGCAGCAGGTTCGGGTCGCCGCGCATCGACTGCACCTGCGCTGCATCGACCACGTGCACCAGCGATTCACCCGCCTCGAAGTTCGCCGGCGCGCGCGCCGGGATTTTCGTGTCCGATGCGCCGCCCGCCGCCTGCCACGCCTGCCAGCCGCCGTCGAGCAGCGCAACCCTCGCATGCCCGAGCCAGCGCGCCAGCCACCACAGGCGCGCTGCGAAAGATCCGCCGTTGGCATCGTAAGCGACGATCTGCGTGCGGTTGCCGATGCCCCAGTTGCGGAAGGTCTGCACCAGCGCATCACGATCGGGCAGCGGATGGCGGCCGTTGCTTCCGGTCTTGGCGCCGGACAGATCCTCCTCGACGTTCGCGAAGATCGCACCGGGAATGTGCCCGGCCTCGTATTCGCGCCGTCCGGCGCCGAAATCCGACAGCGCGTGGCGGCAGTCGACCACGCACCAATCGGGATCCGCCAGATGCTGCTGCAGTTGCTGCACTGAAACCAGCGTCGAGCTCATGGGAATGACTCACTTTTCGACATCGGGCTCGATTATCTCCTCGACCCGCTGTCCAGGGCGCGCGCGGCGGGCGGAAACGATGGTGGCCACCATGCCGCCGCCGATGATCAGCACGATCCCGAGCCAGCCCGGCGGAGTGATCCGGTCGTCGAACACCAGCAGGCCGAGCAGGGCGGCGAACACGATCGCCGAGAACTGCAGGTTGGCGGCGAGCAGCGTGCGGCCGCGGCCATAGGCGCGCGTCATCGCCAGCTGCGCGAGCGTGGCGGTCAGGCCGACCGCCAGCAGCAGCGCGACACCGCGCAGCGTGTGCGGCGAAAACCCGGTCGTCAGCGCGCCGATCAGGCCGAGTCCCACGCCGGAGGCGGAGAAGTAGAAAACGATGCGCCATTCCGGCTCGCCCAGGCGCGCCAGCTCCTTCACGTGCCAGAAGGCCAGCGCGGCCATCACGCCCGACGCCAGGCCCGCCAGCGCGCCATTGGACTGCGCATCATCGAAGCTCGGCTGCAGCACCAGCAGAACGCCGATGAAGCCGACCACCACCACGGCCGCCATCGGCCAGTTGACCGGCCGCCGCGCCATCAGCGCCGCGGCCACCGAGAACGCGGCGAGAAACAGCGGAGAGCTGTAGTTCAGCGTCATCGCCGTGCCGAGTGGCAGCACCGTGGTCGCATACAGCCACAGCGCGAGCGACATCGTGCCGACCGCGCCGCGGCGCAGGTGCAGCCACGGCACCGACGTGGCCAGCGAGCCTCCCTGCATGCGGACGAACAGGGCGATGCCGCAGCAGCCGATCACGCCGCGATAGAACACCAGTTCCATCACACCGTACTGCTGCGCGGCGAACTTCACGCACACGCCCATCACCGCGAACAGCAGGCAGGAGACGAGCATCCAGAGCGATTGCATCGGGCGCGCAGTGTAGCGAGCCCGCGCAGCGCACGGCTACGCCGACTCGTACAGCCGCGTCAGCACGAACTCGCGATGTCCCAGCGCCTCGGCCGCGGTCAGCCTGCCGTTGGCCGTGCGCAGCATCATGTCGAGCAGCTTGTCGCCGGCCTGGTCGAGCGTGATCTCACGCTGCAGCAGGCCAGAGGTGTCGACGTCGATGTGCTCGCTCATCAGCCGCACGGTGCGCGGGTTGGCGCAGATCTTGATCACCGGCAGGATCGGATTGCCGATCACGTTGCCCTGCCCGGTGGGGAAGAAGTGCACCGCGAAGCCGCTCGCCGCGCACAGCGTGACCATCTCGGCCGCAGCGGACGAAGAATCCATGAACCAAAGCCCGGGGTGCGTCGGCATCTCGGCCTTGTCGAGCACGCCGTCGACGGTGCATTTCTTGCCGATCTTCTGGATGTTGCCGAGTGCCTTCTCCTCGATCGTCGTCAGGCCCCCCGCGATGTTGCCCTTGGTCGGCTGCGAGTCGGAAAGATCGCTTGTCTTGTGGCGGTTGATCACGTCCTGGTAGCGGTTGAACATGAACATGAAGCGCTCGCGCACCGCGTCGTTGGCGCAGCGCGCGGCGACGATGTTTTCGCCGCCGGTCAGTTCGGTCGTTTCCCCGAAGCAGAGGTAGTTGCCCAGTGCGTGCAGCTTGTCGAACGCGTTTCCCACCGTCGGATTGGCGCCGCAGCCCGAGGTGGTGTCGCTCTCGCCGCACTTGGTCGACACCCATAAATCGCGGATATCGCATCGCTCGCGCTGCCTCTCGCTCGCCCATTGCACGTACTCGCGCGCCGCCTTGCTCGCGCGCATGATCGTGTCGTGGTCGCCGTGCAGCTCGATGCCGAAGCCCGCGACCGGCTTGCCGGTGGCTGCGATGCCGTCGACGACCTTCTGCGTCCAGCTTTCCTCGATGCCTATCACGACCACGGCCGACACGTTCGGGTTGCAGCCGGCGCCGATCAGCGTGCGGAAATGCAGTTCCAGGTCGGCGCCGAACTGCAGCCGGCCGTACGGGTGCGGGATCGCGAGCGCGCCCTTGATGTTATGTGCGACCGCCTCGGCGGCCGCGTTCGACAGGTCATCCAGCGGCAGGATGATCACGTGATTGCGTATGCCGACGCGGCCGTTCTCGCGCCGGTAGCCAAGAAACGTGGTGTCGTTCGCGATGACTGCCATGGCAATGTCCTCCCTACCACCGCTTGGTCTTGACGTTGTGCACGTGCGCGTGTTCGCCGGCCCTGATCGGTGCAATTACCTTGCCCATGTCGATGCCGTACTTCCACACGGTGTCGCCGGCGTCCATGTCGACCAGCGCGATCTTGTGGCCGATCGGGATGTCCTGGCGCGCCTGCACCATCAGCGTCTTGTCTTCGTCCATGATCCAGCCGTTCAGCGTCATGCCGGCCTTCACGCCCTCGACCACGACCACCGCGACCGTGTCCTTGCGGTCGTGCAGCACGAAATGAATCATCGTCTCGCTCCCTCAGCGCGGGACGGGCAATGTAGGCAGCGCGCCACAGACTGTCAAACAAGTCATATAGATCAGTTGCATGTAAGAGGCGCGAGCCCGACAATCGGCGCATGCCGGTCGCCAGTGCTGCCGCCCGCAACCCCGCGCCCGCCGCCGCGCGCTTCCGCGCGATTGCGCCGGAAGCGGCCGACATGCCGCTGTATCGCGTGGTCAAGCGCGCGCTGCTGCAGGCGATCGAGGACGGCAGCTATCCGCCCGGCGCGGCGCTGCCGAACGAAACGGCATTGGCGGCGACCTTCGGCGTGTCGATCGGAACGCTGCGGCACGCGGTGGACGAGCTCGCGACCGACCACATCGTGGTGCGCCGGCAGGGGCGCGGCACGTTCGTCGCGAGCCATGGCGCGGATCGCTTCCTGTTCCAGTTCTTCCATGTCGAGCGCAGCGACGGCCGGCGTGAATCGCCGGTGGTCGAACTGTTGAACTTCGAGCGCACCCGGTTGGAGGAGGACGCGGCGCAGGCGCTCGGCGACGGCGTGGGGGACGCGGCCTTCGCGATCGAAACGCGACTGTTGCTCCAGGGAATGGCAGTGGTCCATGACCGCATCACGATCGCCGCCGCGCTGTACAAGGGATTGACCGAGAGGCGCTTCCGCGAGCGCCCGAGCACGATCTACCACCTGTACCAGACCGGATTCGGCATCACGGTGCTGCGCGCTCACGAGCGCCTGCGCGCCGTGGGTGCCGACCGCGGTTCGGCACGCGTGCTTGGGGTTGCGCCGGGCGCGCCGGTCCTGCAGATTCGGCGCACCGCGCTTACCTTCGGCGACAAGCCGGTCGAGTTTCGCGTCTCCACCGTCAACACCGCGCACCACGACTACGTGAATCTGCTGACGAGGCCGACATGAGCGGTATCAAGCTTGCGCGCGCCCTCGAAGTCGCGCAGACCGCGGCGCGTGCCGCCGGGCGCTTCATCCAGGACAGCCGCCAGCGCGTCCGCAACGCTGTCGTCGAGCACAAGTCGCCCGCAGACGTGGCCGGGAGCATCGAACGCGAGGCCGAATCGTTGATCCGCACCCGCATCGCGGCCGTGTTTCCGGAGCACGGATTTGTCGGCTCAGAGCTCGGCGGATCGTTCGACGCGCGCCGCGCACAGTGGCTGATCGACGCCATCGACGCGGGCGCGAACTACCGATATGGCTACCCGCACTACGCCGTGTCGATCGGCCTGCAGCATCAGGGCGAGGTGGTCCTTGGCGTTATCTATGACCCGAACCGCGACGAGCTCTTCACCGCGACGCGCGGTCAGGGGGCGTTCTGCAATGGTGCGCGGATCGCCTGCAGCATCCGATCGCGTACCGCCGACGCGCTCGCGGCAACCGTGTTCCCGGCACCGTCGTCGGAACGCATGCCGCAGTACGTGGCCGAAGTCGGTCGCATGGTGGCCGGCTTCGGCAGCGTGCATCGCTCCGGCGCGGTGGCGCTCGAACTCGCGTACCTGGCAGCGGGGCGCATCGACGCGTTCTGGGCGCACGAAATGGGCGACTGGGACGCCGCGGCCGCGATCGTGCTGGTGCGCGAAGCCGGCGCGCGTTTCGAGTCGCTGGATCGCGCGCCGCTGCTTGCTTCTCATGAGCTGCTGGCGGCCACGCCGTCGGTCTTCACCGCTGCCCGCTCGATCCTGCTGAACGCAGCGGCGTGACGCCGCTGCCCGAGCCCGCGATCTAGCAGTTGCCCCGGCCTCAGGGCCGCGTGGCTTCGGTACCGGTCGCCGCCAGCGTGCGGCACGGCGCGAACACACGCAGCGCGCACGACTCGCACAGCGGCCGCTGCAGGCGCCCCATCAAAGTGCCGATCACGTCATCGTCGAGATCGAAGAAGTTGTCGGCGCCGATCTCGTCGAACGCGCCACAGCGGCGCAGCATGTTCAACGGCTCGGCCTTCATGTTGAAGATGTAGAGTCCGCCGCCCAGTGCGCGCCGGCGCCGCGCCTCCCGCGCCAGCAGGTGCGCGCCGGCGAGGTCGACGAAGTTGATCCCCGATGCGACCAGCAGCAGGTGGCGGTGGTTCGGATTGCGTTCGTCGATCTGGTGCAGCGCTTCCTGCAGATGGTTGATGGCGCCGAAGAAGATCGAGCCGTTCAGGCGCGCGATCTTCAGCTGCGGGCAGTCCGGCAGGCCGGTGTCGGCGCTGAAGGTGGGCGGCAACTGGCCGCGCAGCGGCTTCACATCCTCCAGCGGCGGACGCGAGGTGCGGTTCAGGTACAGCATCAGCGACAGCAGCACGCCAATGTAGATCGCGAATTCGAGATCGAGCGTCAGCGTGGCGATGAAGGTCGCAGTCAGCACGCCCGTTTCGGCCCGACTGGCGTGAATGATCTCGCCGATGTGATGGAAATCGATCAGCCCCCACGCCACCACGAACAGGATGCCGGCCATCGCCGGGATCGGCAGGTACTTCGCCAGCGGCGCGAGGAACACCACGATCAGCAGCAGGAACACCGCCGACAGCGCGGCGGCGAGCGGGGTGCGCGCGCCGGCGTCGTAGTTCAGCCCGCTGCGGTTGAACGAACCGCTCGATGCGTAGCCGGAGAAGAACGCGCCGACGATGTTCGACAACCCCTGGCCGATGAACTCCTGATTGCCGTCGATGCGCTGATGCGACCGCACCGCGATCGCGCGCGCGATCGACACCGCTTCGGTCAGCGCCAGCAGCGCGACCGCGATCGCGATCGGCACCACCTTCTCGATCGTCTCGCGCTCGAAGTCCGGCAGCGACAGCGGGGGCAGCCCTACTGTCAGCTCACCGATGCTCGCGATGCCGGTGCGATCGGCGCCAGCCAGCGCATTCAGCAATGCCGCGGCCAGCCCGCCCGCGACCATCGCGGCGATCATGTGCGGCAGCCTGCGCACCCAGCGCTTGACCGCGAGGCTGACCAGCACGGTGAACACCGCCACCGCTGTCACGTACGGGTTGACGTCGGGAAGATGCCGCGCGAACTCGGTCAGCACCTGCCACAGCGGTGCGCCGCGGGGGATGGGAACGCCGAAGAAGTTCTTGACCTGGCTGGCCGCGATCAGCACCGCCGCCCCGGCCGTGAAGCCGACCACCACCGTGTGCGAAACGAAGTTCACCAGCGTGCCGAGCCGCAGTGCGCCAAGCGCGAGCTGGAAGACGCCGACCAGCAACGTCAGCGTCAGCACGAGCCGCACGTACTCCGGGCTGCCCGCTTCTGCGAGCGGGCTCATCGTCGCGAACACCACGATCGAGATCGCCGTCGTCGGCCCCGACACCAGGTGCCAGGAAGAACCCCACAGCGCGGCGACGATCGCCGGCAGCATTGCCGCATAGAGGCCGTACTCGGGCGGCATGCCGGCGATGGTCGCGAACGCCACACCCTGCGGCACCAGCACGATGCTGCCGGTCAGGCCGGCAATGGCATCGGCGCGCATCGTCTCGCGGTCGACCAGCGGCCACCAGCGCATGAACGGCAGCAGGCGCAGCAGGCGGGCGGGAATCGCCGAACGATCCATGGTGCCGCCCATTACAGCAGAAACGGGCGCCCCGGATACGTAGTTTCATCAGTCGGCGGGTTCGGCCCAGGGGAATCGGCTGCGAACACCCGCCGGCATGCTGCCAGCGCGATCGTGACGCCCGCGGGGCGGGCGCACGCGTCAGGCGAGCATTGCTACATCTTGCCTTTCCACGGCACCAGCTTGAATTCGACCCAGCGCATCAGCAGGTCGAACGAATACGCAATGACGCCGATCACGATGATGCCCATGATCACGATGTCCGTGCGCAGGAAGTTCGACGCGTTCAGCACCATCTGGCCGAGACCGACGTTGGCGGCCACCATTTCCGCGGCCACGAGCGTGGTCCAGCCGAACCCGATCGCGATTCGCATGCCGACCAGGATGTCGGGCAGCGCCGATGGCAGGATCACGTGGCGGATCACCTGGCTGTAGCTCGCCCCCATCGAATACGCGGCATTGATCTGCTCCTGCGATGCGCTGCGCATCCCGGAGCGCGCAGCCAGCGCCAGCGGTGCGAAGCACGCCAGGAAGATCAGCAGCACTTTCGGCAGTTCGTCGATACCGAACCAGATGATGATCAGCGGCAGGTAGGCGAGCGGCGGCAGCGGCCGGTAGAACTCGATCGGCGGATCGAAGATGCCGCGCGCGACGCGGCTCATGCCCATCGCGATGCCGATCGGCACCGCGGTGACGAACGCCAGCCAGAACGCCGCCGATACGCGCAGGATGCTGGCGACGAAGTGCTGCCACAGCGGCTTGTCGTTGGCAGTGCCGGTCAGGTATTCCCAGAACTGCTCGAGCACGGCCTGCGGGCTCGGAAGGAACAGCGGCTTGATCCAGCCCGCGTTGGTGGCGATGAACCACAGCACGATCAGGACCGCGACCGTGGCGACGCTGATGCCGAAGCTCGATCCCTCGCCCGGCACCTTGAACCTGCTGGTCTTCAGCGGGGCGGTGCCGCCGCCCGTGCCGGTGGTGGCTGAGGGAACAGCGGCCGTGCTTGCGCCGGCAGCGGCGGTGATGTCAGGCATGGCCGACCTCCCGATGGTGGATGATCGCGAGGACTTCCTCGCGCAGGCGGATGAATTCCGGATCCGACTTGACCTGGCGAGCGTCGCCGTGTTCGAGGAACCGGTGCGAGAACGGGACGTCGTCGTACACGTGCGAGATGCGCCCGGGACTCGGACTCATCACGATCAATCGGGTGGCAAGGAACAGGGCCTCCTCGACCGAGTGCGTGATGAAGAAGATCATCTTGTTGGTGGCCCTCCATGCGCGTAGCAGGATCTCCTGCACCTGCTCGCGGGTGAACGCGTCGAGCGCGCCCATCGGCTCGTCCATCAGCAGCACTTCGGGATCGTTCGCCAGCGCACGCGCGATGCCGACGCGCTGCTGCATGCCGCCCGACAGTTCGTACACACGACGATCGGCATATTTCTCCAGGCCAACCAGGGCGAGCTTTTCCTCCGCGACCCGCGCCCGCCTGCTCTTCTCGACACCCCGGAAGCGCAGGCCGAGCGCGACGTTCTCGCGCACCGTGAGCCAGGGCATCAGCGCGTGCTTCTGGAACACCACGCCGCGATCGGCGCCGGGACCGGCGACCGGATTGCCGTCGAGCAGGATTTCCCCGGTCGACGGCGGCAGAAACCCGGCGATGCAGTTCAGCAGCGTCGTCTTACCGCAGCCGGACGCCCCGAGCGCGACGACGAAGTCGCCGTCGCGCATCTTCAGGTTGACCGGCGCCAGCGCCTGCAGCGTGCCGCCCGTGACGGCGTAGTTGACCGTGAGGTCGCGGATGTCTAGGGTCGGCATGGGTCCTCCGCCTGAGCAGCGTAGAAGCGGTTGTACGGCAAGGATCGCCCTCCCGGCCGGGAGGGCCCCAAGGGTGCGGCAGGGGCGCGGGCGCGCCCCTTCAACAAATCACTTGCCCAGCGCCTTCTTGACGTAAACGTCGGTGACGAAAGGCGCGTAGCTGGGTTTGACTTCCTGGATGCGGCCCTGTTCCTTCAGGAACGCCGCGGTGTTGGCCATCGCCTTGGCGGCGCCGCCGCCGAGCCACTTGGCGCTCATCTGTTCTTCCATCGTCGGGAAGCGGTACAGCGCCATCGCGGCCGGGACGTCCTTCGGCTCGGCCTTGGTCCACTTGGCCACCGCCTTCACCTGCGGCGAATCGGCGGTCCATTTCGCGTGGTTCTTGCGGTAATCGTCGTCGGCCTTCGCGAGCAGCTTGACGAATGCGACCATGAACGCCTCGTTCTCGGCTGCCCATTTCGAGTTGACGGCGATGCCGTCGAAGGTCGGATACCCCTGTGCGCCGATGGAGGCCGAGCTGGCAATCGGCTTGCCGTTGCCCTTGATCTTGCTCAGCACCGGATCCCAGATGAACGCTGCGTCGATGTCGCCGCGCTCCCAGGCGGCCGCAATTTCCGGCGGACGCATGTTGCGCACGTCGACATCCTTGGCGTTGACGCCCGCCAGCTTCAGGGCGACCATCAACTGGTAATGCGAGGTCGACACGAACGGTGTCGCAACGCGCTTGCCCTTCAGGTCCTTCACGCTGTTGATGCCGGTGCCGTTGCGCGCGATCAGCGCCTCGGCATCCGCGATGTCATCGAGGATCCAGAACAGCTTGACGTCCTGGCCCTGGCTCGCCGCAGCGGTCAGCGGACTGGAGCCGACTTCGCCGATCTGCACGTCGCCCGACGCCATCGCGCGGATCACGTCTCCGCCCCCGCCGAACATCCGCCAGTTGATCTTGTAGCCGGTGACCTTTTCCAGTTCGCCCGATTCCATCACCGTGCGGTACGGATCGAGCATGTCCTGGTGGGCGATGGTCACTTCCTTCTTCTGTGCCAGCGCCGCGCTCGTACCCAGCGCAGCGGCCAGCAGCGCCGCCGTGCCGAGCAGTTGTCTTATGCTTGCCATCGTGCAGTCTCCTTGTGGTGAAGAAATCAGCGTTGCCACTTCTTCGGCTGTGCCTGTCGCGCTGGCAGCCCGGCCACCAGCGGTGCCACCCCTGTCAGCGTGGGGGCGGAGTTTGACCGGGTCGCCGCCTTGCCACTAGTGCCAGATTCGCAGATTCGGTGATGCCAATCCGCCCGCGCCATACAGGGTTCGCCATATTGCACCCGCGGCATCCCGGACGTCGAGGCAGTCGGTGAGGCTCTGATGGGGCAACGACCGAGCGCGGCCTTGTGGAGGCAATTGCTGCAGCGCTCTGCGCGGGAGAACCTCAGCCTGCAGGGCCAGATCCGGGAAATGCTGGTCGCCGCCATTCTGGACGGGCAACTGCCGGCCGGCGTTCCGATCCCGTCGAGCCGGGAGATGGCCGACCAGTTGGGCGTGGCGCGCAACACCGTGGTGCTGGCCTACCAGCAACTCAGCGACGACGGCTATCTGATCTCGCGCGAACGCAGCGGGCACTTCGTCAACCCGGTGATGGTGGGCGGTCGCGTCGCGCGATCGCGCGACGCGAAGGTGATCCGCGGCAACGCGCCTGCCTGGCAACGGCGGTTGTGCCTGCATCCCCAGGCGCAACGCAGCATCGAGAAGCCTGCCGACTGGCAGAAGTATCCGTACCCGTTCCTCTATGGGCAGTTCGATCCGACCCTGTTTCCCACCGCCGATTGGCGCGAATGCTGCCTGAAGACGCTGAGCGTGCTCGACATCCGCGAGTGGGCGCCCGACCTGATCGCGCGTGACGACGAATCACTGGTCGAGCAGATTCGCACACGGGTGCTGCCGCGGCGGGGCGTGTGGGCCTCGGCCGATGAGCTGATCGTGACGGCGGGCGCACAGCACGCGTTGTACCTGGTGGCCGACCTGCTGATGCGCGAGGGAACGCGGGTGGCGATCGAAGACCCCGGCTATCCGGATGCGCGCAACATCTTCTCGAGCCGGACCTCGCAGCTGGTCGCGCTGCCGGTCGACGCTGAGGGCCTGCCGGTGGACGAGCGGCTGCATGCGTTCGACTACGTGTACGCGACGCCGAGCCATCAGTGTCCGACCGGAGTGACGATGCCGCTGGCGCGACGCGAGGCGCTGCTGCGGCTGGCCGATGAGTATGACCTCGTCATCATCGAGGACGATTTCGAGAGCGAGAACCGCTTCGACGGCGAGCCGATCCCGGCGCTGAAGAGCCTGGACCGCAGCGATCGCGTGATCTATATCGGCAGCCTGTCGAAGAGCCTCGCGCCCGGTCTGCGCATGGGTTACGTGGTGGCGGCGCCGGAACTGATCGCCGAACTGCGCGCGCTGCGGCGGCTGATGCTGCGCCACCCGTCGGCGTTCATCCAGCGGGCGTTCGCGCTGTTCCTTTCTCTCGGCCACTTCGACACGCAGCTGCGCCGGCTCGCGCGGGCGCAGCGCGAGCGCTGTGCGATCCTGCTCGATGGGCTCGGCCGCCACGCGCCGCAGTGCACGGTGGTTCCGGTCACAGGTGGCGGGTCGTGCTGGGTGCGCTTTCCGGCCGGCATCGACGCCTGTGAACTGGCGGCGCGCGCCGGCGAGAAGGGCGTGCTGATCGAACCTGGCGACGTCTTCTTCATGTCGGATCCGGCTCCGGCGGGCTTCGCACGCCTCGGCTTCCAGTCGATTCCGGCAAACGACATCGAAGCGGGAATCCGCGCGCTTGCCGGCGTTCTGGCCGGCATGCAATCCCGGCACTGACCAGCGCGTTGCGCGCTGGCCTCAACGAATCCGCGCAACTGGCGCTACGAAGCGCGGCGCGCGCGGAATAGTCTGCCCGGGTCGCGCGGTCCGGCGCACGCTTCGACGTCAGTCGCGGCGGATGGCCCGGGCCGTCATTCACACACACAGAAACTGGAGACAGCATGGCCAGCGCGCCCCGCAACGTCGACGTCGCCTTCCTGCAGGCGTTCGCCGATGCCTGGAATGCCCACGACATCGATGCCCTGATGTCGTTCATGCACGACGACTGCGTTTTCCACGCGGTCGCCGGGCCTGACCTGTACGGCCGCAGTTTCGTTGGCCGGGCTGCGGTGCGCGAAGGCTTCCAGCTGGCCTGGCAGACCTTCCCGGATGCGGCCTGGGTCGATGGCGTTCATTTCGTTTGCGGCGATCGCGGCGTTTCCGAATCGACCTTCCGCGGCACCAAGGCCGACGGTGCGCGCATCGAGGCGCGCATGGTCGACGTGTTTACTTTTCGCGACGGCAAGATCGCCGTGAAGAACGCGTTCCGCAAGGATCGCCCTCCACTCACGACCGCCTGAGCCATCGAGTCGATCATGGACATGACTGGCCAGCGCGCGGCGCTTGCTCCGTACGACCCGCGTTACGACCCGCTGGTGGCGCCGAATCCGGGACGCGGCACCGATTACGCGCCCACGTATTGGGTCGCGTCGGCGGGCACGCCGCCCGCGGACGACGGGCCGATCTCGCAGGACGTCGACGCGGACGTGGTGATCGTCGGCTCCGGTTTCACCGGGCTTGCTACCGCGTTGTTCCTGGCGCGCGAGCACGGCATCCGCGCCACGGTGCTGGAGGCCAATCGCGCGGTGTGGGGCTGCACCAGCCGCAATGGCGGCCAGGGACAGAATGCCAGCGGCCGGTTGTACCGGTCGCAGTGGATTGCCCGCTGGGGCAAGGAGACCGCGCTGAAGCTGGATGCCGAGATCCGCAGCGGGTTCGATACCTTCAAGAGCCTCGTCGCGGAAATCCCCGAGTGCGAGCCGCAGCCTGGAGGGCATCTGTACATCGCGCATCGCGACAAGAAGATGGCGTTCCTGCGCGACGAGGCGCGCGTGATGCGCGACGTGTTCGGTTACGACGCGCACATCCTGAGCCGCGAAGAGGTGCAGCAGCGCTACGTGAACGATGCCGAGACGTTCGGCGCGCTGCACGAGCCGGACGGCATCGGCGTGCATCCGCTGAAGCTCGCATTCGGATACATGGCGCGCGCCCGCGCCCTTGGGGCAAAGGTGCATCCCGCCAGTCCGGTGATCGGATTCGAGACGCGCGGCGGCGTGCATTACCTGCAGACACCGGGCGGGGTCGTGCGCGCGCGCGCGGTCGGGTTCGCCACCGGCGGCTACACGAGCAACGGGCTGCATCCGAGCCTCGATGCGAAGATCATGCCGATCCTGTCGAACTCGCTCGTCACGCGGCCGTTGACGAAAGCGGAACTGGAAGCGACCAACTTCCTGACGACCGAAGTCATCACCGACACGCGCACGCTTCGCTTCTATTACCGCCGGCTGCCCGACAACCGGGTGCAGATCGGCAGCCGCAGTTCGATCACCGGGGCCGATGCGCCGAACCCGAAACACATGGCGGTGCTCGCCAACGGACTGCATCGCAAGTTCCCGGCGCTGCGGGACGTCCGCATCGACTACTCGTGGTGGGGTTGGGTCGACGTCAGCCACGACATGATGCCGCGCATCGCGCAGCCGGACCCGCAGCAGTCCGTTTACTACGCGCTCGGTTACGGCGGCAACGGCGTGGCGTTCTCCGCGCACGCCGGCCGCCGGATGGCGCAGCGCATTGCCGGCAAGGCCGACAAGGCATTCGAGCTGCCGATCTACGGCTCGGCGCTCGAGTTTCCGAACGTCTTCAATACCGTGCGTTCGCGTGCGTTTGCGCCGTTCCGCCGCTTCGGCCAGCGCTTCCTGTACCGCTGGTACTACTTGCGCGACGAGGTGCTGTGACGGCGGCGCCCGCGCGCTGAAGCGCTGCGGGTCGGGTGGAGCAGGGACAAGAAAGGAATGACCATGATGAATCGAGCGGGAGCCGTCTTGATTGCGGGCCTGTTGCTTCCGGCGGTGACCGCGCTGGCGCAGCAGAACACGGGCCTCGGCAGGTATGAGTACCACGCCAGGTGTGCCTCATGCCATGGCCTGACCGGCAAGGGCGATGGACCGATGGCGAAGTACCTGAAGCACGCGCCTGCCGACCTGACCACGCTGGCGCGGCGCAATGGCGGCACCTTTCCGACGCAGCTGGTCTGGCAGGTGATCGACGGCCGCCCCGCGGCAATCGGCTCCCACGGCTCGCGCGACATGCCGGTCTGGGGCCAGGAGTACCGAACCGAAGTCAGCCGCCCTGGCGGACCGCCGCAGCCCGAGTCTTATGTCGCCGGGCGAATCACCGCACTGATCGACTATCTCTCGAGCATCCAGGCGAAGTGATTCGGTTCGCCTGCGGGCGTGCTCACGCCGGCGCGAGATCGACCAGCTTCAGCCGCTGCACCTTGCCCGACGGCCCGCGCGGCAGTTCGCTGACGAAGCGGAACACTTTCGGCGTCTTGTAGCGACCGAGCTCGGCGATGCAGAAATCGCGCAGTTCGTCTTCGCTGCAGGCACAACCGTCGCGCAGTACGACCCCGGCCAGGATCTCCTGGCCGTAGTGGCGGTCGGGGATGCCGACTGCCGCCGCGTCGAGCACCGCCGGGTGCTTCAGCAGCGCCTCGTCGATCTCGCGCGGGGCGATGTTCTCGCCGCCCTTGATGATCAGTTCCTTGATCCGCCCGGTGACGAAGAAGAACCCGTCCGCGTCGCGATGACCGAGGTCGCCTGTGCGAAGCCAGCCGTCGGGCGTGAATGCGGCGCCGGTCGCCTCCGGGTTCTTGTAGTAGCCGCGCATCACGTTCGGTCCGCGAATCGCGATCTCGCCGGTCGTGCCATCGGGCACCGGCCGCAGCGCGGCGTCGATCACGCGCGCTTCGCAGCCGGACGCGCGCCCCACCGAGCCGAGCTTGCGCCGCGACGGGTCGAGCGGATTGGAGAACGACGGCGCGACGGTCTCGGTCAGGCCCATCGTCTCGATCACGCCGATGCCGAACTTGTCCTCAAACGCGCGCAGATGCTCGGGCGGCAGCGCGGCCGACGCCGAGCGGCAGAAGCGGATGCGTGCAGTCGCGCCGCGCGCCGGCGCATCCCCCTCGAGCAGGTACGAAACGATCGTCGGCACCACGTTCAGCCAGGAGCAGCGGCGCTCGATCGCCTGGTTCCAGAAGCGTGCGGCTGAGAACCTGGGCGCCATCGCAAGGCTGCCGCCCGAAGCGAGCGGCGCCAGCATCGTCACTGCGAACGCGTTGATGTGATAGAGCGGCAGCACCGCGAGCACGCGGTCCTCGACGCCGAGGCCGTGCTCGGCGGCGATCGCATGCGCGTTTGCCGCGAGGTTGGCCTGCGTCAGCATCACGCCC
>JBLMYK010000286.1:0-8866 GCA_050258235.1 Gemmatimonadota bacterium | reverse complement strand
CAGGCGGTGATCGACGCCGGAATCGCGTATCGCGAGGACGTCGACGCCGCGCTCGCCGTGATGCGCCGGGTCGGCAGCGAGATGCGTGCCGACGCGGCTTTCACCGCGCGCATCCTCGATGACCTGGAGATCGCCGGCGTCGATCGCTGGGACGATTCCGCGGTGGTGCTGCGCTGCCGCTTCAAGGTCGCGCCGCTGGAGCAGTGGAACGTGCGGCGCGAATTCCTGCGCCGCCTGAAGAAGGCGTTCGACCAGGAAGGCATCGAGATTCCGTATCCGCACCTGACGATCTACGCCGGCGTTGCCCGCGACGGCAGCGCGCCCGCCTTCCATGTCAAGACGATGACTGCGCAGTAGCCGGCGATGAGTTAGACGCCGGTTGCTTCCGCCATCAGCGCGCGCCAGCGCCGGTAGCGCTCGCGCAGGCCCGGGTCGCTCGCGGGCGCAAAGACATCCTCGTGCGCGCCGGCGTTCCACCCGGACGGTCGGCCGCATGCGAGGTAAGCGATGCCCCGCGCGCTGGCTTCCGGATCGTCGCGACGAAGCACCGGAACCCCGTTCAGGTCGGCAAGCTTGCGGCACAGGCGATCGAGCCGCGATATGCCGCCGCTGACGCGTATCCGCCGCGCCGGCGCAACATGCGCGGCCATGTGATCGATGTTCGCCTGCAACAGGAAGGCGATGCTCTCGATCAGGGCCACTGCCTTCTGCCACGGCTCGGCTTCAGCGGCATCGGCACCGACGAAGCGGGACGCGAATTCCGCCTTCCAGAACGGTCCGCCGAGCCCGGCGATGCCATTGAGGAACGACAGCGACGGCGGCTCCCGCTCGAGCCACTGCGGCAGGCGCTCCGGCAGGTCGTCGATGCCGAGTTGATGCGAAAGCCAGTCGAGCGCGGTGCCGGCGCCGTTCACGTTGCCCTCGACCATGTAGACGGTCGTGTCGCCGTCGGCGAGGATGATCCCGGTGAGCTGGCGCGGCACGTGGCCCGGCGCATGCATGACCGCGCGCTGCACGAATGCGCTGGTGCCGATGTTGATGTATGCCGATTCGGCTTCCGGCCAGCCGAACGCGAAAACGGCGGCCGACTGGTCGCCGTTGACCGCGGTCAGCGGCACCTCGATGCCCGCCGTCGCGAGCGTGCCCCACGTCTGGCAGGTCTGCGCACTGCGCGGCAGGAAGCCCCCCGGCAGTCCGAACAGCGCGAGCAGTTCGTCATCCCAGTCGCGTGTCTGCAGGTTCCACAGCTGCGTGCGCGCGGCGCACTGCGGGTCGGCAAGCAGCGGCCGCTCCTTCAGCAGGCGAAAGACGAGGAAGCTCGCCAGCGGCCCCCAGGCGAGCGTGCCGGCATCGCGCGCCTCGCGCACCGCGGGCAGATGGTCGAGCGCCCAGCGCAGCTTGCTCGCGCCGTAGTGCGGCGACAGGTAAAGACCCGTCTTCCGATGCACCGCATCGCCGTGCGGCTGCAGCGCGTCGATCCACGCATGCATGCGCCGGTCCTGCCAGCTGAAGACCGGCGACAGCGGCCTGCCGTCGGCGCGGTTCCAGCACACCGCACTGGCGCGTTGGCTCGACAGTCCCGCCACGGCAATGTCATGCGCGCGCGGTCCGAGCGCGGCGACCGCCTGCGCCGCCGCGCCGTGGATCGACGCGATGATCTCTTCGCCATCCTGCTCCGCCCAGTCCGGCTGCGGACGCGACAGGGAAATGTCCTGCGCACCGCTCGCGAGGACCTGCCCGCGCGCATCGAGCACGAGCGCACGGGACGCATGCGTGCCCTGGTCGATCGCCAGGCACAGGGGTTCGGCACCGGCGCTCATCGATCACGCACTCAGGACTCGATCCGCCTGCCGCTTTCCGGATCGAACAGGTGCATGTGTTCCGGCGCGAAACGCAGCGGCAGGTGGCCTTCCTTCGCGACCACCGACATGTGCAGCCGCGCGGCGATGCGGGCGCCCTGCTTGTTGGCGCCGACGTGGCCGTACACCAGCGAATCCGAGCCGAGCAGCTCGATGAAATCGATGTCGGGGGTCGCCAGCGCGTCGCCGGGCGCACACGTCTCCAGGTGCTCGGGCCGCACGCCCAGCAGCACGCTGCGGCCGTCGAGCGGCGCGCGCGGCGCTGGCAGCCGGACCCGCACGTCGCCATCGCCCGCGAGAGACCGGCCGCCGTCCGTGATCCGCCCTGCAATCAGGTTCATCGGCGGCGAGCCGATGAAGCCCGCGACGAACGTGCTCGCGGGCCGGCTGTAGACCTCGAGCGGCGCGCCGATCTGCTCGGCGCGGCCCGCGTTCATCACCAGCATGCGCTGCGCCAGCGTCATCGCCTCGACCTGGTCGTGCGTGACGTACAGCGTGGTCGTACGCAGCCGCTGGTGCAGCGCCTGCAGCTCGCTCCTCATCTGCACGCGCAGCTTGGCGTCGAGATTCGACAGCGGCTCATCGAACAGGAACACCGCCGGTTCGCGCACGATTGCGCGCCCCATCGCCACGCGCTGGCGCTGCCCGCCCGACAGCTCGCGCGGCCGGCGCTTCAGCATCTTCGTGAGTTCGAGCGTCTCTGCGGCACGCTGCACGCGCGCGTCGATGTCCGCCTTCGAGCGGCCCTGGATCTTCAGCCCATAGGCCATGTTGTCGTACACGCTCATGTGCGGATACAGCGCGTAGTTCTGGAACACCATCGCGATGTTGCGGTCCTTCGGCTCCAGATCGTTCACCACGCGGTCGCCGATCGCGATCTCGCCCGACGTGATGTTCTCCAGCCCCGCCACCATGCGCAGCAGCGTCGACTTGCCGCAGCCCGACGGCCCGACCATCACCACGAACTCGCCGTCGGCGACGTCGATCGAGATCCCCTGGATCACCTGCACGTTGCCGAACGACTTGTAGACGTTCCGTATCGCCACGCCCGCCATTATTTTTCTGTCTCCACCAGGCCCTTGACGAACCACTTCTGCATCAGCAGCACCACCAGCGCGGGCGGCAGCATCGCCAGCATTGCAGTGGCCATCACCAGGTTCCACTCGGTGGCCGCGTCGCCGCCGGCGATCATCCGGCGGATGCCGATCACCACCGTGTACATCGATTCCTCGGTGGTGATCAGCAGCGGCCACAGGTACTGGTTCCAGCCGTAGATGAACAGGATCACGAACAGCGCCGCCATGTTGGTGCGAGACAGCGGCACCAGCATGTCCCAGAAGAAGCGCATCGGACCTGCGCCGTCGATGCGGGCCGCTTCGGCCAGCTCGTCCGGGACGGTCATGAAGAACTGCCGGAACAGGAAGGTGGCCGTCGCCGAAGCGATCAGCGGAATGATCAGGCCGGAGTAGCTGTTGAGCATGTTCAGCCGGGCGATGACCGCGTAGGTCGGCACGATCCGCACCTCGACCGGCAGCATCAGCGTGATGAAGATCATCCAGAAGAAGAACATCCGGCCCCGAAACCGGAAGTAGACGAAGGCGAAGGCCGACAGCAGCGAGATCACGATCTTGCCCGCCGGGACGATCAGCGCGACCACCAGGCTGACGAGCATCATGTGCTCGACCGGCGCCGCCGCGGTGCGGCCGGAGCCCGAGGTCAGCGCCGCCTCGTAGTTGGCGATCAGTTCGTGGCCCGGAACGAGCGACATCGGCACCTTGACGATCTGATCCAGCGTCTGCGTGGACGCGACGAAGGTGACGTAGACCGGCAGCGCGATCACGATCACGCCGAGCGACAGGATCGCGTACGCAAGGAAATCCAGCGCCCGGCGTCGCTCGACCATCAGTACTCCACCTTCCTTTCGATGTAGCGGAACTGCACGACGGTGAGGGCGATCACGATTGCCATCAGGATCACCGACTGCGCCGCCGAGCTGCCGAGGTCGAGGCCCTTGAAGCCGTCCTGGAACACCTTGTAGACGAGGTTGGTGGTCGACTGGCCCGGGCCGCCCTGCGTGGCCGCGTCGATGATGCCGAAGGTGTCGAAGAAGGCAAACACGATGTTGACCACGAGGAGGAAGAACGTCGTCGGCGACAGCAGCGGGAACACGATGGTCCAGAAGCGCCGCGCCGGCCCGGCACCGTCGATCGCCGCGGCTTCGATCAGCGATTTCGGAATCGCCTGCAGGCCGGCGATGAAAAAGAGGAAGTTGTAGCTGATCTGCTTCCACACCGCGGCGATCACCACCAGCGCCATCGCCTGGCGGCTGTCGAGCAGGTGATTCCACGTGATGCCGACCTGGCCGAGCCAGTACGGCAGGATGCCGATCGCGGGACTGAACAGAAAGACCCACAGCACGCCCGCGACGGCCGGCGCCACCGCATACGGCCAGATCAGCAGCGTGCGGAACAGCAATGCGCCGCGCACGATGTGATCGGCCAGAACCGCCAGCAGCAGCGACAGCGCAAGTCCGATCGAGGCCACGAGCGCCGAATACAGGGCAGTCACGCCGAACGCCGCGCGATAGCTGTCGTCGTGAATCAGCAAGCGGAAGTTGTCCAGCCCGACGAACTGCACGCTGGTGCCGAACGGGTCCTGCAGCAGCAGCGACTCGTAGACGGTTTCGCCGGCCGGCCAGAAGAAGAAGACGACCGTGATCGCCAGCTGCGGCGCGACCAGCGCGTAAGGCAGCCAGCGGGAGCGGAAGACGACGCGCTTTTCCATCTCGAGACCGTCCCGCGCCTCAGGTCGGGCGTGGCCACCGTCGCGCCAGCGCAAGCCGGGGCGCCCGGTCCGGCCGCGCAACGAACAAGGGCGCCCGAATGGGGCGCCCCTGTGAACCCGAAGGCAGAGCGCGCTTCAAGCGAAGCTCACCTGCCCCCGACCATCTTCTGGAACCGCGCCAGCTGCTCGTTGCCGCGCCGTACCGCGTCGTCGAGCGCCTGCTTCGGTGTCTTCTTGCCGCCCCAGACGTTCTCCAGCTCCTCTTCCATGATCGCGCGGATCTGGACCATGTTGCCCAGCCGCAGCCCGCGCGACTTGTCGGTGGTCTTCACGATCATCTGCTGCACCGACACGTCGGTGCCCGGGTTCTTGTCGTAGAAGCCGGACTTCTTCGTGAGTTCGTACGCTGCCATCGTGCTCGGCAGGTAGCCGGTGTCCTGGTGCCAGGTCGCCTGGATCTGCGGCTGCGACAGGTAAGCGAGGAACCGGCCGACGCACTGGTATTCCTCCTTCTTCTTGCCGGCCATCACCCACAGGCTCGCGCCGCCGATGATCGTGTTCTGCGGCGCACCGGGCACGTCCGGGTAGTAAGGCAGCGTCGAGATCCCGAAGTCGGCCTTCAGCGTGCTCTTGGTCAGGCCGTAGATCGCGGACGACGCCATCGTCATCGCGCACTCGCCGCTCGAGAACTTGGCATCGGCCGCCGCGCCGCGGCCGCCGTAGACGAAGATTCCCTGCTTGGCGAGGTTCGCAAGGTTCTCGATGTGCCGCACGAACAGCGGCCCGTTGATCAGCAGCCGCGCGTCGAGCCCGCCGAAGCCGTTGTCCTTGGTCGCAAAGAGCGTGTTGTGCCAGGCGCTGAAGCTCTCGAGCTGGGTCCACGTCTGCCACGAGGTCGTCAGCGGGCATTTGTGGCCGGCCGCCTTCAGCTTCGCGCCTGCGGCCGCGACCTCGCCCCAGGTCTTCGGCGGCTTGTTGGGGTCGAGTCCGGCCGCCTTGAACGCATCCTTGTTCCAGAACAGCACCGTGGTCGAGCTGTTGAACGGGAACGACAGCATTTCTCCCTTCGGCGACGTGTAGTAGCTTGCGACCGCCGGCACGTACGCCTTCGGGTCCCACTTCGCGCCGCTTTCGCGCATCACGTCGGCGACCGGCTTGATCGCCTTCGAATACATCATCGTCGCGGTGCCGACCTCGTAGACCTGCAGCAGGTTCGGCGCCTTGCCGGCGCGGAACGCGGCGATCGCAGCGGTCATCGAATCGTCATAGCTACCCTTGAATACCGCGTTGACCCGGCACTGGCTCTGCGTCGCGTTGAAGCCCTTCGCCATGTTGTTCACGCGATCGTTGTTCACACCGGTCATCGAGTGCCACCACTCGATTTCGGTCTGCGCATGGGCGGCCGGCAGCAGGCCTGCCGTGGCGGCGACCAGGGCCGCGAGCATTGTCTTGCGTAGCATCGGACTCCCCTCGAAGTGAATGCGGATTCTTCTGGATCGTTGTTACCGAGTCGCTACCATACTTCGCCCGTCATGCCGTGAAAAGCGATCCCGGCGATCCGGGACTGACGCGGGTCAATCGCGGTCGCCCGGCCCGCGCGACCGCGCGCTACAGTGCGATCGACGATGGACTTGGGTCCGAGGCTCGGCGGCAACGCGCGACGGGCTGAGACAGCGAAGCCTCACGCGCAGCCGCTTCGCTGCGAGCCATCGCGATCCGGGCAGCACAGTGGCTTCGATCCTGACCGTCAACGTCGGCTCCTCCAGCATCAAGTTCGGCCTGTTCGAGGCGCAGCCGCGCCCGGACGGCGACCTGCCGGCGTCATTGCGCGGCGAGATCGGCAATCTGGGCGGCGCACCGCAGGTCAGCGTGGTCGACGCCGATGGGCAGCCGGTGCAGCCGGGGCCTGCGTCGGGCAGCAGCCTCGGCCATCCACTCGAAGCGCTGATGCCCTGGCTGGAAGAAAGAATCGGCACGGAGCAGCTGCTGGCCGTCGGCCATCGCGTCGTGTTCGGGGGACTGGATTTCACGGCGCCTACCCGCATCGACTCCAGCGTGCTCGCGCGACTGCGCGCGCTGATTCCGTTCGCCCCGCTGCATCAGCCGGTCGACATCGCGCCGATCGACTGGCTCGCTCGCCGCCACCCGCGCCTGCTGCAGGTGGCGTGCTTCGACAGCGCGTTTCATCGCGCGATGCCGCAGGTCGCGCAACGCTACGGCTTGCCGTCCGCGCTGCACGATGCCGGGGCGCGGCGCTACGGCTTCCACGGCCTGTCGTATGAGTACGTAGCGGCCCGCTTGCGCGAGATCGATCCGGCTGCCGCCGCGGGGCGCGCGATCGTCGCGCATCTGGGCAGCGGCGCCAGCCTGTGCGCCCTGCGCGCGGGCGCCAGCGTCGCGACGACGATGGGATTCAGCGCACTTTCGGGCGTGATGATGGCGACCCGGCCGGGAGAACTGGATCCCGGAATCGTCATCTGGCTGCTGCGCGAGCGCGGAATGACAGTCAACGACGTCGAGTCGCTGCTGTATCACGATTGCGGGCTGAAGGGAGTCTCGGGCATGGGCAGCGACCTGCGCGCGCTGCTCGCCAGCGACGACGCGCGCGCGGTGCTGGCCACGCAGCTCTTCGTGTACCGCATCGTGCGCGAGATCGGCTCGCTGGCCGCCGCGCTCGACGGCCTGGACGCGCTCGTGTTCACCGCCGGCATCGGCGAGAACGCCGCCGCAGTCCGCGCATCGGTGGCCGCTGCGTGCGGGTGGCTCGGCGTCGAGCTGGATCCCGGCGCGAACGATCGGCCACCACGGCGCGCGCACGGCGCGGCGCTGATCAGCACGGCGGCGAGCCGCGTGCGGGTCTGGATCATTCCGACCGACGAGGAACAGGTGATCGCCCGGCACGCCCTGCGCGTGTCGCAGACGGCCGGCGCAACAACGCGGAGAGCGACATGAGCGAACGCAAGACCATCGAGGCTCGTCAGCCGGGCCAGGAACACAGCGTGCCCTGGTTCTGGCCATTCGCAGCGGCAATCGAGATGGAGGAAGCCGGAGCGAAGCTGTTCCAGGACAACGTCAAGTACGTCTCAGAGGTCGAGAAGCTCGCTGCACCGCCGCCTCCCGAGTGGGCAACCGCAAACCGCGTCGTGCTCGACCTCGACACCATGCGTTTGCGCGACTTCTCCCCCGCCCATCCTTCGACGCACCAGACCGCCGTGCTGATCGACGCGCCGTACGCCGGACATGCGTCGTCGATCGCCGACTACGCAAAGGGCCAGAGCCTCGTCGAAACGCTGATGGCGGCGGGCCTGCCGCGGGTTCTGGTCACCGACTGGAAGGCCGCGACCGCGGCGATGCGCGACTTCGATATCGACAAGTACCTCGCGGAGATCAACGTCGTGGTCGACGACCTCGGCGGCAGCGCGCATCTCGTCGGGCTGTGCCAGGGCGGCTGGATGTCGGCGATGTACGCGAGCCGCTTCCCCGCCAAGGTGCGCTCGCTGGTGCTCGCGGGCTCGCCGATCGACACCGATGCAGGCGACGGGCCGATCAAGCGCATGGCGCACCGGCTGCCGATGGACTTCTACGAACGACTGGTCGCCGCCGGCGGCGGCCGCATGCTCGGCCGCATGATGCTCGCGGGCTGGAAGAACATGCACCCCGAACAGCAGTTCGTCGACAAGTATCTCGATCTGTACCGGCACATCGAGGACAGGAACTACGTCGAACGCACCGAACGGTTCGAGGACTGGTACGAAAATGCGATCGACCTGCCCGGCCGCTACTACCTGCAGGCGATCGAGCAGCTGTTCAAGCAGAACCGCTTCGCCAAGGGCGCGTTCGTCGGCCTCGGCCGCACGCTGCGCCTGAAGGATGTCACCGCGCCCGTGTATCTGCTCGCCGGCGCGCAGGACGACATCACCACGCCCGAGCAGGTGTTCAACGCCGAAGCGCTGCTCGGCACGCCCCGCCACGAGATCGTGAAGAAGCTGGTGCCCGGCGGGCACATCGGGCTCTTCATGGGCACGAACACGCTGCGCAATGCATGGCCGGCGATCGGCCAGTGGATCCGAGCCGTACACGCGCATTCGACTTGACTCTTGCGCCGGAGAAGATCCGGTCCAGCCGACTTGGTCGGGCCAGGCGGCGCGATGCACGGGCTCGATCCGGATTGCCCGCAACGGCGCCCGCCGGGATGTGACCTGCAGCCAACAGCGGGACGACGG
>JBLMYK010000285.1:0-3361 GCA_050258235.1 Gemmatimonadota bacterium | reverse complement strand
CCTTCGAAGCCCGTACGAACTCCGCGAAAGGATCCGCCTGCCGGGCGGCCGGTTTTTGCGTGGGCGGCGATGCCGGCGTCGACTGGCGCCGCGTGTCGGCGACAGGGTGCGCGGGTGCTGGCGTATCCGCCGGATTCGCCGGCCGATCGACCGCAGTGGAACCATGCTCCTCGGGCATCATGGTCGGAGGAGGCACAAGCCAGCGCCAGGCCGAGAACGCCGCGGCGAGGATGACCAGCGCTGCGCAAACGCCCGCGGCGCGACGCAGCCACGGTGGCCGTGACTTCGAGCTGAGTATCACTCCCGTCGAACGCATCTGGGTGGCGGCAATCGAGCAAAGCCCGCGTGAATGGGCAACGGCCGGATGCTAGCAGTGTCAGGATCCCAATCTTAGGCAGTCATGTCAGCGCGGATTCGCTTCTCGCGCGACCCTATCGGAGCCATGCACACATCGCAGTCGCACGGAACCTGCGGCTCGGTTGTGACCCGCGTCGCTTGCGCCGATAATCCGCGCCTTCTGACGCAACAGGCGCGGCAATGCGGTTCAATTTTCCGGTCGTCATCATCGACGAGGATTTCCGCTCGGAGAACGCGAGCGGTGTCGGCGTGCGCGCGCTCGCCAAGGCGATCGAGGCCGAGGGGGTGGAGGTGATCGGCGTCGTCAGCTACGGCGACGTGTCGAGCTTCGCGCAGCAGCAGAGCCGCGCCTCGGCTTTCATCCTGTCGATCGACGACGAGGAAATCACCGACGGCGACGACGTCGACGAGGCGGTCGCCGCGCTGCGCTCCTTCGTGCACGAGATCCGCCGCCGCAACGCCGACATCCCGATCTTCCTGTACGGCGAGACGCGCACCTCGACCCACATCCCGAACGACGTGCTGCGCGAGCTGCACGGCTTCATCCACATGTTCGAGGACACGCCCGAGTTCGTCGCGCGTTACATCGTGCGCGAGGCGCGGGCGTACCTTGAACAGCTTGCGCCGCCGTTCTTCCGCGCGCTGACGCACTACGCGCAGGACAGTTCGTACTCGTGGCACTGTCCGGGGCACTCGGGCGGCGTGGCGTTCCTGAAGAGCCCGGTCGGGCAGATGTTCCACCAGTTCTTCGGCGAGAACCTGCTGCGCGCCGACGTGTGCAACGCGGTCGAGGAGCTCGGCCAGCTGCTCGACCACACCGGGCCGATCGCGGCGAGCGAGACCAACGCGGCGCGCATCTTCGGCGCCGATCACCTGTTCTTCGTCACCAACGGCACCTCGACCGCCAACAAGATCGTGTGGCACTACATGGTGGCTCCAGGCGACGCGGTGATCGTCGACCGCAACTGCCACAAGAGCGTGCTGCATGCGATCACGATCACCGGCGCGATCCCGGTGTTCCTGATGCCGACGCGCAACCACTACGGCATCATCGGGCCGATTCCGCAGAGCGAGTTCGAGCCGGCATCGATCCGGCGCAAGATCGCCAGCCATCCGCTGCTCAAGGGCCGTGACGTCGGCAAGCCGCGCGTGCTGACGCTGACGCAGAGCACCTACGACGGCATCGTCTACAACGTCGAGACGATCAAGAGCCTGCTTGATGGCGTGATCGACACGCTGCACTTCGACGAGGCGTGGCTGCCGCACGCGGCGTTCCACGACTTCTACCGCGACATGCACGCGATCGGCGGCATCACGCCGCGTGCGCGCACGCGCGAGTCGATGCTGTTTTCGACGCAGTCGACCCACAAGCTGCTGGCGGGGCTGTCGCAGGCATCGCAGATCCTGGTGCAGGACTCGGAAGCGGAGAAGCTCGACCGCTTCCAGTTCAACGAGGCGTATCACATGCACGTGTCGACGTCGCCGCAGTACGCGATCATCGCGTCGTGCGACGTCGCTGCCGCGATGATGGAGCCGCCCGGAGGCGCCGCGCTGGTCGAGGAATCGCTGGTCGAGGCGCTCGCCTTCCGCCGTGCGATGCGCAAGGTCGAGGCCGAGTATGCCGGTTCGTGGTTCTTCAGCGTATGGGGTCCGGAGCAGTTCGCAAACGACGCGGCGCCGCGGCGCGAGGACTGGACGCTGCAGGCCGGTGACCGCTGGCACGGCTTCGGCGCGCTGGCGCCGGGCTTCAACATGCTGGACCCGATCAAGGCCACCGTGATCACGCCGGGACTGGACGTCGACGGTCGCTTCGCCGAGACCGGGATTCCGGCGGCGATCGTGACCAAGTACCTGGCCGAGCACGGCATCATCGTCGAGAAGACCGGCCTGTATTCGTTCTTCATCATGTTCACGATCGGCATCACCAAGGGCCGCTGGAACACGATGGTCACCGAGCTGCAGCAGTTCAAGGACGACTACGACAACAACCGGCCGTTGTGGCGCGTGATGCCAGAGTTCCTGCGTGCGAACCCGCAGTACGAGCTGAAAGGCCTGCGCGACCTGTGCGGCGAGATCCACGCCGAGTACGCGCGCAACGACATCGCCCGGCTGACCACCGACATGTACCTGTCGGAGATGGAGCCGGTGATGAGTCCGGCGCAGGCCTACGCGAAGATGACCCACTGGGAGGTCGAGCGCGTGCCGATCGACGAGTTGGCCGGCCGCGTCTCGGCCGTGCTGCTGACGCCCTATCCGCCCGGCATTCCGCTGCTGATCCCGGGCGAACGCATCAACGAGACGATCGTCAATTACCTCAAGTTCGCGCGCAGCTTCAACGCGACGTTTCCGGGATTCGAGACCGACATCCACGGGCTGGTCAAGCAGCGCGGCAACGGGCACGTCGAGTACTTCATGGATTGCGTGCGCGGCGGGTAGACCGCCGCACTGCGCCCGTCAACGGCCGCCTTGCTGTCCCGGTCTGCGCCGCTTCGGCTTGGTCAATCGCCGGACGGCGACGACGGCGCCGGCGATCACGGTGTAGCTGACCACCACGCCGACGAACAGCGACAGCAACAGCCAACCGAAGTCGTGTCCGCTGTCGGCGACCTGGTCCGCCACGTCGGGAAGCAGCCACCACCAGACCGCGAGGTAGGTCGCCGCCGCCAGCGCACCGAGCGCGTGCGCCTGTGTCGACGTGCTCAGGCGGCCCATGTCATCCGCCTGCGCCGGCCGCGCGAGCAGAAGCGCACGGCATACATTCCGGTGCCGACGATCGATGCCGATCGAGGCTGACGGCGCTCACTCGATCCTGTCCTTCGCTTTCGCGGCCCGCCTGGTCTGCCACTGCATGTTGGCCGGCGCGTCCGCTCCGCCGCGTTTCAGTGGCACCACGTGATCGATCACGTAGCCGGGACAGGCGCCGCGCTTCCTCCCGGTCGAAGGACAGGGATGCGATCGCTGGAAATCGGCGCGCGCCTTGCTCGACCGTGCGATCCGGCCGTGC
>JBLMYK010000284.1:0-16857 GCA_050258235.1 Gemmatimonadota bacterium | reverse complement strand
GGCCGCTATGCGATGCTGGCGCAGTCGGATCCGGCGCGCGCGAAGCAGCTCCTGCGCGCCGCGCAGCACGATGCCGACGCGCGCTGGCAGCTGTACGAGCAGGTCGCCGGCGTGCACCGCGTGGTGACCGAGGAACACGCGCCGCCGAAGACGGAGGGCGGCGACGAACAACCCAAGGCAGCGAAACCGGAGGAGGCTTCGTCATGAGCGTCGATCTGCGCACCCGCTACCTCGGACTGGAGCTGAAGCATCCGATCGTGGCGTCGGCCTCGCCGCTGACGAGCTCCATCGAAAGCCTGAAGCGACTGCAGGATGCCGGCATCGCGGCGGTCGTGCTGCCGTCGCTGTTCGAGGAGCAGATCGAGCACGATGAGATGTCCGCGCACAACCTGATGGAATACGGTGCCGAGCTGTCGCCAGAGGCGCAGGGCTTCTTCCCGGAGATGCAGTACAGCACCGGCCCGGACAAGTACCTGCAGCTGATCAGCGACGCGAAGAAGGCGTTGTCGGTACCGGTGATCGCGAGCCTGAACGGCTACACGCCGGGCGGCTGGACCGGCATCGCGCATCGATTCCAGGAGGCCGGCGCCGACGCGATCGAGCTGAACGTGTATTTCCTTGCCGCCAGCGTGACCGACACCAGCGCGGAAGTCGAACAGCGGTACGTCGATCTCGTGCAATCGGTCACGCAGCAGGTCAGCGTGCCGGTCGCGGTGAAGGTCGCGCCCTACTTCAGCGCAATGGCCAACATGGCGGCGCGGCTGACGAAGGCGGGCGCCAGGGGGCTCGCGCTGTTCAACCGCTTCCTGCAGCCCGACATCCTGCTCGACGAACTGGAGGTCGCGCCGCATCTCGTGCTGTCCACCTCCGACGAGCTGCGGCTGGCATTACGCTGGATTGCGATCCTGCGCGGCCGCATCGACGCCAGCCTGGCCGCCACCGGCGGCGCCCACACCGCAGACGACGTGCTGAAGCTGCTGCTCGCCGGTGCCGACTGCGTGATGCTGGCCAGCAGCCTGCTGACGAAAGGGCCGTCGCACGTCGGCACGCTGGTGCGCGGGGTGCAGGCATGGATGGCCGAGCGCGAATACGATTCGGTTGCGCAGCTGAAGGGGTCGCTGTCGCAACAGTCCTGCCCCGACCCCGACGCGTTCGAGCGCGCCAACTACATGAAGGCGCTGCGCTCGTACACCGGCGAGCTTGCATAGGCCGATGTCGGTCGAGCCGGCGCACCCGATCTACAGGAGACTGTCATGGCACTGATCATCAACGACGACTGCACCGCCTGCGATGCCTGCGTGGAGCCGTGCCCGAACCAGGCGATCACGTCCGGTTCGCCGATCTACGTGATCGATCCGGCGAAGTGCACCGAATGCGTCGGCGCGCACGACGAGCCGCAGTGCGTGCTCGTCTGCCCGGCCGACTGCATCGTTCCCGACCCGGCTCACAAGGAGTCGAAGGACGAGCTGCTGGCCAAGTACAACAGCCTGCACGGCTGACCCCGCCGCGCGTGCCGCACGCGGCGCGCGCGGCTAAACTCGCCCCACTCCAAGAATTCCAGGCAGGGGCGGCATCCTGAACGGCGTCCCTGCAACTGCTCAGGGGACCCACA
The DNA here is from genome assembly GCA_050258235.1 of Gemmatimonadota bacterium. Taxonomy (GTDB): domain Bacteria; phylum Pseudomonadota; class Gammaproteobacteria; order Burkholderiales; family Burkholderiaceae_F; genus JAKOQB01. The sequence goes on along the minus strand of JBLMYK010000284.1, from coordinate 15,245 downwards.
ATGAGTGCCGTGCCGATATATCGGACCGAATTCGTGTCGCTCAAGGGCGACGACGTCGTTGCGGAGGCCACGCGTCGCCTGCTGACCCACCATGTGACAGATCTGCCGGTGGTCGACGAAGACAACCGGCTGATCGGGATGCTCAAGCTCGACCGGCTGCTCGGGTCGCTGCTGCCGAAGGCCGCGCTGATCGGCCTCGGCATGGACGACCTGCGGTTCCTGGCCGACTCGCTCGACCATCTGCGCCAGCAGATGCAGGCGATCGCCGACACGCCGGTGCGCCAGCTGATGGTGAAGGCGGAACACGTCGTCCATCCCGACACTTCGCCGATCGAGATCGTGCTGCAGCTATACCGCGGCTCGAGCAACGTGCCGGTGGTGGAGCGCGAAACGAACCGGCTGGTGGGCATGGTGTCGGCACGCGACGTGCTGGGCGCCCTGCAGAAATAACAGGACGCCGGCGCAGGCGCCGGCGAAGCATGGCGGAGGAGACTCATGCACGGTCAGGCGACGCAGGCGGCGTCCGCGATCTTCGGCTTGAATCCGCTCTGGATCGCGGTGGCGCTCTTCGTGGCGACCTACGCGCTGATCATGAGCGAGAAGGTCAACCGCGCGATCCTGGCGCTGCTCGGCGCCGGGCTGTTGATCCTGCTCGGCGTGGTCAACCAGGAAGAGGCGATGCGGGCGGTCGACTTCAACACGCTCGGGCTGCTGCTCGGGATGATGCTGATCGTCAACATCACGCGGCGCTCGGGGCTGTTCCAGTTTGTGGCGATCTGGTCCGCCAAGAAGGTCAACGCGAACCCGTGGGGCATCCTGCTGATGATGTCGATCGTGACCGCGGTGTTCTCGGCATTCCTCGACAACGTGACCACCGTACTGCTGACGGTGCCGGTAACCCTTCTGATCACCGAGGAACTCAACGTCAAGCCGTATCCGTACCTGTTCGCGCAGATCCTGGCGTCGAACATCGGCGGCACCGCCACGCTGATCGGCGATCCGCCCAACATCATGATCGGCTCGGCAACCGGGCTCACGTTCAACGACTTCGCGGTCAACCTCACGCCGGTGATCCTCGTGGTGATGGTCGTGACCCTCGTGCCGCTGTGGTTCATCTGGGGGCGGCATCTGGTCGCCGCTGCGGAGCACCGGCAGCGGGTGATGGACTTCGTCGAGCGCGAGGCGATCACGGATGCACGGCTGCTGAAGCAGTCGCTGACGGTGATCGCGCTCGTGATCGCGGGCTTCATGCTGCAGCGGCAGATCCGGATCGAGCCGGCGACTATCGCGATCTTCGGCGCCGCCGCGCTGCTGCTGCTGGACAACCTCGGCCGCGACCCCGAGAAGCAGTCGCATAACGTTCACGCGGCCCTGTCGGAGGCGGAGTGGATCACGCTGATGTTCTTCCTCGGCCTGTTCGTGCTGGTGCACGGGCTGGAGAAGACCGGCGTCATCCACTGGATGGCGCAGCGCCTGCTCGAGGGCACCGGTGGCGATTTCAACGTGACCGCGCTGGCGATCCTGTGGGCGTCGGCGATCCTGTCGGCTTTCATCGACAACATCCCGTTCGTGGCGACGATGATCCCGCTGATCAAGACGATGGCGCCGACTTTCGGCGGCGAACATGCGCTGCTGCCGTTGTGGTGGTCGCTGTCGCTCGGCGCCTGCCTGGGCGGCAACGGCACGCTGATCGGCGCGTCGGCGAATCTGGTCGTGGCGGGGCTGGCGGAGCGCGCCGGCACTGGTTTTCGCTTCGTCGAATTCCTGAAGATCGCGTTTCCGCTGATGCTGCTGTCGATCGTCATCAGCCATGTCTACGTCTACTTTCGCTTTCTCTGAATTTCCCGACATGGCGCAGCGCCGAGCGCGCCCGTTGCGGCGATGAGCGCCGTGCGCGCCACCTAAATCCAAAACTCCCGACGCGCGTCCGCTTTCGCTTGACCGCCATCAAAAGGGGGGGAGCCCAGAGCGCCTACGGTTGCACCGGACCGAAAAAATGACCGGCCACCAGCGGCCGGCGACACCCCCAGGGAAGATCACAGGAGCCAGCGATGGCCCTGCAAACGAAGATGCGAGGGCCAAGCCCAACGAGTGAGCTCAGGCGGCCGGCCGGCCGGGCGATGGCTCCCTATACCCAGGATTCGCGATGAACCCCTATGCCGTGTTCCTGCTGTACATGGTGGCGATCCTGGGTTTCGTCGCCTTCACGCTGCTGCTGAACAAGCTGCTCGGGCCGAAGCCGGTCGACAGCGCGACCAAGCTCGAGCCGTTCGAATGCGGGGCCACGCCGGTCGAGACACAGAACGTCAAGGCGGTGCCGGCCAAGTACTACGCGGTGGCGATCGTCTTCATCCTGTTCGACCTGGAGACGGTGTTCCTGTTCATCTGGGCGCTCGGCGCGCAGCCGATGACCGGCTTCATGCTCGCGACGTTCGCGATCTTCATGGTGCTGCTGGTCCTGATCCTGCTGTATGTCTACAAGGCGCGCCTGCTCGAGGCGGTGACGGAGTGATGAACGCAAAATCGATCCCGATCGTGCCGGCGCAGCAGCAGAAGAGCGCCGCGTTCGAGTACATCACGACCAAGAAGGACGAGCTGGCGGGATGGGCGCGCAAGTTCTCGCTGTTCCCCTACCCGTTCGTCACCGCCTGCTGCGCGATGGAGTTCATGGCGGTCAGCGGTACGCCGTACGACACCGACCGCTTCGGCGCCGCGCTGCCGCGCTTTTCGCCGCGCCAGGCCGACCTGCTGATGGTGGTCGGCACGGTCACGCACAAGCAGGCGCCGATCCTGCTGAAGGTCTACGAGCAGATGTGCGAGCCGAAGTGGGTGATGGCGTTCGGCGTCTGCGCCTCGAGCGGCGGCTTCTACCAGAACTATGCCGCGGTCGCGGGCATCGACAAGATCATTCCGGTCGACGTGTTCATCCCGGGCTGCCCGCCGCGGCCAGAGATGGTGATCGACGGAATCATGCAGCTGCAGGACAAGATCGCGCGCGGCAAGCACCCGATCATCACGCGGGAATTCTGACGATGAACGTGCTCGAAAGTGTGAAGGAGCGCCTGCCGGCGGCACAGGACGCGGCGGTCGCGCACGGCACGCTGGTGGTCTTCGTCGCGCCGGATGCCGTGCTCGCCACCGCGCAGCGGCTGAAGGGCGAATTCGACTTCGATCTGCTCACCGACGTGACCGCGGTCGACTGGCTGGGCCGGACGCCGCGCTTCGAGGTGGTGTGGCACTTCTACTCGACGCGGCACTTCGCGCGCGTGCGCGTGAAGGCGCGCGTGGACGAGGGCGACCCGACCGTCGATTCGCTGGTGTCGCTGTACGGCTCGGCGCGCTTCATGGAGCGCGAATGCCACGAAATGTACGGCATCGGGTTCCGCGGCAATCCGGACCTGCGGCCGGTGCTGCTGTACGAAGGCTTCCAGGGCCACCCGCTGCGCAAGGACTATCCGAAGCAGCAGGAGCAGCCACTGGTGCCGTATCGCTCGTAGACCATGGACCTGAACCTTCCCAACCCCGTCCGCCCGGCCTTCGATAAGCCGATCAGCGAAGACCACGTCATCGTCAACATCGGTCCTTCGCATCCGGCCACGCACGGCACGGTGCAGATCATCGCCGAGCTCGACGGCGAGCGGGTCGTGCGCACGGACATCCACCCCGGCTACCTGCACCGCGGATTCGAGAAGGAGTGCGAGGACCACACCTGGCACAACCTGATTCCGTACGTCGACCGGCTGAACTACGTATCGGCGCTGATCAACGACTTCGCCTACTGCGACGCGGTCGAGCAGATGATGGGGGTCGAGATCACGCGGCGCTGCAGGGTCCTGCGCACGCTGCTGGCCGAGTACTCGCGCATCGTCGATCACCTGACCTGCACTGCCGCGGCGCTGATGGAACTCGGTGCGATGACCGCGTTCCTGTACCTGGTCACGATCCGCGACGCGATGTACGAGCACATCGCGGACCTGACCGGCGCACGCGTGACCTACACGTACGGCCGCATCGGCGGGCTCGCGCGCGACCTGCCCGACGGCTGGCTCAAGCGGCTGGAAGAGATCCTGGTGCAGTCGGACGATTTCCTCGGTCGCGTGCACGGCCTGGTCGACCGCAACCGGATCTTCATCGACCGCATGCGCAACGTCGGTGTCCTGTCGAGCGCGACCGCGGTCAACTGGGGCTTCACCGGCCCGGTCCTGCGCTCCACCGGCGTGCCGCGCGACCTGCGCAAGGACACGCCCTACCTGGCCTACCCCGAACTCGACTTCGAGATCCCGGTCGGCATCAAGGGCGACAACTACGACCGCTACTACGTCCGGATGCGCGAGATCGACGAGTCGAAGCACATGATCCGGCAGCTCGTCGACATGCTCGAGCCCGGTCCGATCAACGTCGACGACCGGCGCTGCACGCTGCCCGAAAAGCGCTTCGTCTACACGGAAATCGAATCGCTGATCAACCACTTCAAGCTGGTCATGGACGGTCCGCAGGTGCCGGCCGGCGACATCTACGTCGCGCACGAAGCGTCCAACGGCGAACTCGGCTTCTACCTGGTCAGCACCGGTGGCGGCACGCCGTACAAGGTGCACGTCCGCGCGCCGAGCTTCGTCCACCTCGGCGGCGCGCACCTGATGCTCGACGGCGGCCAGCTCGCCGACATCATCCCCACCTTCGGCCAGATCAACATGATCGGCGGGGAGTGCGACCGATGAGCTCGGTGGTCACGAAATTGACGCCGTACTTCGAGCAGCTGAAGAAGCGGCTGCCCGAGGGGTTCGAGTCATCGCTGGTGCTGCCGTGCCTGCGCCGCATCCAGGAGGAGAGGGGCTTCGTCGCCGACGAGGACATCGCTGCGCTGACGTCGTACATCGGCGTGCCGCGCATGCAGATCGAGCAGGTGCTGTCCTACTACACGCAGTTCCGCCGCAAGCCGATCGGGCGCTGGCACCTGCAGGTTTGCCACAACGTGACCTGCTCGATGCGCGGCGCCGAGCGCGCGCTCGACATGCTGCAGAAGCGCCTGCACATCAAGCCGGGCGAGACCACGCCCGATGGCCGCTTCACGCTGTCCACCGTCGAATGCCTGGGATCGTGTGGCACCGCGCCGGTCGTGATGGTCAACGACGCCTATCACGAGAACCTGAGCGGCATGAAGCTGGACGCGCTGCTGGAGTCGCTCAAATGACCGGCGCGAAATGGATCATGAGTTTCCCGGTGACGGCGACGTCGCACACGCTCGCCGACTACCGTGCGCGCGGCGGCTACGAGACGATCCGGAAGGTGCTGACGTCGATGAAACCGGAGGACGTGACCAAGGAGGTCACCGCTTCCGGACTGCTCGGCCACGGCGGGGCGGCGTTTCCGGTCGGCCGCAAATGGGCAGTGATCAAGCCCAACGACGGCCAGCCGCACCACCTGTGCGCGAACGCCGACGAAGGCGAGCCCGGCACGTTCAAGGACCGCTGGATCCTCGAGCATGCGCCGCACCTGCTGGTCGAATCGATGCTGATCACGTCGTACGCGATCGGCTGCCGGCACAGCTTCGTCTACATCCGCGGCGAATTCGACCTGCCGTACCGCCGCCTGCAGGGCGCGGTCGACGAGGCGTACGACGCCGGACTGCTCGGCCAGCCGCTGTTCGACACCGACTTCGCGCTGGATCTGTTCGTCTATCGCGGCGCCGGCTCGTACGTTTGCGGCGAGGCGTCGGGGCTGCTGACGTCGATCGAGGGCAAGAAGGGTTACCCGCGCAACCGCCCGCCGCGGCTGACCGTGAGAGGCCTGTACCAGCGGCCGACGGTGGTCAACAACGTCGAGACGCTGTCGAACATCACCGGCATCATCGCCAACGGCGCCGAGGCGTTCAAGAAGACCGGCACCGCGAAGAGCCCCGGCACGCAGCTGGTGTCGATCTCCGGGCACGTGAACAAGCCGGGTGTGTACGAAGTCGAGTACGGCTATCCGCTCGCGCAGTTCATCTACGAGGATTGCGGCGGCATGCTCGGCGGCAAGAAGCTGAAGGCGCTGATCCCGGGCGGCATCTCGACCAAGGTGCTGACCAGCGAAGACATCGCGCCGCTGACCTACGACCACGCGTCGTTCGACAAGGCCGGCTCGTCGCTCGGCTCGGGCGGCATGATCGCGATCGCCGACGGCACCTGCATGGTGCGGCTGCTGCAGGTGATGCTGCGCTTCTATCACCACGAGTCGTGCGGCCAGTGCACGCCGTGCCGCGAGGGCATGGGCTGGATGCACCGGATCATCGACCGCATCGTCGAGGGCAAGGGCGTGCCCGAGGACATCGACCGCCTGGTGGCGATCTCGAACGCGAACGACGGCACGACGATCTGTGGCATGGGCGACGCCGCCGGCTACGCCACCGTCGGCATCATCGCCAAGTTCCGCGACGAGTTCGAATACTTCATCGCCAACAAGCGCTCGAAGTGCAACGGCGCATTGGAAGTCGAGGGGACCTGGCATGCCTGACTTCTTCATCAACGGGCAACCGGTTCACGCCGAGCGCGACCAGACGGTGATGCAGGCGGCGCTCGCCGCCGGCTTCTTCATCCCCTATTTCTGCTGGCACCCGAACCTGTCGGTCGCCGGCAACTGCCGCATCTGCGTGGTCGAGGTCGAGGACCCGAAAGGCGGCAACTGGATCGAGATCGCCTGCAACATGCCGGTGTCCGAAGGCATGCGCGTGCTGACCGATTCCGAGGGCGTGCGCGCGCGGCGCAAGGAGACGCTGCAGCTGATCCTGCTGAACCACCCGGTCGACTGCGGCATCTGCGACAAGGCCGGCGAGTGCACGCTGCAGGACTACCACTACACCTACAACGGCGAGCGCTCGGTGTCAGTCGATGCCAAGGTGCCGGCGACCAAGTTTCACCCGCTGTCGGAACGCGTGATCATCGACAACGAGCGCTGCATCCTCTGCTCGCGCTGCGTGCGCTTCACGCACGAGGTGTCGAAGTCGTGCTCGCTCGGCATCCAGAGCCGCGGCGACCATTCGCTGGTGCGCGAATCCGAGGACGGCGCCTTCGCAAGCGATCCGTACTCCGACAACGTGATCGACATCTGCCCGGTCGGGGCGCTGCTGTCGAAGGAGTTCCTCTACAAGTCGCGCGTCTGGTACCTGAAGGCCACGCCGTCGGTGTGCCCGGGCTGCGAGCGCGGCTGCGCGATCGACATCTGGCACCGCAAGCCGGAGTGGAAACTCAACGCGCTCGACCCGAAACAGAACACGTCGATCGCGCGCGTGACGCCGCGCGAGAATCCTGCGGTCAATGGCCCCTGGATCTGCAACAAGGGCCGCGACCTGGCGCAGATCCTCGAGCGGCCGCGCGCCGAGCAGGCGCTGCTGAAGGGCAAGCCGGTCGAGCTCGCCGCGGCGATCGATGCCGCGCGCCGCCTGATCGAGGGTGCGAAGAAGGCGGTCGCGCTGGTATCGAGCTGGGCTTCGAACGAGGAGCTCGACGCGTTCAAGCGCGCCCTCGGCAGCCGCGTCACGGGTTTCGTCAAGACCGACTGGCTGCCCCAGCCGGGCGAGCGCGTCGAGGACGACGTCCTCATCAAGGCAGACAAGAACCCGAACGGCAGGCGCGCACGCGAGCTGTTCGGCACCGCCGCGGTGCAGTTCCCCGCCGGCACCGATCTCGTGCTGGTGTGGGGCGAGGGCTGCAACTTCGCCGAGCTGCCGCGCGGCGTGAAGGTGATCTACCTGAATTCGTACCTGGCGCCCGAGAACGGCCACGCCGACGTGTTCTTCCCGATCAGCATTCAGACCGAGCGCGCCGGCACGTACACGAACTTCGCCGGCAGCGTGAGCGCGTTCAAGGCGTGCTTCGCGAAGAAGCCGCAGGTCGCGCACGCGGAGGAACTGTTCGCGCGGCTCGGCGCGAAGGAAAAGGTGGCCGCATGATCCAGGACCTGGTCATCTACGTCATCTTCATCACGTACGCGATCAGCGTGCTGATGGGGTTCGGCACGATCCTCACCTGGGTCGAGCGCAAGCAGGCCGCGATCATGTCCGACCGCATCGGCGCCAACCGCGCGTACCTGCGCATCCCGTTCACGCAGATCAAGCTCGTCTGGTGGGGCCTGTTCCACGGCATGGCCGACGGCCTGAAGATGCTGCTGAAGGAGGACTTCAAGCCGCAGACCTACGACTGGTACGCGTACGCGGTGGCGCCGTGGGTCGTGTTCACGCCGGTGCTGCTGGTGTTCGCGGTGGTGCCGTTCGGCGGCATGCTCGATCCGGGCGCCCTGTTTCCGTCGCTGGCCGGCTGGTTCGGCGGCAAGACCTATCCGATGCAGATCGCCACGCTCGACGCGGGCCTGCTGATCGTGTTCGCCTTCGGCGGCATGACGATCATCGGCTCGATGCTGGCGGGGTGGTCGTCGTCGAACAAGTTCTCGCTGCTGGGCGCGTTGCGCGCCGGCTCGCAGATGATCTCGTACGAGCTGATCATGGGCCTGACGGTGCTCGGGCTGATCGTGATCTACGGCACCGTGGACCTGGACGCCATCGTGCGGCAGCAGTCGGGCGTGGTGCTGGGCTTCCTGCCGGCGTGGGGCGTGGTGTACCAGCCGTTCGCCGCCACGCTCTTCATGGCCGCCGCGATCGCCGAGAACAAGCGCATCCCGTTCGACCTGCCGGAGGCGGAGTCGGAGCTCATCGCCGGCTTCTATACCGAGTACTCGGCGATGAAGATGGGTCTCTTCATGTTCGCCGAGTTCATCGAGATCGCGATCATCGCGGCGCTGTTCACCACGCTTTTCCTCGGCGGCTACAACCTGCCGTACATGAACGACAAGGGCTTCGCGTTCCCCGGCGGGCACGTGATCGAGATGAGCCACGGCGCAGTCGTCGTCACGCAGCTGGTGGTGTTCCTCGCCAAGGTGTTCGTGATGTCGAGCTTCCAGATCCTGATCCGCTGGACGCTGCCGCGTTTCCGCTACGACCAGGTGCTGCGCTTCGCGTGGAAGTTCATGTTCCCGCTCGCACTGGCGAATCTCACCGTCACCGCGGTCTGGCTGTGGCTGGTGCAGGGATGACCATGGACCGCAGAACCCACGTCCGCAAGCAGTACTGGAACGAGCCCGAGATGGGCTGGTACGAGCGCGCGTACCTGTTCGAGATCCTGCGCGGGATGTACATCACCAGCGTCGTGTTCCTGCGCAACATGGGCAAATGGATCACCGGCCGCAAGGGTGCGATCACGACCTACTACCCCGAGGAACGGCGCTGGGACTATGCGCGCCACAACCGCGGCAAGCACGTGCTGACGCAGCGTCCCGACGGCAGCCCGCAGTGCATCGCCTGCAACATGTGCGCGACGGTGTGCCCGGCCAAGGTGATCGAGATCGACGCCGCGCTCGATCCCGACGATCCGGCGCACCCCAAGTACCCGGCGCGCTTCGAGATCGACTATTCACGCTGCGTGTTCTGCGGGCTGTGCGTGGAAGCCTGCCCCGAAGACGCGATCCGCATGGTGCCGGACGTGCCCGATTTCCCGTCGGGCGACTACCGCCGCATGTGGATCGGCAAGGAAGAACTGCTGACCTGGCGGCCGCAGAAGGACGTGGCGAAACCCTATCCGGCGAAGGGTGCCGCCGCCCCAGCGCGAGGCCACGGATGATGAACGCCCTGCTCGCCCATCTCGATACTTTCCTGCTCGTCGTGTTCGCGCTGTGCGCGCTGGCGGGCGCCGCGCTGATGCTGGTGCTCAAGGAGCCGATGCGCGTCGCGCTGGCGCTGATCTCGACCATGGTGTTCCTGGGCGGGATCTACGGCCTGCTCGGCGTGCACTTCATCGCCGCGTTCCAGGTCCTGATCTACGTCGGCGCGGTGATGGTGTTCATGGTGTACGTGATCATGCTGCTCGACCCGCGCGACGCGGTGACCGGCCGCTACTCGCGCCTGCTGGCTGCGGGAGCGATCGGCCTGGCGCTGCTGCTCGGCGTGCTGGTGATCAGCATCTGGAGTTCGTTGCCGAACATCGCACACGGCGGAGCCGCCACCGGTTTCGGCCTGGCGCAGTTCGCCGTGGCGTTCCTGAACCAGTACTGGCTGCACTTCGAACTGACCTCGGTGCTGCTGGTGGCCGCGGTGGTCGCCGCACTGGCCGTGATCAGAGTCAGCAGGAAGCAGTCCCATGGATAAGGTGCAGATGCTGCTCGGCGTGGCGATGGCGCTGTTCGCGCTCGGGCTCACCGGCGTGATCGTGCGTCGCAATCTGCTCGTGATGCTGATGTGCATGGAACTGATGCTCAATGGCGTGAACCTGAGCCTGGTGACGTTCGCGCACCAGATGGGCGCCGCCGCCGGCGCGGTGCTGGTGTTCCTCGTGTTTGTCGTCGCCACCGCCGAGATCGCGATCGCGATCCCGATCGTGCTGCTGCTGGTGCGGCGCAAGCGGACGCTCGACGCGGACGCGTATGCGGACCTGAAGGGGTGATGATGGGTGCGCTCACGCTGATCGTCCTGCTGCCGTTGCTGGGTTTCCTGCTGAACGGCCTGTTCGGCAACCGCTTCGGCCATTCGTTCGTCAACGTGATCGGCTGCGGGCTGCCGATCCTTTCCTTCGCGATCGCGGTCAAGACCTTCCTCGCCTTCCTGGCGGCCGGCGGCGTGCCGGTCATCGAGCCCTTCTATTCCTGGGCCGCGGTCGGCACCAACGTGTTCGACATCTCGTTCTACTTCGATCGCCTGACCGCGGTGATGGTGCTGATCGTCACCGGCGTGGGTTCGCTGATCCACGTCTACTCGATCGGCTACATGCACAAGGACGCCAGCTACGCGCGCTTCTTCGCGTACCTGAACCTGTTCCTGTTCTTCATGCTGATGCTGGTGCTGGGGCGCTCGCTGCTGGTGCTGTTCGTCGGCTGGGAGGGCGTGGGACTGGCCTCGTACCTGCTGATCGGTTTCTGGTTCGAGGACCCATTGAACGCAGCGGCGGGCAAGAAGGCGTTCATCGCCAACCGCATCGGCGACGCCGGCTTCCTGATCGGCATGTTCCTGCTGTACACAGCACTCGGCACGCTCGAGATGGACCGCATCAACGCAGCGTTCATGTCGCCGAACGCGTCGGCGGCGCTGCTTGGGCTGGCCACCGCGATCGGCGTGTTCCTGTTCATCGGCGCCACCGGCAAGTCGGCGCAGATCCCGCTGTACGTTTGGCTGCCCGACGCGATGGCGGGCCCGACGCCGGTCTCCGCGCTGATCCACGCGGCGACGATGGTGACCGCCGGCGTGTACATGACGGCGCGCATGTCCGGCATCTACCTGCACACCGAGGCCGCGTCGAACCTGATCGCCATCATCGGCGCCGCCACCGCGTTCTTCTCGGCGACGATCGCGATCACGCAGACCGACATCAAGAAGGTGCTGGCTTATTCGACTGTGTCGCAGCTCGGCTTCATGTTCGCCGCCGTCGGCGTCGGCGCCTACGGGGTCGCGGTGTTCCACCTGTACACCCACGCGTTTTTCAAGGCCTGCCTGTTCCTTGGCGCGGGCTCGGTGATACACGCGATGTCAGGTGAGCAGGACATCCGCAAGATGGGCGCATTGGCGAAGAAGATCCCGCTCACCGCCTCGACCTTCATCATCGCCACTGCCGCGATCGCCGGCATCCCGTTCCTGTCCGGCTTCTTCTCGAAGGACGAGATCCTGCTCTATTCGCTGGTCAGCCCGCTGGGTGCCAAGGCGCTGTTCGCGGTGATGGCGCTTTCCGCGCTGATGACCGCCTTCTACATGTTCCGCCTGCTGTGGCTGGTGTTCTTCGGCAACTCGCGCGTCGAGCCGGAGGTTGCGCACCACATCCACGAATCGCCGTGGTCGATGACTTCGGTGCTGGTGATCCTCGCCTTCCTGTCGGTGGTCGGCGGGTATCTGTCGATCCCGCACTTCCTCGAGCCGCAGCTGCCGCTGCCGCAGGTGGAGGAAGCCGCGCACCACTACCACTGGACCGTGGTAGGCACCTCGGTGGCGCTCGGCCTGCTCGGGCTGGCCGGCGCGTGGTTCGTCTACGGCGGTGCGGGCACGCTCGGCGAGCGGCTGCGGGCGCAGTTCGCGCCGCTGCACCGCCTGCTGTACGGCAAGTACTTCATCGACGAGCTGTACGACGCGCTGATCGGACGGCCGCTGCTGTGGATCTCGGACCGCGTGTTCCTGCGCCTCGGCGACCGCCTGCTGCTGGACGGCACGCTGAACGGCCTGGCCGCGCTCGCGCAGCGCACCGCGGGACGCTTCGCGCGTGTGCAGACCGGCAACCTGCACCTGTACGCGCTGTTCGTGCTGCTCGGCATCGTTGGCGCCCTGCTGTGGAGCTGGCGCCATGGATAACGCGCTCATGCTGAACATCGTCCTGTACCTGCCGCTGCTCGGCATCGGGCTGCTGCTCACCACGCCCGACGGCCACGAGGACCGGATGCGCCACCTGTCGTTCGGCGTGATGGTCGCGCAGCTGTTCCTCACCGTGATCCTGTACCTGCGCTTCGATCCGAACGTGGCCGGACTGCAGTTCGAAACGCGGCTGCCGTGGATTCCCGAGTGGGGCGTGTACTACCAGATCGGCCTGGACGGCTACAACGTGCTGCTGGTGCTGCTGACCGCGTTCCTGGGCCCGCTGGTCGTCGCCGGCGCGTTCTCGGCGATCACCAAGGACGTCAAGCTCTTCTACGCGATGGTGTTCCTGATCCAGTTCGCGATGCTGGGCACCTTCGTCGCGCAGGACCTGTTCCTGTTCTACGTGTTCTGGGAAACGATGCTGATCCCGATGTTCCTGATCATCGGCATCTGGGGCGGCGAGCGGCGCATCTACGCGACGCTGAAGTTCGTTCTGTACACCGCGTTCGGCTCGATCCTGATGCTGGCCGCGGTGATCTACCTCGTCTACTCGCTGCAGCAGTCGACCGGAGTCACCTCGTTCGCGTTCGCGGACCTGTACAAGGTGAAGCTGCCAACCGACGTGCAGGCGATCCTGCTCTTCGCCTTTGCGCTGTCGTTCGCGATCAAGGTGCCGATGGTGCCGCTGCACACCTGGCTGCCGGACGCGCACGTCGAGGCGCCGACCACCGGCTCGGTGATCCTGGCCGGCGTGCTGCTGAAGATGGGAACGTACGGATTCATGAAGCTCGGCTTCCCGCTGTTCCCGGATGCGACGCGCGCCGCCACGCCGCTGATCATGGCGCTGGCGGTGATCAGCATCGTCTACGGCGCGTGCCTGGCCCTGGTGCAGACCGACATCAAGAAGATCATCGCCTACTCGTCGATCAGCCACCTCGGGTACGTGATGCTCGGCCTGATCAGCCTCGACCTGCTCGGTATCCAGGGCGCGGTGATCCAGATGGTCAGCCACGGACTGACGGCGGCCGGCCTGTTCCTGATGGTCGGGATGATCTACGAGCGCTGCCATACGCGCGACCTCGCCGCCTACGGCGGGCTGGCCAAGCTGCTGCCGGTGTACTCGGTGTTCTTCGCGATCCTGACGCTGGCGTCGATCGGCCTGCCGACCACCAGCGGCTTCACCGGCGAGTTCCTCGTGCTGCTCGGCGCGTTCCGCGGCGCGTGGCCCGCGCACCTGGCCGGCGACTCGTTCCCGCTCGCGATGAGCGCGATCGCGGTGTCGGGCGTGGTGCTCGGGGCGATGTACATGCTGTGGTTCGCGCAGCGTTTCCTGTTCGGCCTGGCGAAGGTGCCGCACGCGCCGGTCACCGACCTCAACCGCCGCGAGAAGTCGATTCTCGCGACGATCGTCGTGGCGGTATTCGCGCTCGGGCTGTATCCGCAGGAACCGATGCGCAAGACCGAGCTGGCCGCCAAGCAGTATCAGCAGCTGGTCGGAACCCCGCGCACGACGATGGTGGGGAGCACACGATGAACTGGCACGCCACACTGACCGCGATGCTGCCCGAGCACCTGCTGCTCGTCGGGATCGTGCTGCTGACGCTGATCGAGATCACATCGCGCCGCTCGAGCGGTGCGCTGACCGTGTCGGTTGCAGCGGTCGCGGCAGCAGCGCTGGCCGCCGTCGTGCTCGCAGTCTCCGGTTACTCCGCGGCACCGTTTGCCGGCCATTTCTCGGTTTCGCCGACGACGCTGGCGGCGAAGGCGATCGTGCTCGCGCTCACGCTGCCGGTGCTGCTGATGGCGCGCGAGGATTTCGCCGAAGACGGCCAGTTCCACCTGCTGGTGCTTTCATCGCTGTACGGCACGAGCCTGCTGCTGTCGGCCGACAGCTTCCTGACCCTGTTCCTCGGGCTGGAGCTGATGTCGCTGCCGGTGTACGCGCTGGTGGTGCTCGGCTTCCGGCGCCCCGAGAGCGCGGAGGCGGCGCTCAAATACCTGGTGCTCGGCGGTGCGGCGACCGCGACCTTCCTGATGGGCGTGTCGCTGCTGTTCGGCGCCAGCGGCACGCTCGCGCTGGCGGAGTTTGCCAAGGCGCTGGGATCGAACGACCTGCTGGCGCAGGCGGCGGTGGTGCTGATCATCGTGTCGTTCTTCCTGAAGGCGGCCGTGGTGCCGTTCCACACCTGGGCGCCCGACGCGTACGAGGGCGCCAGCATTCCGGTCACCGCGTACATGGCGGTCGTGATCAAGGCCGGTGTGCTGCTGGCCGCGGTGCGCCTGTTCGCGCAGGCCGCGTTGTCGCCGACGATGGTCGGGCTGCTGGCGATCCTGCCGCTGGCGTCGATGGTCTGGGGCAACCTGACCGCGATGCGCCAGTGGAGCTTCCGCCGCATGATCGCGTACTCGTCGATCGCCCACGCGGGCTATCTCTTCTACGCGTTCCTCGGCGAAGGCAGCACGCGCTTCACCGCGGTGGTGTTCTACGTGCTCGCCTACGGCGTGATGAACCTGCTGGCGTTCGCGTCGCTGCCGCGTGCACACGACGACGCGGCGCAGGACAGCCTGGAGAACATGCGCGGCATGTTCCAGCGCGATCCGTTCGCCGCCGTGATGATCGGGCTGGCGATGCTGTCGCTGGCCGGCATCCCGCCGCTGCCCGGCTTCGTCGCGAAATTCCTGATCTTCAAGAACGTGATCGCGGCCGGCTACACGCTGTACGCGGTGCTCGGCCTGATCGGCAGCTACCTCGGCATCTACTTCTACCTGCGCGTGATCCAGTACATGTTCATGGGCGCACGCGAGCCGGCAGCGGAGGTCGCGCTGGTGCGGCGTGCCGCGCTCGGCGCCAGCGTGCTGTGCCTGTTTCCGGCGGTGCTGGTCAGCGTGC
>JBLMYK010000283.1:0-5462 GCA_050258235.1 Gemmatimonadota bacterium | reverse complement strand
GGGGTTCAGGCAGGAGGACTTCGACCGCCTCAAGACCGCCCAGTTGAACGCCCTCACGATCGACCTGCGCTCGAACAACGAGGAGGAACTCGGCAAGGAGTGGCTGCAGAACCTCGTCTTCGCGGGCACCCCTTACGGCCACACGGTGCTCGGCACGGTCGAGGCGCTGGAGTCGATCACGCTCGACGACGTCAAGGCTTTCGCAAGGCAGCACTACACCACCGGCAACCTGAAGGTGGGCGTCAACGGCGGCGTGACCGACGCGGTGCTGGCGTCACTCGCGACCGAGCTCGGCCGGCTGCCGGCCGGCGACACGCCGCGCGTGGCGGGCATCGTGGGCAAGGCACCGAAGGGCTACGCCGTCGACATCATCGCCAAGGGCACGCGCGCCACCGCGATCTCGTTCGGCCACCCGATCAGCGTCACGCGCGGGTCGAAGGATTTCGCGGCGCTCGACGTCGCGCGCGCCTGGCTCGGCGAGCACCGCGCCCCGATGTCGCACCTGTGGGTTCGCATCCGCGGGAAGCGCGGCATGAACTACGGCGACTACGCTTACATCGAGGCATTCCCGCGCGGCATGTTCCGGTTCTTCCCCGATCCGAACATCGCGCGCCAGCAGCAGCTGTTCGAGGTGTGGATCCGCCCGGTGGTGCCGGAGAACGCCCACATGGCGCTCAGGATCGCGTTGCACGAGGTCGAGAAGCTGGTGCAGAACGGGCTCACGCAGGAAGAGTTCGCGGCCACGCGCGACTACCTGATGAAGAACGTGTACGTGAAGACGTCGACCGCCGACCAGCAGATCGGTTACGCGCTCGACTCCGAGTGGTACGGCATCGGCGAGTACGCGGCGTACATGCGCGCCGCGCTCGAGAAGCTCACGCTCGACGACGTGAATCGCGCCATCCGCAAGCACATCCGGCCGCGCGACCTGCAGATCGTGATGATCACGCAGGACGCGGAGGGCCTGAAGCAGAAGCTCGTGAGCGACGCGGTCTCGACGATCAGGTACGAGGCCGAGAAGCCGCAGGACCTGCTCGACGAGGACAAGGTGATCGGCGCGATGAAGCTCGGCATCCGCGAGGATGCCGTGCGCATCGTCCCGGCGGAGGACGTGTTCCGCAGGTGATCGACCCCCGGAACTGCTTGAGCTGGCGCCTTGGCGTCGAAGGCGTCGCGCCGGCTGTCCGGCGCGACTCGTGCAAGCATGCAGGCCACGGCAAGCTGGCGATGGGCTGTGCGTAATGTTCGCGGTTACCTCCGGGCGTTCGCGCGGGATGAATCCCGCTGGGGTCAGCAAAGGAGGGATCGCGATGGGAACCATGGAAGAACTCCGCAGGACCTTTGAGGCGCGGATCGACGCGTGGAAATCGCAGATCGAGAGCATGGAGGCACGGGCCGAGCGAGGCAACGGGCGACGAGCTCGACAAGGCGAAAGCCAATGTCTCCGAGTTCTTCGACGAAAATGCCGAGGCACTCGAGCCCGAAGGCGAGAATCCGACGCGGCATTGAGCCGCTGAATGCAGGGGAAGCGCCGTTATCAGCGCGATTCCCTGCGAGCCCCGTTCCACGTGTGGCGCGGCCGCGCGAAACGCGTGAGCCGCGCTCCGCGGGCGCGTCCATTTCCTTGAGATGGATCGACCGGACTCCGCGCACCGGCCTTGCCGTGCGTGGGTCCCGCGAGGGGATCGCCACGCATCGACGTCGCACTCGACGATTACGCCGCCCCGTCCGCCTCGACCGGGAGATCGTAGTGTAGGCTGGAGGCGTCGTGCTTCTGGACAACGAACACCGGTTTCGATCCCGACGAGCGCCCGACGGGGCAGCAATACTGCAGCCCGGCCGGAATTGCGCCAGCGTCGAGCAGGCCGGCCGCGTGTCGTTCATCATCGACGGCGCCGACTACTTCGCAGCATTCCGGGCTGCCGCCCGCCGCGCCAGGCATTCGATCGCCATCGTGGGCTGGGACGTGGACAGCCGCATCCGCCTGGTGCCCGACGGCGCCGGCGACGGGCTGCCCGAATCCCTGGGCGAGTTTCTCCGTGCGCTGCTGCGGCGGGCGCGCGGGCTGCAGGTCTACGTGCTCGATTGGGACTTCGCGATGCTCGTGGCAGAAGGGCGCGAGCCGCGACCGGTCTACGCGGCCGGATGGCGGACGCAGCGGCGTTTGCACTTTCATCTCGATTCGACCCACCCGCTGGGGGCATCGCACCACCAGAAGATCGTGGTGATCGACGACGCACTCGCATTCGTCGGTGGCTTCGACCTGACGCATTGCCGATGGGACACCTCGGAGCACACCGTCGGTGACCCGCGGCGTCGCCATCCCGAGGGCAAGCCCTGCATGCCGTTCCACGACCTGATGATGGCCGTGGACGGCAGCGCGGCAGCGGCGCTGGGCGGAGTCGTGCGTGAACGCTGGCGCCGCGCGACGGGCCGGTCGATCGGTGTGCGCCATGCGGCCGCGGATCCGGATCTCTGGCCGGAGGCGCTGCCCGTGGACCTGCACGACGCGCGGGTGGCGATCGCGCGGACCGAACCGGCGTATCGCCAGTGGCCGGAAGTGCAGGAGATCAAGCAGCTGTATCTCGACGGCATCGCGGCGGCACGGCACCACCTCTACCTCGAGAACCAGTACTTCAGCGCCGCGGCCGTGGCGGGGGCGCTCGAGCGACGCCTGATGGAACCCCAGGGGCCCGACGTGGTGCTGGTGTCACGCTGCCGCGATACAGGCTGGCTGGAGGAGTCGACCATGGGAGTGCTGCGCGCGCGGCTGCATCGCCGCCTGCGCGAGGCCGACCGGCACGGGCACTACAGCGGGTTTTACCCGGTCGTTCCCGGCCTCGGCGACGAGTACGTCAACGTGCACTCCAAGCTGCTCATCGCCGACGACGAACTCGTGACCATCGGCTCCGCGAACTTCAACAATCGCTCGATGGGTTTCGACACCGAGTGCAACCTCGCCATCGAGGCGGCCGGCGACGAACGCGTCCGCGCGGCGATCCGCAAGCTGCGCCACCGGCTGCTCGCCGAGCACCTCGGCACCGACGCTGCCGCCGTCGCACGTGCCGAACGGCGCAACGGCGGGCTGCTGGCCGTCATCGCCGGGCTGCGCGGCGGCGATCGCTCGCTCGTGGTCCTGGAGCCGGAGGTCTCCGCGGCGCTGGATGCAATCATTCCTCCCGGCGAGTACGTCGACCCGGAGCGGCCCGTGGCGCTCGAGAGGCTGGTTGCGGAACTCGTCCCGGCGGAGGCGTCGGCTCCGCTCACCCGCCGCCTGGTGACCGTCGGCCTGCTGCTCGTGGCGTTCGTCGCGCTCGCCGCCGCCTGGCGCTGGACGCCGCTCGGCGACTGGCTCGACCTGGCGAGGCTGGTGGAGGAGGTATCCGGGCTGCGGCAGCAACCGCTGGCGCCGGCCATCGTCCTGCTCGGTTATGTGGTTGCCGGGTTCCTGGTCGTCCCGGTCACCGTGCTGATCGCCGCGACCGTGTTCGTGTTCGGGCCCTGGCTGGGTTCGTTCTATGCGCTCGCCGGTGCGTCGCTCAGTGCGTTGGCGACTTACGGTGCGGGGCGGGCACTCGGGCGGGACATCGTGCGCAGTCTGGCGGGCCCACGACTCAATCGGCTGAGCCGAATGCTCGGCGAGCGCGGCATCCTGGCGATGGCCACCGTGCGGCTGCTGCCATTGGCCCCATACTCGATCGTGAACCTGGTCGCCGGCGCCACGCAGATCCGCACGCGCGACTTCCTCGCTGGCACGATGATCGGGCTGTCGCCGGGCATTGCCGGGATCGCGTTGTTCACCGACCGCATCGTCGCAGCGATCCGCAGTCCTGGAAAGCTGACGCTGGGCGCGCTCGCCGTCGTGGCCATGTCCGTCGTGCTTGTCGGACTCATCCTGCGGCGCTGGCTGGCGCGCCGTGGTGCAGTCGAAACGGACCGCTGAGTCGCATCGAATGCCCATCGCACGGATCGCAACCTACAACATCCACGAGTGCATCGGGCGCGATCGGCGTGTCGATCCGCACCGCACTGCGGCAGTGCTCGCCGAACTGCACGCCGACGTCATCGCCCTGCAGGAGCTGCGTTCTCCCTATGGTGCGCTTCGGACGCTCGAGTTTCTGGCCGAGCGCACCGGCATGTATGCGGTCGAGGGCCCGACCATGCAGAAGGCTGGCGCCAGCTACGGCAACGCGCTGCTGTCGAGAACGCAGCCGGTGGAGGTGCGCGGCATCGACCTCAGTGTTGCCGGGCGCGAACCGCGCGGGGCACTCGACGTGCAGCTGGCCATCGCCGGTCGCAGCCTGCGCGTGGTTGCCACGCACCTCGGCTTGCGCCCGGCCGAGCGACGTCGCCAGGTGCGCCGACTGCTCGATCGCGTGGGGCCTGACCTTGGCATGCCGCTGGTGCTGACAGGCGACCTGAACGAGTGGTTCCTGTGGGGCCGCCCATTACGCTGGCTGCACGCAGTGTTCCAAGAGACGCCGAGTCCCGCCACGTTTCCGTCCGGGCGGCCGGTATTCGCTCTGGACCGGCTATGGGTGCGTCCGCGCGCCCTGCTCAAGGCCGTCGACGTGCACCACAGCGCCGCGGCACGCGTGGCCTCGGATCACCTGCCCCTGGTCGCCACGCTGCGAGTTTGATCAGGCGGCTTGCAGCAAAGCCCGATAGCGACATCGCGCGGATTCGCGGCGTAATTGGTCCGTAGCGGAGGATACGGGTTGTAGGCGTGTGCCGCGAGGTCTAGCATGGTCTCTACCGCAATGGACTCAATGCGGCCCACGCGGACGGGAGGGATGCTCATGAACGACACCGTCACCACTGCCAAGTTGAAAGAAGACCTCGCTGCCGTGATGCGCGACGTGGAAGCCCTGTTCAATGCGTCAGCCGACCAGGGCAGCGAGAAAATGACCGAGGCGCGCGCGAAGATCCGCTCGTCCCTCGATGCGGCGAAAGCGCGCGTCCTCGAAGCCGAGCGCGCCGCCGTGCAGCGTGGCGAGGACGCGCTGCATGCCACCGAGGACTATGCCAAGCGCAATCCGTGGCAGGCGATGGGAGTCGCCGCCGGCGTCGGTCTCGTGATCGGCGTCCTGCTGGCTCGCCGCTGACCGGGCATGAGCGAGGGGACTCAGGGGCCGGCGACCAATCTCCTGCGGTCGCTGGTCCAGCTGGGCGGAACGCTGCTCGCCGTCGCGCAGACGCGCGTCGAGCTGCTGACCACCGAACTCAGCGAGGACCTGGAGCGAGGTCTCCGCATCCTGCTGTGGGCGATGGTCGGGCTGCTTGCCGGCATCCTCGGCCTGCTGCTGGCCGGCATCACGGTCGTCATCTACTTCTGGGACACGCACCGCATGGCGGCCGCGCTGGGCGTGACCGCAGTGTTCCTGATTCTGTCTGCGATTGCCGGCTTGGCCTTCCGCAGGCAGCTGCGGCAGAAGCCGCGACTGCTCGATGCGACGCGCGCC
>JBLMYK010000282.1:0-6277 GCA_050258235.1 Gemmatimonadota bacterium | reverse complement strand
CTGCTGTACGACGTCCAGATTCGTTCAAAGGAGAGCAAGTGACACACAACCTGCACAACACGCGCCAGCAGTTCGCGCCCGGCAAGGGAAAGACCGGCACCTACTACAGCCTGCCTGCGCTAGCAAAGACCTTTCCCACGGTGAGTCGCTTGCCGGTCTCGATCCGCATCGTGCTGGAGTCGGTGCTGCGCAACTGCGACGGCAAGAAGGTGACGGAGCAGCACGTCCGCCAGCTGGCCAGCTGGAAACCGAATGCGGAACGGACCGACGAAATTCCGTTCGTCGTCGCGCGAGTGGTGCTGCAGGACTTCACCGGCGTGCCGCTGCTGGCGGACCTGGCCGCGATGCGATCGGTCGCTGCCCGCACCGGCCGCAATCCGAAGACGATCGAGCCGCTGGTGCCGGTCGACCTCGTCGTCGACCACTCGGTGATGATCGACCATTACGGCAGCAAGGACGCGCTCGATCTGAACATGAAGCTGGAGTTCCAGCGCAATCGCGAGCGCTATGAGTTCATGAAGTGGGGCATGCAGGCGTTCGACACCTTCGGCGTGGTGCCGCCCGGATTCGGGATCGTGCACCAGGTCAATCTCGAATACCTGGCGCGCGGCGTGCACAAGACCGCTGACGGCGTGTACTACCCCGACTCGTTGGTCGGCACCGACAGCCATACGACGATGATCAACGGCATCGGCGTGGTCGCGTGGGGTGTGGGCGGCATCGAGGCCGAAGCCGGCATGCTGGGCCAGCCGCAGTACTTCCTGACGCCCGACGTGGTCGGTTTCGAACTGAAGGGCAAACTGCGCGAGGGCGTCACCGCCACTGATCTCGTGCTGACCGTCACCGAGATGCTGCGCAAGGAGAAGGTGGTCGGCAAGTTCATCGAGTTCTTCGGCGAGGGCACGGAATCGCTGGCCGTGCCGGACCGCGCCACCATCGCCAACATGGCGCCCGAATACGGCGCGACGATGGGATTCTTCCCGGTCGACGCCAAGACGATCGCGTACTTCGAGGGCACCGGCCGCACCGCTGAGGAGATCGCCTCCTTCGAGGCGTACTTCAAGGCGCAGATGCTGTTCGGCATTCCGAAGCGCGGCGATATCGACTACACGAAGATCGTCACGCTCGACCTCTCCACCGTCGCTCCGTCGCTCGCCGGGCCGAAGCGCCCGCAGGATCGGATCGAGATCGGCAACGTGAAGAAGCAGTTCACCGCGCTGTTCTCCAAACCGGTGACGGAGAACGGTTTCAACCAGCCGGCCGAGCGGCTCAACATGCGCGTTCATCTGCACGCCGGCCACGGACGGACCGAGGGCGCGGCGCCGGCGGTGAAGCCCGGCGCGGAGCGCGACGTCGTCGAAATGGACGCCGACCATCCGACCGCGAAGGCCGCGCATGTGAAGGGCGAGGCGCTGGGCGCGACGGCAGAGACGCTCGCGATCGGCAACGGCGACGTGCTGATTGCTGCCATCACCTCCTGCACCAATACCTCCAACCCGGGCGTGCTGCTCGCCGCCGGCCTGCTCGCGAAGAAAGCGGTCGAGCGCGGGCTCACCGTCAAGAAGCACATCAAGACATCGCTGGCACCGGGATCGCGCATCGTGACCGAATACCTCGAACGGACCGGCCTGCTGCCTTACCTGGAGAAGCTCGGCTTCGCGGTGGCGGCGTACGGCTGCACGACCTGCATCGGCAACGCGGGCGACCTCGCGCCGGAGATCAACGACGCAATCGTGAAGAACGATCTGGTATGCGCCGCGGTGCTGTCGGGCAACCGCAATTTCGAGGCGCGCATCCACCCGAACCTGAAGGCAAACTTCCTCGCCTCGCCGCCGCTGGTCGTCGCCTACGCGATCGCCGGCACGATGCTGAAGGATCTGATGACCGAGCCACTCGGCAAGGGCAGGAAGGGGGAAGACGTCTGGATTGGCGACGTGTGGCCGTCGTCGGACGAGGTGTACGCGCTGCTGAAGCACGCGATGAATCCGAAGGCATTTCAGGCCAACTATGGCAAGGTCAGGAAGGACCCGGGCGATCTGTGGAAGAAGATCGAAGGTGTCCGCGGAGACGTCTACAGCTGGCCGAAGTCGACCTACATCGCCGAGCCGCCGTTCTTCGAGAATTTCTCCCCGACGCCGGGCGCGATTCCGACGATCGCCAATGCACGCCCGCTCGGAATCTTCGGCGACTCGATCACCACCGACCACATCTCGCCGGCCGGCAGCATCAAGGACACGTCGCCCGCCGGGAAGTGGCTGCTTGCGCATAACGTGACGAAGGCGGACTTCAACAGCTACGGCGCACGGCGCGGCAACCACGAAGTGATGATGCGCGGCACGTTCGCCAACGTGCGGATCAAGAACCTGATGATCCCGCCGAAGGCCGACGGCTCGCGCGTCGAGGGCGGCGTGACGGTCCACCAACCCTCCGGCGAGCAGATGTCGATCTACGACGCCGCGATGAAGTACATCGCCTCAGGTGTTCCGACCGTCGTCTTCGGCGGCGAGGAATACGGCACCGGCTCGTCGCGCGACTGGGCCGCCAAGGGCACGCAACTGCTCGGCGTCAAGGCGGTCGTCGCGCGCAGTTTCGAGCGTATTCACCGCAGCAATCTTGTCGGCATGGGAGTGCTGCCGCTGCAGTTCAAGGGCAGCGATTCCGCGCATTCGCTCGGCATCAGTGGCGACGAGACGTTCGACATCGTGATCGACGGCGACATCAAGCCGCAGATGGACGTCACGCTGGTGGTCAAGCGCGGGGACGGCTCTACGCAGCGAGTGCCACTGAAGTTGCGCATCGACACGCCGATCGAGGTCGACTATTACAAGCATGGCGGGATCCTGCCCTTCGTGCTGAGGCAACTGCTGGCGGCCTGACAGCATTTGCCGCGTCGCTTGTCGGCGACGCGTGCACCGAGACGAGAGCCGGGGACCCGGCTCTCTTTGACGGGTCCGCGCGTGCGGGCGGCGTGGAAAAGCCGGTTCGATATCCACGCAAGTCAAGGTGGCGCCGCGGGAATGGTGCCAACATCGCATTGGCTGCGAAACGCGCAGGGGATCGTCGACGGCATTCGCCGGTCGGCCGTTTCCGGGCGCATGCAGACGCGGCAGGAGTCTGCTCCGTGACCGATCAGATCGGACGAACCGTCGTTGCCTTGCTCGCTCTCCTGGCGCTTCCGTCGCCGTCGCATGCGGGAAGGGAGATCTATACCTGCCAGATCATCGATCGGTTCGCGGTGTCGCCGACCGGCCGCTTCCTGGACGCAACCCGCGGAGCGGTCGGCGGCACCACCCGCGGCATGAAATTCGTGGTCGTGAGGGAGACGGGCCGGGTGCAGGGCAATGCGCCGATCGGGTTTGGAAGCGAGGCCGCGCCGCGCGTGCTGCAGCGGGGGAACGAAGAGACCTTCTTCATCGCCATGTACCTCGGCAAGAAGAACAACTACGCCAGCCTCGAAGCGATCTGGGTCGAGGAATCTTCTCCCGCGAGGAAGAAACCCTTCATGGCCGCCGAAGCCGGGTTCGTCTACACGGGAACCTGCGAGTAGCGACAGCCGGCGCGTTGCGACTTCGCGAGTGATGCGGCCGCGATGCTCACGCGGTCCCGCGGAGTGACTCAGGTCAACCGACTCACTGCGGGCGCGGGTAACTTCATGGCGAAAGGAGTCGCGCGATTCGAAGTCTCGGTGCGGCAGACTTCAGATGAAGGCGGAACGCAGACACGTGCACGCCTGTCCCCAGTGCGGGGGCTCGGTGTCACGATTGCACCGCCACTTCGGCGACCGGATCGTCGGGATACTGCAGAAGGTCCGCCGGTATCGCTGCAACGACTCCGCTTGCGGTTGGGAAGGCATCATCTCCACCCAGGATGCGAGGAAACCCGCGGGTCGTCGAAAAGCGGCCGCATGGAGGACCCGACTTGGCTGGATGGCAACCGGTGTCGCCGTCGCACTGGCGGCAGTCGGCAGCGTCAAGCTGTACATGAGCGTGACCGGCGAAGAACGGCCCATCATCGCGAGAATCGAGACGCCGAAGGTGCTGCCGGTCGCGGCCCGGGACGGTGTCGATGAAAACGACGGCCCGCAGGACGAAGTCGCAGCAGCAGCGGACGACGAGATCGATGTTCCGCAGGTCCCGGCAGGGGAAAGCTTCGACGGAGTCAATCTCCCGGAAGACGACGCCAGATTGACCGACAACGCGACCGAGCTTTCGGTTCGGCGCGGTTGCGTCTGGGGCACGCCCGGACGCACTCCCTACAAAGGCACGGTGCGGCAGGCGCTCGTGGCCGCTCGCGTGCCGGAAGAAGTGGTCCACAAGATCGACCTGATGGTCGAGCGGCGAATGATCAGCGACCGGCTCATGATCACGAGGGATTCGATCCAGACCACGAACGGCAAGCGACGCTTCGAACCGAACATCGTGGCGATGGGGTTCGGCAAGACGCTCTGCTTCGGAACCCGCGTGAACTTCGCGCCTGGCCACGTCGAACTCGCCGATCTATATGAAGCGAGCGACGCGGCGGGGACCAAGTTTTCCGTGATGGTTCCGTATGTGTGTCGCAACGTTTCGGTCCTCGCGGCGCGGGCGGAGCGCGGCAACGGACGCACCAATGGCTTTGGCACGGCTCCCGAGCCTGGAACTCTGGCGAGCGTGATTGCCGCGCTGGCGGCGCTGGCGATCAGCGGCCGCCTTGGCCGCCGCGTGCGCCACGACGGAGGAACGCGCCGATGAAACGACGTGCAGTCTTGCAGTTGCTTCTCGCGACCGCGATCACGCCACTGCCGGCCCGGTACACCCTTGCCGCGGAGCGCGATGCCGCTGGCGAGGCCCGGCCGAGGAATGTCCCCTCCCCGACCGTGATCGCCAACCTTCGTTACGCCGCCCGACGCGGCGACATGCAGGCCCAGTACGACCTCGCGGTTGCGCTCGACTGCGGCCTGGGGGTCAGGCGCGACGGCGCCGAGTCGCTGCAATGGTTCCAGAAAGCCGCGGAGCAGGGACACGTCGGCGCCCAGAGCGCGCTCGGTTGGAAATACATGACCGGCACCGGCGTTCCCGCGGACGACAGCGCCGCCTATGAATGGCTGCGGCGCGCCGCCCAACACGGCAACTCGTCGGCGCAGAACAACCTCGGCATTCTCTACGCGCAGGGTCGGGGCGTCGCTGCCGACGCCGTCGAGGCGGCGAAGTGGTTCCGTCGGGCGGCCGAGAAAGGCGCCGTCGATGCGCAGCGCAATCTCGAAGCGCTGCGGGCCGGACGCAGCCGCGACGTGCGTCCGAGCGCGGAACCGCTGCCTCCCACCTGACCCTCGCCCTCCGGTCGCGATCGGCGGCCGCAGGTTGTTCCCCCGATCGTTGCCTGAATTCAACGACCGTCTTTCCGGACGATTGATGCCGGACGTGCGGAATGGAATCCTGCCGCTGCGAGGCGGTTGGCGACAGCCTCCTCTGCACGAGAAATCAACTCGGTTTACGCGGACCTGAAGGTCCGATAAGGGCAAACCCGGCGAAAGCCGGGGACGCAAAATCGCCGGTCTAAGGGGCTTCGGCCCGATGACAGCGGGATTGCCGGACCCGGAGCGGATGCAAGCGGCCTTTCGGTCATTCCGCTTTGGAAACGCGCTGCACATGCCTCCGATTGAATGTGGGCGGGGTGCGCACGGGGATCCGCATCGATCCGCTCCGTCGGCTCGTCTCACGGCGATGGCCGGACAGGAGCGCATCGATGCAACACCAAGTTGGCAATCTTCTTTCCCGCGCGATTCGTCGCCGCCGGACCGCATTCGCTCGTCTCGCAACGGGCATGTGTCGGCTCCTGCTCGCCGCTTCATCGATCGCCCCTGCCCTCGTCGCGCCCACGCTGGCGGCCGGACCGGTGGCGCTGTCCACACCGACCGCGTACTCGGGCGGCCGCCTGGCCGGCAGCGATGCCGGCCCGTATGCGCGGCATCTGGCCGAACTGATCAACGAGTATCGCTCGTACAAGGGTCTTGCGCCGCTCGAACTGGTGTCCGATCTGAACTCGATCGCCTCCGAACATTCGCTCGAGATGGCGCAGCACGGCCGCTTGAGCCACGACGGCTTCATGGAGCGCTTTGACCGTACCGGCGCCCGCATCTGCGTTGAGAACGTCGGA
This sequence comes from Gemmatimonadota bacterium, assembly GCA_050258235.1. GTDB lineage: Bacteria > Pseudomonadota > Gammaproteobacteria > Burkholderiales > Burkholderiaceae_F > JAKOQB01. The sequence goes on along the minus strand of JBLMYK010000282.1, from coordinate 142 downwards.
TGGAATTTCCCGCACGCCGAGGCGCAGCTCGACGGCTGGCGCGGCTCTCCCGGGCACGACCGCAATTTGCTCGAGCCCAAGGTCGTCCGCATGGGCATCGCGAGATCCCGCACGTTCGTCACCTTCTTCGCCTGCAGCTGAC
>JBLMYK010000281.1:0-26887 GCA_050258235.1 Gemmatimonadota bacterium | reverse complement strand
TCAGTCCGCTCAGATCGTGCTCCGCGGCGGAGGAGCCGATGCAGACGTCGGCGCGCGCGATCACCGCCACATCGCCTTCGCGATCCGGCGGCAGGTCGAATTCGCGGCAGGCGGTGGCCCTGTCCAGCGCCGACTCGATGCCGTCGATGCCGCGGATTGCGTCGATGATCTGCTGCGGCGTGGCGCGGCCGCGGCACCACACGCGCACGAATCCGCCCAGCGCGCCGTGGTGCGCGACGAAAGCGTCGGTGATCGGACAGATCACTTTCGTGTCGCCTCTGCCGAACTTCGCGTCGAGGATATCCTGCAGCCAGATCACGTTCGGTTCGCCGTCGCCGTTGGACTTGTCGTTCATGCCATGGTCGGCGACCAGCGCGACCGTCACGTCGAGCGCGGCCAGACGCCCGAAGCGCTCGTCGAGTTCGCGGTAGAAGCGCCGCGCTTCCGCCTCGCGCGGGGCGTACTTGTGCTGCACGTAGTCGGTGAGCGACAGGTACATCAGGTCGGGCCGGCTCTTCTGCATCAGCCTGATGCCCGCTTCGAGCACGAACAGCGACAGCTCCATCGAATACATGTCCGGCTGCGGCATGCCGACGAACTCGAGCACGTTGGTGATGCCGTTCTCCTCCATCGTGCAGCGGTGCGCGAACTCGGAGGAGAACGACACGTTGCCGTGCGACACATCGAGGTTCTTGCCGAGCTGCCTGCGCAGCTTGTCCTTGGCGGTGATCGACGCCACGCGCGCACCCGCCTGCGCGAATCTCGCCAGGATGGTGTCACCGCGCAGGAGTTCCGGTCCGGTCATCACGACCGGCTGGCCGGTCGCGGTGTCGAGATAGAAATTGCCCGAGATGCCGTGTTTCGAGGCCGGCGTGCCGGTGATGATCGACATGTTGTTCGGGCAGGTGAACGACGGCATGGTTCCGTCGGCCACGGTCCCGAAACCGCGCTGGATGAAGCGCGCGATGTTGGGGGTCGTGCCGTCGGCCAGGTATTCCTGCAGGTAGGCAGGGTCGCCGCCGTCGATGCAGACGACGACCAGCGGCGCCTGCGGCCAGCGGTAATCGGTGCCGTTCACGTTCACCGTGCGCGCCGTCATTTCGATTCAGCCTCTTCTGGAAAGCGTTATCCGGCGCGCCGCTCGCCGGCGGCCTGCCGCGCGAGCGCGGCGTGCAGCCGCTGCCGGCTCTGGATCACGTGGTCGAACATCAGGCGCTCCGCGAGCTTCTCGTCGCCCTTGGCGACGGCGTTCACGATCGCCTCGTGCTCGCGCGTCGAACCGGGAATGTTCTCCGTGCCGCGCGCGATGGTCTCGCGCCGGTACAGATCGAGCTCGTTGACAACGCGCCGGTAGTTGGCGAGCAGGGCACTGTTGCCCGCTGCACGCGCGAGCAGATCGTGGAATTCGACGTTCAGCGCAAAGTAGGTCTCTGCCTTGCGCGTGCGGTCGAGCGCGTACATCTTCTTGACGACGCTGCGCAACTGCTCGATCTGCGCGGCGTCGATGCGCCTGGCCGCCAGCCGCCCGATCAGACCCTCGAGCGCGGCGCGCACCTCGTAGATCTCGTTCGCCTCCTCCAGCGGAACGAGGCGCACGAACACGCCGCGGTTCTTTTCCTGACGCACCAGGCCGGCCTCCTCGAGGCGCCGGAACGCCTCGCGGATCGGCCCGCGCGAGACGCCGAGCTGCTCCGACAGTCGCGCCTCGGCCAGTTTGGCGCCCGGCGCCAGCTGGCCGGACAGGATCATGCGCGCGATTTCCTGCTGCGCCGCGCTCGCGAGCGACGCCGAGCGCAGCAGGGCGATCGTCGGATGGGCGATGACTTTGGCGTCGCCGGCGGGCGGCGCGACGGCGGGGCGCGTCGGCATGGGCCGCATTTTAGGGATTCGTCGGTCAACTGTCTACAATCTGCAAAAGACAATTGACAGCAGCGCGGCCGCGCTTAGACTGCCTGCGCCGCGGCCGGGGCTGGAGGCGCGCCGCTGTCACAGGACCGTAAACAGCGCTTCTTATTCTGGTCATTCGCGCTGCCCGCCGTCGCGGGTGCGCCGTGTGTGCAGTCTCGTCAAGGAGGAGGGTCTCATGGCTTTGCGTCGTATTGCGGTCGGCCTCGCGGCCGGCCTGGTCGGCTCGCTCTTCGCGCTCGGCGCCTCGGCGCAGAAGACGCAGCTCACCGTCTACACCGCGCTGGAAACCGATCAGATCAAGGCCTACCAGAACGGCTTCGAGAAGGTCAACCCGAACATTGAGATCGTCTGGGTGCGCGATTCCACCGGCGTGATCACCGCCAAGCTGCTCGCCGAGAAGGCGAACCCGAAGGCGGATCTGGTGGTGGGCGTGGCCGCGACCAGCATGGCGATCTTCGATGCCGAAGGCATGCTGGTGCCGTACGCGCCGGCAGGGCTGAACCGCATTTCGCCCCAGTATCGCGACAGCAAGAATCCGCCGGCGTGGGTCGGCATGGACGTGTGGGGCGCGACGATCTGCTTCAACACGGTCGAGGCGGCCAAGCGCAACATCCCGAAGCCGGAGACCTGGCGCGACCTGCTCAAGCCCGTCTACAAGGGACAGATCGTGATGCCGCACCCCGCCTCCAGCGGCACCGGCTTCTTCGACGTCTCCGCCTGGCTGCAGCTGTGGGGCGAGGCCGAGGGCTGGAAGTACATGGATGGGCTGCACGAAAACATCGCGCAGTACATGCACTCCGGCTCGCGCCCGTGCGCGGCGGCCGCCAACGGCGAGTACGTGGTCGGCATCTCGTTCGAGTACCGGGCCAACCGCGAGAAGGCGCAGGGCAAGCCGATCGAGCTCGTGTTCCCGAAGGAGGGCCTCGGCTGGGACCTGGAAGCGAGCGGCATTCACAAGGGGACGAAGAACCTCGCCGCGGCGCAGAAGCTGATGGACTGGCTGGCGACCGACGACGCGATGGCTCTGTTCGCGCATAACTTCGCGATCGTCGCGGTGCCGTCGCAGAACAAGCCGCTGCCGAACGTTCCGGCCGACTACGCCTCGCGGCTGGTCAAGAACGACTTCATGTGGGCGGCGAAGAATCGCGACCGCATCCTGGCGGAATGGAGCAAGCGGTACGAATCGAAAGCCGCGCCCAAGTAGCGCTGTTGCCGGCGGCATCGCCGCCGGAATGACTCCGCCGCGTTGCAGACGGCCGCGCTGCGGTCGCTCGGCGCGGCGTTCTTGCTGATTCGATGGTGCATGGCTGAAGCTCTGCGGCTGGAAGGGATCCACAAGGCCTTCGGCGCGTTCGTCGCGCTGAAGTCGATCGATCTGTCGATCGTCTCGGGCGAACTGATCTGCTTTCTTGGCCCGTCGGGCTGCGGCAAGACCACTTTGTTGCGGATCATCGCCGGGCTGGAGCAGCAGACGCGCGGCCGCGTGATCCAGAACGGACGCGACGTGTCGACCGCGCCGCCGGCGGCGCGCGACTACGGCATCGTGTTCCAGTCGTACGCGCTGTTTCCCAACCTGACGATCCGCGACAACGTTGCCTACGGACTGATCAACCGGCGCCGGCCGCGCGCCGACATCAACGCGCGCGTGAAGGAACTGCTGACGCTGGTCGGCCTGCCCGACGCCGGGCCGAAGTACCCGGCACAGATGTCGGGCGGACAGCAGCAGCGGGTGGCGCTTGCGCGCGCGCTGGCCACGTCGCCCAGCCTGCTGCTGCTCGACGAGCCGCTGTCGGCGCTCGACGCCAAGGAACGCGAGCGGCTGCGCGGCGAAATCCGCCAGTTGCAGCAGCGTTTGCGCGTCACCACGATCATGGTCACGCACGACCAGGAAGAGGCGCTGTCGATGTCCGATCGCGTGGTGGTGATGAACCACGGCGTGATCGAGCAGGTCGGCACGCCGCTGGAGGCCTACGAGCAGCCGGCCACGCCGTTCGTGGCCGACTTCCTCGGCAAGGTCAACGTGCTGCGCGCGGTCGCGCTCGGCGGCGGCCGCTACCGGGTCGGGCGGGTGGAACTGACGACGACCGCCAACGGCGTCGATGCCGGCGCCGCGGTCAGGCTCTACCTTCGCCCGGAGGACCGCATCCTGTCCGACACCGGCCCGGTGGAATCGATGCCGAACGCACTGCGGGCGACGGTGAAGTCGCTCGAGTTTCTCGGCACCTTCTGCCTTGCGCGCATCGACGTCGACGGATTCGACGGCCAGCCGATGACGATCTACTTCTCGCTGAACCAGGCGCTCGAAATGGGTATCCGCGCCGGCGCGCAGGTGCCGCTGGCGCTGCGCCCCGAGCGCTTCCGGGTGTTCGCGGCGGCGGCATGAGCCATCGCCGGGCTGCCCCAAGATGGCGCGCTCTCCCCCGGGGGGACAGCGCCGAAGGCGCGAAAGGGGCGCCTTGAGCGCTGTACTCGGCCAGCCGGTCGCGCCGCGCGGGCTCGCGCTGTGGCGCGAGGCGCTGGCCGCGCGCGGTGGACTGGTGCTGCTCGTGCTGGCGCTGCTGGTCTTCCTGACCGTGCCGCTGGCGACGCTGCTCGTGCGCAGCCTCGAGGATCGCGGCGGCGCATTCGTCGGGCTGGCGAATTTCGCCACGTACTTCGCGTCGCCCGCGTTCGGCTTCTCGGCGACCAACACGCTCGTCTTTGCCGGGCTGACCACGCTGATCACGGTGCCGCTCGCGTTCGTCTTTGCCTACGCGATCCAGAGGAGCTGCATCCCGGCCAAGGGCCTGTGGCGCAACATCGCGATGATCCCGATCCTCGCGCCTTCGCTGCTCGCGGCGCTTTCGTTCATCTACCTGTTCGGCAACCAGGGCTGGCTGAAGGGCGTGCTCGGTTGGTTCGGCCTGGCGACCGTCTACGGCATGCCGGGCATGGTGCTGGCGATGACATTCTCGTCGTTTCCGCACGCGGTGATGATCCTGCTCGCCGCGCTCGCGCTGTCGGATGCGCGCCTGTACGAGGCGGCCGATTCGCTCGCCACGCCGGAGTGGCGCAAGTTCGTCACCATCACGCTGCCGGGGGCGCGCTACGGCCTGATCTCGGCGGCGATGGTCGTGTTCACGATGACCGTGTCCGAATTCGGCGTGCCCAAGGTGATCGGCGGCAACACCAGCGTGCTCGCGATCGACATCTACAAGCAGGTGATCGGGCAGCAGAACTTCTCGATGGGCGCCGTGGTCGGCCTGATCCTGCTGGTGCCGGCGCTGGCGGCGTTCTTCATCGACCACGCGGTGCGCACGCGGCAGAAGGCGCTGCTGACCGCGCGCAGCGTGCCGTACAGCGCGCGCCCGTCGGTCGTGCGCGATGGCATGCTGCTCCTTTACGTGCTGCTGATCTCGGCGCTGCTGCTGCTCGTGCTCGGGATGGCGGTGTTCGGCTCGTTCGTCAAGGTGTGGCCGTACAACCTGTCGTTCACGCTGAATCACTACACCTACGGCTTCGAGGAGGCCGGGGTCGACAACGCGTGGCACAACAGCCTGAGGATGGCGGCCTGGTGCGCGGCAATCGGCGCGGCGATCACGTTCGCCGGGGCGTACTGGCTGGAGAAGGTGGGGCAGCAAAGCGCGCGCGGCTTGAACTGGCTGCGGGCGCCGATCCAGCTGCAGGCGATGCTGCCGATGGCGGTGCCGGGAATGGTGCTCGGCATCGGCTACATCCTGTTCTTCAACCACCCTGCCAATCCGCTCAACTTCCTGTACGGCACGATGACGATCCTCGTGGTCTCCACCGTCGCCCACTACTATTCGTCGAGCCACCTGACCGCGGTCACCGCGCTGAAGCAGCTCGACAACGAGTTCGAGTCGGTGTCGGCCTCGCTGAAGGTGCCGTTCTACAAGACGTTCTGGCGGGTGACGGTTCCGGTCTGCCTGCCGGCGGTCATCGACATCAGCCGCTATTACTTCGTGAACGCGATGACGACGATCTCGTGCGTCGTGTTCCTGTACTCGCCGAAGACGACGCTGGCGGCGATCTCGATCCTGCAGCTCGACGAGGCCGGCGCGGCCGGATCGGCCGCGGCGATGGCCAGCCTGATCGTCGCCACGTCGGCGGTGGTGACGGCGGCTTTCTTCGTCGTCGAGTGGTGGCTGATCCGCCGCACGCAGGCATGGCGGCGCACCACCAGAACCTGAGGAGCAACCATGATCCGCGGCAACGACCCCATCCTGCTCACGCCCGGCCCGCTGACGACGTCGCTCGAAACCAAGCAGGCGATGCTGCGCGACTGGGGTTCGTGGGACACGGCCTTCAACCAGATCACGCTCAGCCTTTGTCGCGATCTCGTCGACATCGTCGGCGGCGGCGATCAGTACGTGTGCGTGCCGCTGCAGGGCAGCGGCACCTTCTCCGTCGAGGCCGCGATCGGCAACGTCGTGCCGCGCGACGGCAAGGTGCTAGTGCCGAACAACGGCGCGTATTGCGCGCGGATCGTGAAGATCTGCAGGTACCTGAACCGGGCGGTGGTCGACCTGCCGGTGCCCGAGGACCAGCCCGCGACCGGCGCGATCGTCGAGGCGGCCCTGCGCGCCGATCCTGCGATCACGCATGTCGCGCAGGTGCATTGCGAGACCGGTGCCGGGCTGCTGAACGACCTGAACGGCATCGCGCAGGTGTGCCAGCGCGAGGGCCGCGGGCTGATCGTCGATGCGATGAGCTCGTTTGCCGCGCTGCCGATCGACGTGCAGGCGGCGCCGTTCGACGCGCTGATCGCCGCCAGCGGCAAGTGCCTCGAAGGCGTGCCCGGCATGGGCTTCGTGATCATGAAGAAGAGCTTGGTCGAAGGCTGCGCCGGCAACTCGCATTCGCTTGCGATGGATCTTGCCGACCAGTACGCCTACATGCAGAAGACCACGCAGTGGCGCTACACGCCGCCCACGCACGTGGTGGCGGCGCTGCGCGCGGCGGTCGACCAGTACAAGGCCGAGGGCGGCCAGCCAGCGCGCGGCGCACGCTACGCGCACAACTGCGCGACGCTGATCGAAGGCATGCGCGCGCTCGGCTTCGCTCCGTATCTGCGACCGGAAGCGCAGGCGCCGATCATCGTCACCTTTCATGCGCCCGCCGACCCGGCCTACGACTTCAGGATCTTCTACGCGAAGTCGCGCAGCCGCGGCTACATCCTGTACCCGGGCAAGCTGACGCAGGTCGAGACCTTCCGCGTCGGCTGCATCGGCGCGATCGATGCCAACGAGATGCGCAACGTGGTGAGCGCGGTCGCGGAAACTCTGAAGGAGATGGGTATCCGCAGTGCCGCACCCGCGCCCCAGTCGGTCCGCAGGGCGGCATGACCCGGTAGTGCACATCCGACCAGTTCGGCGCTTCGGCGGATGCCGGAGCGCAGGTTCAAGCGCGAGAGGTCACGCCCCGGCCTGCGCCGGGACGATGGCGTCGGCTGCCGCGCAGTGAGATGCAATCAGCTCGATCAGCTCGGGCACCAGCGCAGGCGGTAGGTCGTGGCCCATGCCCTGGATCACCTTCAGTTGCGCGCCGGGGATCTTTGCCGCGGTGTCCTCGCCGTGCGCCACCGGCACCAGCGGATCGGCGTCGCCATGGATCACCAGCGTCGGCGCGGTGACCTGCGGCAGCAGCATCGAAAGATCGCCGGAGGCCAGGATTGCGATCATCTGACGCAGCGTGCCCATCGGCCGGAACGCCCGTGCCAGACCGCGGCGCAGCCGTTCCTGCAGCAGGGGCAGCGGCGTTTCGTAGCCCGGGCTGCCGATCACGCGGAACAGGTGCACGAAATGATCGACCAATGCGTCCAGGCTCGCCTCGGGGTCGGGGCGCTTGACCAGCGCGAGGAACGCATCGAGTCGGGCGTGCGGCAGGCGCCGCGCGCCGGTGGTCGACATCATCGACGTCAGCGACCGCACGCGCCCGCGGTGCCGGGCCGCGAGCAGCTGCCCGATCATGCCGCCCATCGATGCCCCGACAACGTGCGCGCGCTCGATGCCCAGCGCATCGAACAGGCCGATCGTGTCGTTGGCCATGTCGTCGAGCGTATATGGCGCGGCAACCGGCCAGCCGAAGCTCCAGCGCATGAAAACGGACATCAGCGGCCCGACCGGGTGGTCGTCGAACTGCGTCGACAACCCGGCGTCACGGTTGTCGAAGCGCAGTACGCGAAAGCGGCGCGCGACCAGGCCGTCGATCAGTTCGTCGGGCCAGGCGACCAGCTGCATGCCCAGTCCCATGATCAGCACGATCGCCGGCCGCGCGGGGTCGCCGTGCGACTCGTACTCGATGCGGATTCCGTTGGCGGCGACGCTCGGCATCAGGTTGCTGCTGGCTCGGGGAACACCATCGCGCGCCAGCCGTCGCGATGGAACGGCTGCCAGGTGCCCTCGGGCTGCGCGAGGCGGTCGGCAATCGCGTACATCGCGGCCGGATTCATGCCGATTCCGAAATGGCTCGCCACCACCTCGATGTTTTCGGTATGCGGATGCTCGTCGTTGATGCAGCACTGCCACGCGACCACGCCGTCGGTGCGGCTGTAGACGGACGTGGTCGGCACCGGCGGTGCACGGTGCAGATGCTGGCGCCGCGGATGGGCGTCGATCGCGTGGCCGGCCGCGAATTCGTACAGCCGCCATGCGTTCGTCGCACGGGCATGGCCGTTGAATGGCGAGCCGAGCGTGATCACGCAGCGCACGAGGTCGGGCAAGTCCTTCGCGAGTTCGCGCGCGTAGATCCCGCCCAGGCTCCAGCCGATCAGGCTCAGCTTGCGCCCGGATTTGTCGACGAGCCGCTGCACGCGGGCGATGCAGGCCTCGATCACGCCGCGGCGTGCTCCTAGGTTCAGGCCCTGCTCCCAGCCGTGCACGTCGTAGCCGCGCCCGCGCAGGTAGCCGCGCAGCGCCGCAGTGGACAGGTCGCCCGCGATCAGCCCGGGAAACACCAGCACCGAGTGTCCGTCACCCGAGGGCGCGCGCTGCAGCCACGGCAGCGCGGCGATCGTCGCGCCGTATTCCAGGGGCGCGCGCCATTCGAGCGCCATCAGCAGAAGCGACGGCGCGCTGATCGCCTCGCATTCCCAGCGCACCGCTTCCTCAAGCGTCGCGGTTTCCTGTGCGATGCGAGATGGTGTGCGGGCGGGGCGGCCAGGCGGCCGTGCGCGGGAACGGGGCTTCTTCGATCGCGCCATGCTGGAATTCTTCGGGGCCAACCTTAGCAAATCAACCAGCCTTGAGCGCGATCACGCCGACCACCACTGCGAGCACGCCGGCCCAGCGGCGCGGCGACAGGTGCTCCTTCAGCAGGCGCGCGCCGATCAGCGTGGCGAACAGCACCGAGGTTTCGCGCAGCGAGGCGACCAGTGCCACCGGCGCCTGCGTCATCGCCCACACCGCGATCGCGTAGGCGGCGGCCGACAATCCGCCGCCGATCAGTCCGCGCTCGGGGTTGGCGCGCAGATAGGCGACGAAGTGCGCGCGATGCCGCGCGAGCATGTACGCGCTGAACGGCAGCGCGTCGAGCACGAACAGCCACGCGATGTATCCCCACGCGTTGCCCGAGATCCGCGCGCCCTTGCCGTCGACCAGCGTGTACGCGGCGATCACGGCTGCATTGGCCAGCGCGAAGCCGATTGCCGCGCGCGACGGCGCGTGACCGAGCGTTCGGTAGGCAAGTGCGAACACGCCGAACGAAATCAGCAGCATGCCGACCCAGGCCACGGTGCTCGGCAGTTCACGCAGCAGCACGATGCCGGCCAGGCCGGTGATCAATGGCGCCACGCCGCGCATCAGCGGATAGACGAGCGTCAGATCGCCGACGCGGTACGCGTTGACCATCAGGTAGTAGTACGCAAGGTGGATCGTCAGCGACGCGCCGATATACGGCCAGGCGGCGGCTGCCGGCGGGGCGACGAAGATCAGGAACGGAAGCGCCACCACGCCTGCCCCGAGCACGATGCCCGCGGTGTCGAGCAGCACGTCGCGGCTGCCTTTGATCATCGCGTTCCAGCTCGCGTGCAGCAGCGCGGCGAGCAGGACAGCGAAGGAGACGGTCAGGGTCAAGGTCGCGGTGCGGCGGCTGGGCAGGCCCGTCGACGCGGGCGATCCGCGCAGGGCGGCCGCGAGCATAGCGTGCGGCGCGGTGCGTGTGGAAAGCGCAACAACGACTGACGGTTGTCCGCTCCACTCGCTCCATTGCAGGCCGCTTTTCCGCGCGGCCTTGCCTTCTGGCCCGATGTGTCAACGCAGATGAGCGCTTAGCCGCTAAAGTGCGCGTACTTGACGGACGACGATGAAGATGCGCCATTTGACGCTTGTTCTGAGCCTCGCCCTGCTGGCCGCCGCCGGCAGCGCCTGCGCGAAGTCGCAGCAACCGCCTGCGCTACGCGCCTATGCAGCGACGGTGACCGAAGTCGAAACCGGCAACGTCGTGTTCGAGAAGCACGGCGGCGACGCGCGACCGATGGCTTCGCTGACCAAGCTGATGTCGGCGATGGTGCTGCTGGATGCCCACCTGCCGATGGACACGCTGGTGACGGTGACCGAAGACGATCGCGACACGCTGCGCGGATCTCATTCGCGTCTCACGACGGGCAGCGTCTTCACGCGTGCGCGGCTGCTGACCCTGGCGCTGGTGGCGTCCGACAACCGCGCCATCCTGGCGCTGGCGCGCTCGAGCCCCGGCGGCACCGAGGCCTTCGTCCAGGCGATGAACGCCAAGGCGAAAGAGCTGGGGCTCGAACACACCCACTTCGTCGAGCCTTCCGGTCTGTCGGCCGACAACGTCTCCACGGCCGAGGAACTGACACGCCTGGCGGCCGCCGCGTACGCCTACCCGGAGATCCGCGAGCGGACGACCAAGGCCGTCACGCACGCCTCTATCGGCGGGCGCGTGGTCCGCTTTCGGAACACCAACCCGCTCGTGGCCGACCCGCGCATGGGCATCGACCTGACCAAGACCGGTTTCATCAACGAAGCGGGCCGATGCCTGCTGGTCGTCCTGCACGCCGGAGCGCGCCGCTTCGCGATCGCGCTGCTCGGCGCGCCTTCGGGCTACGCCCGGTCGCTCGACCTGCGCGCGCTGCGAAACTGGCTGGTCGCGCACGCGCCGGGCCTCGCTGCGCATGCGCCGGCACTGCTGGCGCGCCGGCCGGCGTCTTCGTCCGAGATCGATCCTTGACGGCCGGCGCCGCAGCGTGACGCTGCGCGCGGTCAGGCAATCACGGCATCGGCCGCGGTGTAACCGAGGCCGAGTGCCTTCGAGACAGCCTTGTACGTCACCTTGCCGGCCGCGATGTTCAGTCCGTTCTTCAGGTGCGGATCGTCGTGCAGCGCCTTGCGCCAGCCCTTGTCCGCGAGCGCGAGCGCGAAGGGCAGGGTGGCGTTGTTCAGTGCATAGGTCGAGGTGCGCGGCACGGCACCGGGCATGTTGGCCACCATGTAGTGCACCACGTTGTCGATCACGTAGGTCGGGTCGGCATGCGTGGTCGCGCGGCTCGTCTCGACGCTTCCGCCCTGGTCGATCGCCACGTCGACGATCACCGATCCGGGCTTCATCCGCGGCAGCATGGCTTTGGTGATCAGCTTCGGCGCCTCGGCGCCGGGAATCAGCACGCCGGAGATCACCAGGTCCGCGCGCAGCACCTCGCGCTCGACGTTGTCCTGGTTGGAAAAGACCGTCATCGCGCGGCCGTTGAACATCGCGTCGATCCGGCGCAGCGCGTCGGTGGACTTGTCGATCACCACCACCTGGGCGCCGGTGCCGACGGCCATCTGCGCCGCGTTGGTACCCACCACCCCGGCACCGAGGATCACGATGCGTCCCGGCGCCACTCCCGGCACGCCACCCAGCAGCATGCCCATGCCGCCGGCAGACTTCTCAAGGCAGCGCGCGCCTGCCTGAACCGCGAGCCGGCCGGCCACTTCGCTCATCGGCGCCAGCAGCGGCAGCCCGCCCGTGGGCGAGGTCACCGTTTCGTACGCGACGCAGACTGCGCCGCTCGCGATCAGGTCCTTCGCCTGCGCCGGGTCGGGCGCCAGATGCAGGTAGGTGAACAGCACCTGTCCCTCGCGCAGCATCCTGCGCTCGACCGCCTGCGGCTCCTTGACCTTGACGATCATCTCCGCGCGCTGGAACACCTCGGCCGCGCCGCCGACGACTTCGGCTCCGGCCTTGCGGTAATCGTCGTCGGTGGCGCCGATGCCGCCGCCGGCCTGGGTCTCGACGATCACCTTGTGGCCGTGCGTGACCGCCTCGCGCACGGACGTCGGCGTCATGCCGACGCGGTACTCATGGACCTTGATTTCCTTCGGGACTCCGATCAGCACTTTGTCTCTCCTGTGGTTCAGGGTTTTCGATCCGCCGCTCCTCGTGAGAGCGCAGATCAGGATTTCACGCGCACGCCGTCGGGATCATAGGGCGCGCGCAGCGACACCTGCGCGGCGTAGCGCTCGCCAGCCAGATCGATCTCGTAGCGGCCGGACTCGACCCATGCCTTGTCGGCCAGGCCGTTCGCGTTCGCGATCAGCCCGAGGGCGACCGGCTTGCCGATCGTGTGACCGAACGCGGCCGAGGTCACGAAGCCGGCCGGCGTGCCGTCGCGCAGGATCAGTTCGTTGCCCCACAGGTTCGTGTGCCTTGCCTCGACCGCCAGCGATACGACCCGCCGCTGCACGCCTTCGCTCCTGATGCGCGCGAGCGCGTCGCGGCCGCGGAAACCGCCTTCCTTGTCGAGCTTCGCCGCGAACGACAGTCCGGCCTCGAACGGATTGATGTCGGGCGAAAGCTCCCGGCCCCACGCGCGGTAGCCCTTCTCCAGCCGCAGCGAATCGATCGCGTAGTAGCCGGCATTGGCGAGCCCGAGGTCGCGCCCGGCCTCGAGCAGCTGCTCGTAGACGCCGACCGCGAACTCCACCGGCGTGTATAGCTCCCAGCCCAGTTCGCCGACGTAGGTCAGGCGGGTGGCGCGCACGGTTGCGTAGCCGAGATCGATCTCCTGCGAGGTGCCGAAGGGAAACGATGCGCTGTCAAAGCGCGCCGTCGACACGCGCTGCAGCAGCTCGCGCGAGCGCGGGCCCATCACCGCGAGCATCGCGACCATCGGCGTGATATCGGTCACCGTGCAGCGCCAGCCTCGTTCGCGCAGCGCGCGCTCGATCACGTCGCGGTCGCGCACCGCCGAGCCCGAACTGGTGACGATCAGGTACTGCTCTTCGTCGACGCAGGTGATGGTGAAGTCGCTCTCGTAGCCGCCGCGCTCGTTGAGCATCCCGGTGTAGACGGTCGCGCCGGAAGCGCGCGGCACCTCGTTGGCGACCAGCCACTGCAGTGCGGTCCACGCGTCGGATCCCTGCACCAGCAGCTTGGCAAACGAGGTCATGTCGAACACCGCGACGCCCTCGCGACAGGCACGGTGCTCGGCCGCGACCCACGGGTGCCAGTTCTGGTGTCCCCAGCCGTATTCGATCTTTGCTTCGGCCGGCGACGGCGCAAAGAAGTTCGCGCGTTCCCAGCCCATCTTCGAGCCAAAGCAAGCGCCGCGATCCTGCAGGTGCGCGTACAGCGGCGAGCGGCGGAACGGGCGCGCGCTCTCCAGCTCGCGGTTCGGCCACGGCATCTTGTAGTGCATGCCGAGCACCTCAGCGATGCGGTCGGGCAGCCAGGTCTCGTTGCCGTTGAAGCGCGCGAAGCGGCGCAGGTCGACCGGCCACAGATCCAGCGTCGGCTCGCCCTGCACGACCCACTCGGCGAGCGCCTTGCCGGCGCCGCCCGCGGAGGCGATACCCATAGAGTTGAAGCCGCAGCCGACATACAGGTTGTCGAGCCCCGGCGCCGGGCCGACGATGAAGTTGTTGTCCGCGGTGAACGACTCGGGCCCGTTGTAGAACTGCTTGACCTTCGCTTCCTGCAGCGCAGGCACGCGGATCATCGCGTTGTCGAGCAGGATCTGGAACGCGTCCCAGTTGTCGGGCAGCAGCTGGAATTCGAAGTTCTCCGGAATGCCACCGCGGTGCCGGGCGCTCTGCAGCCAGGGGGTGGCGTGCGGTTCGAAGCCGCCCATCAGCAGGCCACCGACTTCCTCCTTGAAGTAGATGTAGCCGTCGGGGTCGCGCATCACGGGCAGGTCGCGGTGCACGCCGTCGATCCTGTCAGTGACGATGTAGTAGTGCTCGCAGGAGAAGAGCGGCACCGTGACGCCGAGCGTGCGTCCGAGCGCGCGCGACCACTGGCCGCCGCACAGCACCACGATGTCGGCTTCGATTTCGCCGCGGCCGCCGTCCTTCGCCTGCCAAGCGAGCGCTTTGATGCCGCGCCTGCGCTCGGTGCGGAAGCGCGTGGCGCCGGTCACGCGCACGCCCTCGCAGATCCTGACGCCCCGGTTGCGCGCGCCCTTCGCGAGCGCCAGCGTCAGATCGGCCGGGTTGGCCTTCCCGTCGCCGGGCAGCCAGACCGCGCCGGCGAGGTCTCGCGTCTCCATGATCGGGTACAGCCGGCCGGCCTCGGCGGGCGTGATCACGTCGCAGGTGACGCCGTACGCCTTGGCGACCGCCGCGGTGCGCTTCAGCTGCACCATGCGGTCGTCCGTGCGCGCGACCGCGAGCGAGCCGCACTGCTTCCATCCCGTCGCAAGCCCCGTCTCCGCTTCGAGCTTCGCATACAGCTCGGTCGAATAGCGGATCAGCCGCGTCATGCTCTCGTGATTGCGCAACTGGCCTACCAGCCCGGCCGCATGCCAGGTGGTGCCCGACGTGAGCCGACCCTGTTCGAGCAGCACCACGTCGCGCTCGCCGAGCGCGCTCAGATGGTAGGCGACCGAGCAGCCCATGATGCCGCCGCCGATCACGACGATGCGCGCATGCGCGGGCGGCGCCGCGGGCGCGGACAGGCGTTGTTCTTCGGCCATCGAATTGGAGTCGGGCAGCGCGGCGACGGTTTCTTGTTCTGGCTCACATTGTGCCCGCGCCGCCCGCGCCGGTCACCTTTCGCGATCGGCGGCGGCGCTATAGTTTGCGCCGACCATCCAGGAGAGAGAGCAATGGCATTCGCCACGGAGAATCTGCGCACCGTCGCCGTCGTCGGCCACGGTGCCGCGGGCAAGACGACGCTGGTCGAGCAGCTGCTGACCAAGTCCAAGATGATCGGCGCGACGGGCAGCGTGGAGAGAGGCACCACGGTGTCCGACTACGACCCGCAGGAGAAGACTGCGCTGCATTCGCTGCGCGCGGCCGCGGTGCACTGCGACCACAACGGCACGCGCATCCACCTGATCGACACGCCGGGCTACCCCGATTTCATCGGCCAGGCGATCGGCGCGCTCGACGCGGTGGAAACCATCGCGGTGGTGGTCAACGCCGCCAGCGGCATTGAACTGGTCACGCGCAGGATGATGGACTGGGCGAAGACGCGCAACCTGTGCCGCATGATCATCGTCAACAAGATCGACCACGAGCACATCAACCTGCCGGGGTTGCTCGATGACCTGCAGGAGGCGTTCGGCGCCGAGGTGCTGCCGATCAACCTGCCGGCGGATAACGGCGCGCGTGTGATCGACTGCTTCGACCATGACGACGGCACCGCCGACTTCCTGTCGGTCGCCGAGGTGCACCGCAAGCTGGTCGAGCAGGTGGTCGAAGTCGATGACGCCGCGATGGAGCGCTACCTCGAGCAGGGCAGCATCGATCCGACCACGCTGCACGAGCCGCTGGAGAAGGCGCTGCGCGAGGGGCACATCATCCCGGTGTGCTTCACCTCGGCGCGCACCGGCGCCGGCGTGGAGGACCTGCTCGACGTGATGGCGCGCCACCTGCCGCACCCGGGCGAGGGCAACCCTCCGCTGCTGATCAAGGGCGAGGGCGCCGACGCGCAGGCATTCCGCGCGGCGCCCGACCCGAGCAAGCACGTGATCGCGCACGTGTTCAAGGTGGTCAACGACCCCTACGTCGGCAAGATCGGCGTGTTCCGCGTGCACCAGGGCAGGATCGGCAAGGACTCGCAGCTTTTCGTCGGCGACAGCAAGAAGGCGTTCAAGGTGGCGCACCCGATGCTGCTGCAGGGCAAGGACATGGTCGAGGTGCCGCAGCTCGTTCCCGGAGACATCGGCGCGGTGGCGAAGGTCGAGGAGATCGTGTTCGACTGCGTGCTGCACGACTCGCACGACGAGGATTTCGTGCGGATGAAGCCGCTCGATTTTCCCAGGCCGATGTTCGGCTGGGCGGTCGAGCCCAAGCGGCGCGGCGACGAGGGTCGCATTTCGGAAGTGATGGCCAAGATCGCGGCGGAGGACCCGACGCTGTCGATCGACCACGATGTGCAGCAGAACGAAACCGTGCTGCGCGGCCTGTCCGAACTTCATCTGCGCTCGGTGCTCGAGCGGATGAACTCGCTGTACAAGCTCGAGGTCGCCACCCGCCCGCCGCGCGTGCCATACCGAGAAACGATCAATGCGCAGGCCGAGGGGCACGCGCGCCACAAGAAGCAGACCGGCGGCGCCGGGCAGTTCGGCGAGGTCTACCTGCGCGTGGAGCCGATGGGCCGCGGCCAGGGCTTCGAGTTCGTCGACCAGGTCAAGGGCGGCGTGATTCCGTACAACTTCATCCCGGCGGTGGAAAAGGGCGTGCGCGAGGTGCTCGCGACCGGCTATGTCGCCGGCTACCCTCTGCAGGATATCCGCGTCGTCGTCTACGACGGCAAGCACCATCCGGTCGACAGCAAGGAGGTCGCGTTCGTCGCGGCCGGCCGCAAGGCGATGCTTGACGCGCTGCCGAAGGCGCGGCCGATCGTGCTCGAACCGATCGTCAACGTAGAGATCGTGGTGCCGGACGTGGTGATGGGTGACATCACCGGCGATCTTTCGTCGCGGCGCGGGCAGGTCACCGGCACCGACAACCTTGCCGGCGGCATGATGGTCGTGAAGGGCGTGGTTCCGCTGTCCGAGCTCGACGGCTACGCGGGGCGCCTGAAGGCGATGACGCAGGGGCAGGGCAGCTACTCGATGGAGCTGTCGCACTACGAGGCGGTGCCGCCCAATGTGCAGGCGCAGCTGGCCAACGAGTTCAAGAGCAAGCGCAAGGCCGAAGAGGAGGAGTGACGGACTGTCGCGTGACGGTGGTCACACGCGGTGCCGCGCTCCCTTGAAGCAGAACGCGGCGCCGCCATCTTGGCGGCATTGGACACGGAGCCCCGCGCCATGATCCTCGCATGCCCGCATTGCCACGCGAAAAACCGCGTGCAGGAAGAGCGCTTCAACGACGACCCGAGCTGCGGCAGCTGCGGCAAGCTGCTGCTGCAGGGCGCGCCGGTCGCGCTCGGCGATGACAACCTGGCGGCGGTGATCGCCGCCAGCCGGCGGCCGGTCGTGATCGACTTCTGGGCCGAGTGGTGCGGCCCGTGCCGGATGTTCGCGCCGGTCTTCGCCGCTGCAGCACGCAGCAGCGACGCGGTGCTTTTCGCGAAGGTCGATACCGACGCCAACCCGCAGATTGCGAGCCGCTACGCGATTCGCAGCATTCCGACGATTGCCCTGTTCAAGAACGGCCAGCTCGCCGAGCGCGTCAGCGGTGCGCTGCCGGCCGGCGAGTTCGCTGCGTGGCTGAAAGCCGGTCTGGGTTGACGCTCACGCCGACCGCAGGTGCCAGGCCTTCGGGCGCGTGAAGGTCTCGATGCCGTAGGTCGACAGCGTGAGCCCGATGCCGGAGTGGCCGAGTCCCGACCAAGGCAGGCGCGGGCTGACGCGGTCGCAGCAGTTCCAGTACACGCTGCCGGCGCGCACCTGCGCGAGCAGCCGCTCCGCCCGCGCGCGATCCTTCGTGTACACGGCCGCGGTCAGCCCGTATTCGGTGTCGTTCATCAGCCGCGCCGCTTCGTCGTCGTTCGCGACCTTCTGGATGCCGATCACGGGGCCGAAGCTCTCGTCGCGCATCAGTTTCATCGAGTGGTTCACGTTCGCGAACACGGTCGGCTCGAACCAGTTGCCGGGCTGCTCGATCCGCTTGCCGCCGGTGAGCAGCTTCGCACCCCTGGCCTGAGCGTCGGCGACCTGATCCGCCAGCACGGCGAGTTGCGGCGCGCGCGTCAGCGGACCGATGTAGCTGTCCTCGCTGATCGGGTCGCCGATGCGGAAACCCTTCACCTCCTTCACGAACGCGGCGACGAACGCGTCGTGAATCCTTTCATGCACGTAGATGCGCTCGACCGAGCAGCAGCTCTGCCCGGTGTTGTACATCGCGCCGTCGGCGGTCGACGCCGCGGCCGCGGCGACATCGACGTCGTCGCATACGTATACCGGGTCCTTGCCGCCGAGTTCGAGCTGCAGCTTGATCATCCGCGGCCCCACCGCCTGCGCGATCTTGGCGCCGGTCGCATAGCTGCCGGTGAAGAAGACGCCGTCGAGCGGTTCCGTGAGCAGCGCGCTTCCCGCCGCGCCCGCGCCGACGATCACCTGCAGCACGTCCTGCGGCACGCCGCTCGCATGCAGCAGGTTGCCGATCTCCAGCCCGGTCAGGGTGGCGTACTCGCTCGGCTTGTACAGCACCGCGTTGCCAGTCAGGAGGGCCGGCACGAACACGTTGGCGCCGACGAAGTACGGGTAGTTCCACGCCGAGATGTTGGCGATCACGCCGAGCGGCTCATGCGTGATGCGCTCGCGCATGCCGGACTCATCGAACACGTCGCGCGGCGCGAGCGTCTTCTCGGTCTCGGCGAGGAAGAAGTCGATGCGGCCGAGCACCCCGTTAAGTTCGTTGCGCGACTGCCGGATCGGCTTGCCGACCTCGGAGGTCAGCACCGCGGCGAGCTTGTCCAGGTCGCGCACGATTCCTTCGCGAAAGCGGCGGATCGCCGCGAGCCGCTGCGAGATCGGCGTGGCGGCCCAGCCCGGCTGGGCGGCGCGCGCGGCGCGGAACTTGCCGGCGATTGCGGCGGCATCGTCGTCCGGCAGATCGGCAATCGTCTGGCCGTTGGCGGGGTTGGTGACTCTCAGCATCGTTCGGTCCTACTTCGTCTGTCCGCGCAGTTCGCGCACCGTCCGGCGCGCTTCCTCTCCTTCCGGAATCGGCTGGCCCGAGTCGCGCCACTCGACCGCGGAATGGAAGCCGTGCTTCTCGGCATGCGCGCGGAACCACACGCCTTCGGGATTGTGGCGCGTGATGCCGTCGAACACGGTCGCGATCATCTGCGTCGAGGCCAGGCCCATGTTCTCGTAGGCCTGGTTGATCATCAGCTTCTGCATCATCAGCATCGAGCGCGGCACGCCGGCAATCCGCTCGGCGAGCGCATCGACCGCCGCGTCGAGTTCCTGCGGCTCGACCGCGTCGATCGCCAGCCCCCATTCCTTCGCTGTGGCGCCGTCGATCGTGTCGCCGGTGAACAGCAGCCGCTTCGCGCGCTGCATGCCGACACGGTACAGCCACATCGCGGTCGACGGGCAGCCCCATACCCGGGTCGGCATGTAACCGATGCGCGCGGTCTTTTCCAGCACCAGCAGGTCGCAGGAGAGCGCGATGTCCGAGCCGCCCGCGACCGCGTACTGCTGCACGCGGCAGATGGTCGGCTTGTAGCTGCGCCACAGGCTCATGATGTCGTCGGTCGCGCCCTTCATCCACCGGTAATCGACCATCGGATCCCACGGCATTTCGGTCTGCAGCCACTCGTGCTCGCCGGGCCGCTCCGCCGACTCCTTCATGTCGTAGCCCGCGCAGAACGCGCGCCCGGCGCCCTGCACGACGATCACGTGCACCTCGTCATCGTCGTTTGCCCGTTGCACCGCACCGCGTATTTCGCCCGGCATCTGCGGGCTGATCGCGTTCAGCCGCTCCGGCCGGTTCAGCGTGATGCGCGCGATGCGCGGGTTGCGGCTGTCCTTGCCGTACAGCAGCGTGGCGAACTCACTCATGGCTGCCTTCCCTTCGTTGCGCGGCACGCGGCCAGGAAATCCTGCAGGATCGCGTCGTCGTTCAGCACGTGCTCGCGCTGCCAGTGAAACTCCGGGTGCCACTGCACGCCTGCCACGTACGATGGCCCGGTCCAGCGGAACGCCTCGATGATGCCGTCGTCCGGGCAGCGCGCCTCGACGACGAAGTCGCGCGCCAGGTCCTTGATGCCCTGGTGATGCACGCTGTTCACCGTCGCGCCGCTCTGGCCTTCGTACAGCCGTGCCAGCCGCGTGCCCGGCACGAACTCGATCGAATGCAGGTTGCGGTCGTAGAGCTGCGGCTTGCGATGCGCGAGGGCGCCCGGCAGCTGCGTGTCGATGTCCTGGTACAGCGTGCCGCCGAACGCGACATTCAGCAATTGCAGCCCGCGGCAGACGCCGAGCACCGGCTTGCCCGCGGCGACGAAAGCCTTCGACAGCGCGATCTCGTATTCGTCGCGGATGCGGTCGCCCTGCCATCGCTCGGCGAGCGGCAGCTCGCCGTAGCTGCCCGGCCACATATCCGAGCCGCCTTCGAGCACCAGCCCGTCGAGCCACTGCGCGTAGTCGGCGAGCGTCACGTCCGTGCGCTTGGTGTCGCCCTCGGGCGACGGAATCATCACCGCGAGCGCGCCGCCCGACTGCACCCAGTGCGCGATCGACTGCTCGACGTACTGCAGCGTCTTGCCGGTGAAGATCGGGCGCGCCGGGTCGGCGTGGAAGAAGCACGCCGAGATGGCGATCTTCAGCCGCTCGGTCACAGCGCCTGCTCGAAGAAGCGCGCGAAATCCTCCGCGGTGCACGGGCGCGGATTGGTCTGGTGGCAGATGTCGGCGACCGCGATCTTCACCAGCGCCGGGATCTGCTCGCGCGTGACACCCTTTGCCGACAGCGCGTCGCCGATGCCGATCTCGCGCTTCAGGCGCCGCAGCCACGGCACGAAGTCCTCCGCGCCGTTGGCGCGGACCACGTGTGCGAGCTCGGCGAACTTCTGCGGCACCGCCTCGTAGTTGAACTTCATCACCGGCTCGATCATCAGCGCGTTGGCCAGGCCGTGGTGCAGGTCGCACACGGCGCCCAGCGCGTGCGCGCACGAGTGCACCGCGCCGAGATCCTTCTGGAACGCGATCGCACCCATCATCGACGCCATCATCATGTCGGACCGCGCCTGCAGGTTGTTCGGCTCGCGCACCGCGATCGCCAGCGCGCCGGCGGCGATGCGGGTGCCCTCCAGCGCGATGCCGTCGCACAGCGGGTGATAGGCGGGCGACAGGTACGACTCGATGTTGTGCGTCAGCGCGTCCATTCCGGTGGCGGCAGTGACCGCCGCCGGCAGCGCGAGCGTCAGCTCAGGATCGGCGAACACCGCCTTCGCCAGCAGTTTCGGCGAGAACACGATCCGCTTCAGGTGACTGTCGTCCTCGCTGACGACGCTCGAGCGGCCGACCTCGGAGCCGGTGCCGCTGGTGGTCGGCAGCGCGACGAAATGAGGCAGCTCGTTGGCGATCGGCTTCACCTGCGGGTGGTCCCACACGTATTCGAGGATGTGGCCGTCGTGCACCGCCATCAGCGCGACCACTTTTGCCACGTCGAGCGCAGCGCCGCCGCCGAAGCCGATCACGCAGTCGGCGCAATGCGCCTTGTACGCGGCGGCGCCGTCCATCACCTGCGAGCAGGTCGGGTTGCCGAACACGCCGCCGAACACGCCGACGTCCAGCCCGCCGTCGAGCGACTGCCTGAACTCGGCCAGCACCGGGAGCCGCGCAAGCCCCTTGTCGGTGACGATCAGCGGGCGCTTCAGCCCGCGCTCGCGCAGATGTCCGGCGACGAGGCTGCGGCTGCCGGCGCCGAAGTGGATTGCAGTCGGAAATGCGAAGCGGTTGATCGCCATGGTCTGCTTTCTTGGATTGTCGGCCAACCCTGAAAAAAGGGATCGGCGCGTCCCGGGACGGGCGTAAGTCTAAGAGTTGAGGCTCAGTCGATCCGCACCCAGCGCAGTTCGAGCACGTCGCTCGGCCATGGGACGGCGTGGATGTTCGGGCGCATCACCCAGGTCAGCTTGCGGCGATAAAGCGGGATCAGCGGCAGGTCGGCCTGCATGATGCGCAGCGCATCCCCGACCATCTGCCGCCGCTTCGCCAGATCCGGCTCCACCCGGATGCCGTCGATCAGCGCGTCGAGCTTCGGGTTCGAGTAGCGCCCGCCGTTGAACGCCCCACTCGCGACCCCGTCATAGCTGCGCACGACGTTGTTCAGCATCGCCCACGGATCGGTGCCCGGCGACCAGCCGAACTCGAAGAAGCTGGTGGTCGCCTGCGTCAGCTTGGGAAAGAACGTCGCGCTCGGCGAAGGCTGGAACGTCACGCGGATGCCGACCTGCGCCAGCATCGCGGCGATCGCCTGGCACACCGCCGCGCGAAAGGTGACGTTCACGCAGTCCAGCGTGACGCCAAAGCCGTCGGGGTAGCCGGCCTCCTTCAGCAGCGCGCGCGCGGCGGCGGGATCGTGCGGCAGCCGCTTGTCGAGTTCGGGCAGGTAGCCGTCGACCAGCTGGGACACGAACGAACCGGTCGGTGTGGCCAGCCCGCGCAGCACCTTGGCGACGATCGCGTCGACGTCGATCGCCTGGTAGATCGCGCGCCGTACGCGCAGGTCCTTGAACGGATTGCGCCCCTTGACGTCGGAAGACTGAAGCTCGTCGCGCGCCTGGTCGAAACCGAGATACTGCGTGCCGATGTCGATCACCTGCACCGACGCGAGCCGCTTGTCCTCGCGCAGCCGCGCCACGTCCTGGAACGGCGGATCAATCACGAAGTCGACCTCGCCCGACGCGAGCGCCGCAAGCCGGGTGGCGTCGGACTGGATCACCGTGTAGATCGCTTGGGTGACGTTGCCCACGCCCTTGCCGTCGCGGCCCCACCAGTTCGGGTTCGCGACCAGCACGGCGCGGCGGTCCTGCTCGTAGCTCTTCAGCATGAACGGCCCGGTGCCGTTCGCATTGCGCACCGCGTAGGTCTCCTGCTTGCCGTTGTAGTCCTGCGGCAGCACGACGTTGTGCTTTTCCGCCCACGGCTTGCTCATCATCGCGATCTGCCACAGCTTCTCTGGCAGCACCGCGTCGGGCGCGCTGAGCAGAACGTCGATCGTCAGCGGATCGACCTTCTTTACCCCGGTGACGCCGCGCAGCTGGTTGGCGCGCTGCGATGTCTTCGCCAGCGCGCGCTCGATCGAGAACACCGCATCGTCGGCGGTGTACGGCGTGCCGTCGTGGAACTTGACGCCCGGCCGCAGCCTGAAGCGCCAGCGTTTCGCGCCGTCGAGCGATTCCCACGAAGTCGCCAGCGACGGCTCGAGCCTGAACTGCCGGTCGCGGTTGACCAGCCCTTCGTAGATCTGCGACACGACGCGCGTCTGGTACAGCAGGGCGAGCGCGTGGGGATCGAGCGAGTTGGGGTCGAACGCGCTGGCGAAGCGCAGCGTCTTGGCGCCGCTGCCCGGCGCACCGGCGAGCAGCGCGAAGGCGAGCGCGAGTGCGGCCCAGCGTCCCATGGCGATCCCTTCGGGTCGGAAAATCGATGGGGCGCAATGCTAGCCGCATCGCAGGCGGGTCGTTGAAAGGCAGTTCGAGGCGACGGACGACGCGCAGGAGCAGGAACCGGTCGCCGGGCGCAAGCCCGTTTTCAGGCGTCGCGTGCCTGTGGCTCGGAGTCGAGCATTGCTTCGATATCGGCTGCGAATTGACGTGAATCCCGTTGCTGCTGCTTGCGTGCCGAACAATGCTTGCATGTCGATCACGTCGTTCGATCAGGACCGTCCTGCGCCGGAGGTGCTCGAGAACTGGTGCACGAGCGCCGGTCAGGAGCTCGCGATCCGTCCGGTCGCCGCCGATGACGCGGCGCGAGAACTGCACTTCATGCGAAGCCTGTCGCCGCAGACACGCTACGAGCGCACGTTCTCGCATCGCGGCCTGATGCCGGGAGAACTGCAGCAACTGGTGCGCTTCGACGTGCGGCGGGAAATCGCGCTGCTGGCGGCGGCGGGACGCAAGCCCGACGAGGAAATCGTCGCCGTGGCGCGCCTGCGCAAGAGTCCCGACGGAAGTCAGTGCGAGTTCGCGATCGTGGTCGGCGACAAATGGCAGCGCCAGGGCATCGGCGCGCGCCTGCTCGGCAAGCTGCTCGAGGTGGCGAAGCTGGCCGGCGTGCGGCGGGTGACCGGCCGCACGATGGCGACCAATCAGTCGATGAAGGCGCTCGCGCGCAAGGTGGGCTTCGAACTGCACCCCGATCCGGACGACGCGACCGTCACGCTGCTGTCGATCGACTTGTAGCGCAGCCCGCCGTCTACTCGTGGTGAAACGTCTCGTCGTCCCGGCGCTGCCCGGGAGGGTTTTCGCGGGCTGCAAGCTGGACTTCCCCCCGCGCCGGTGCGAATGAAAACAGCGCCGGCGGCTCTGCCGTCGTCTCGTCCCGCTCCTCGCCGAGAAAGCCGCCGCTCTGGTGCGCCCACAGTCGCGCGTAGATGCCGCCGAGCGCCAGCAGTTCCTGGTGATTGCCTTCCTCGACGATGCGGCCGTGATCCATCACGATCAGCCGGTCCATCGCCGCGATCGTCGACAGCCGGTGCGCGATCGCCAGCACCGTCTTGCCCTCCATCAGCCGGTAGAGGCTGCCCTGGATCGCGGCCTCGACCTCGCTGTCAAGCGCGCTGGTGGCTTCGTCGAGCACGAGGATCGGCGCGTCCTTCAGCATCACGCGCGCGATCGCCACGCGCTGGCGCTGGCCGCCGGACAGTTTCACACCGCGTTCGCCCACGTGCGCGTCGTAGCCGTGCCTTCCCTTCGGGTCGACCAGCGACAGGATGAAGTCGTGCGCCTCGGCGCGCTCGGCGGCGCGCACCATCTGGATGTCGGTCGCGTCGGGCCTGCCGTAGACGATGTTCTCGCGCACCGAGCGGTGCAAGAGCGACGTGTCCTGCGTGACCATGCCCACCTGCGCGCGCAGGCTGTCCTGCGTGACGTGCGCAATGTCCTGGCCGTCGATCAGGATCCGGCCCTGCGGCAGGTCGTAGAAGCGCAGCAGCAGGTTGACGATCGTGCTCTTGCCCGCGCCCGAGCGCCCCACCACGCCGATCTTTTCGCCGGGCCGGATCGTCAGCGAGAAATCGTCGATCACCTTGCGCGGCCCGCCGTACGAGAACGTCACGTGTTCGAACCGGATCTCGCCGCGCGTGATCGTGATCGGCCGCGCATCGGTGCGGTCCACCACCGTGTGCGCCTTCGACAGCGTCAGCATCCCGTCCTGCACCGTGCCGACGTACTCGAACAGCGCCGCCATCTCCCACATGATCCAGTGCGAGATGCCATTCAGCCGCATCGCCATCGCCGCCGCGGCCGCGACGGCACCCACGCCCACGCCCGCGTCGCCGCGCGACCACAGCCACAGCGACAGACCGGCGGTCGAGCCGATCAGCACCACGGAGAGAATCTGGTTCACCGTCTCGAACCCGGTCACGTAGCGCATCTGCCGGTGCACGGTCGTCATGAATTCCTGCATCGCGCTCTTTGCGTAGCCCGCCTCGCGCTGCGAGTGCGAAAAGAGCTTGACCGTGGCAATGTTGGTGTACGCGTCGGTGATGCGGCCCGTCATCAGGCTGCGCGCGTCCGCCTGCGCCTGCGCCACGCGCGCCAGCCGCGGCACGAAGTACCACATCGACACCGCGTACAGCCCGAGCCACAGCAGGAACGGCCCGATCATCCGCAGGTCGAAGCCGCCGAGGATCGCGCTCATCGTGACGAAGTAGATCATCACGTAGACCAGGATGTCGGCGAACACCATCCACGCGTCGCGCACCGCGAGCGCAGTCTGCATCACCTTGGTCGCGATGCGGCCGGCGAACTCGTCCTGGAAGAACGTCATGCTCTGCGCGAGCATCATCCGATGGAAGTTCCAGCGCAGCCGCATCGGCAGGTTGCCGGCCAGGGTCTGGTGCTTGAATGCCGACTGCGCGAGCGCCAGCGCGATGCTGCCGGCCAGCACCAGCGCCAGCAGCGCAAGCGTTGCGCCGTGCTCGTGCCAGAACGTCTGCGGCCGCGTGTCGGTCAGCCAGTCGACCACGTGGCTGAGCATCGCGAACAGCAGCGCCTCGAACGCACCGATCGCGGCGGTGAACAGCGTCATCGCCGCGATGTAGCGGCGCGTGCCTTCGGTGGCCGCCCAGATGAACGCGCCGAACGTCCGCGGCGGCGCCGGTGGCGGCGCGTCGGGGTAGGGGTCGACGAGTCTTTCGAAGTAGGAGAACACGGCGGTGCCAGGCGCGCCATTCAAAGCGCTACCGTGAAAGCATCGGAGGCGAGAGCGTAGCGAAAGACGGGGCGATGCACTGCCGTCTAATCGCGTGTTGGGATATGCGACAGGGTCGGCGCCTCTTCTTTCGCGGCTCGAGAAATCGCCTGCATCAACCGGCTGTGCACGACCGCTAAGATCTCGCGTGACCCTTGCAAGTCGACCTTTGAAATCGCCATGTGGGCAAGGATCGGCACCTCGGCAATGGCGAGACGAGGCCCGAAATCGCCTGCAAACGGAGTATTCACAAAACGTCGATGCGAAGGCGCCGATCGAGGTAGTCAGCTGGCACGAATCGCAGCGACCCGCCGCGAGAGTCGACGCGGTTCTACGGCAGCCTTCGCCGGCGGACTGCCGTGCCGACCGATCCTAGCCGCGCAACGTGACCGCCGCCGCGGCCGTGGGCGCCGTGGCCGAGCGGCCCGCGACCGTTACCCACCGGTCTGCCCGCCGCTGTTCTACCCAAGGCCCATCGGGGTCGATGCGCAGCAGATGCAGCCAGCCATGATCGACGAGGTCACGCACCACGGCGTGTTTGGCGACGATGGCGTCGACGGCTTCGCGCGGTGCTTCGATGAACACGGACAGGCGCAGCGTCGTGTGGCGCAGGGTCTGCCCGTCGTGCAGCGACTGCAGCGGCAGGCCGATGCGCAGGTCGCCGCCGTTGCCTTCGAAGACGCCGATGCGCCCGCCGACGACGTTGTGCAGCACCTTGTTG
>JBLMYK010000280.1:0-11243 GCA_050258235.1 Gemmatimonadota bacterium | reverse complement strand
CCCCCAAAGAAAAAAGCGCGCAACGTACGCGAGCACAAAGCTGTCGGTCAAGCCGAACTGCAAGAATGAAAATCAACACTCGCCGCGTCTCCCGCATCGGCGTGATGCGTCGAGATGTCCGCGCTTTGTTTGCTTCGTTCGCGCATCACCCTCCGCTTGGGCGGCATCCTCCAGTGACGGCCAGTTCAGCGATGCACTCAATGGCCGGGGCCTGGTGGGCCATCCAGAACCCGGAAATCGACCGCGTTCTTGCCGCGTTTCTTGACCTCGTACATCACGGAGTCGGCAATCCGGAGTGCCTGCTCCGCATTGGGGAGCGGCGCACACAAGGTGACGGAGCCGATGCTGCAGCTGACCGCCACCTGCTCGCGCGCAAGCGCCACCGAGAGCGCGTGCTTGAATCGTCCGATGACGAATTCCGCGGCGGCTCGATCGGCGCCGCCGAGCAGCACGGCGAATTCATCTCCACCCAGGCGGGCCACTGCATCGGTGCGGCGAAGACCCCTCGAAAGCATGCCGGCAATGCGCTGCAGTAACCGATCGCCCTCGCCGTGACCGTGCCGGTCGTTGATCTGCTTGAAATCGTCCAGATCGATGTAGGCGAGAGTGACTGGTCTGCCGTCGCGCGCGGCCAGGTCGAGACTCTGCTGGAGCCGCTCTGCGAAGGCCCTCGCGTTCAGGACGCCCGTCAAAGGGTCGGACTTGGCCTGCCGCTGCGCGGAGGCGAGATGAAACTGGACGCGTTCCAGCAGGTACGCCACCGTCAGCGTGAAGCCGAGATGGACGATCGCGTTCCACAGGGCAATGCCGGGCTGGTTGACGTAATCGCCATGGCCCACTTCCCCCGCGACGACGGCGATCGTCGACAACAGCGCTGTGACGATCCCAGCCTGCGCCCCCGCATACCAGGTGGCCAGCGCGACCGGGCATAGGTACAGGAACGACAACGAGATCTCGGCATTGATCGCAGGCCCGACGGTGCCGACAATGCCAACACCAAGGAGGGCCAGTGCAACGACCCGGCTTCGCGGGAGGTCGCCGAAGACCTTGTCGACACGGCCAAGTGCGCGCTCAGTCATCACCGATGAGCCTCCTGCGTCTGTCAATTTCGACGCTGGCATCTTTTCAGAAATCGCCCGGTGCGCGAACCCCAGCGGGACGCGCGAATGAGCCACCACGATCGGACTAACGCGCCGTACGGGCGCGAGAACCGTGGGGTCAGTGACTGGTCGCCCCGCCCTGTCCGGCAGTGAGATCCTGCACCAGGACCGCGGGAATCGAATCGAGACCAAGCGCCTGCGACGCGCGCCAGCGGCGCTCGCCATGCACGATCACGTACCCATCTGCGCTGGCGCGCACCAGCACCGGTCGCAGCACGCCGTGTCGGCGAACACTGTCGACGAGCGCCTCGATCTCGTGCTGCCCATACCCGGGGCTGCGAGGATCGGGATGTATGTCAGAGCAGCGAATTCTCTCCAGACGCATGACAGCACCTGCTTGCGGTTGCGTCGCGCATTTCGCCGCGCGACCCGCGCATTGTGCCCACGCTGAGTCGACGATTCCCGGCGTCGACGTGCCCGATACGCGCGAATCCGGCGATTGACGCAGGAAGGCGTGATGTACCGCGATCGCGAGACTCTCATTCGTCCGGCCCACTTGCCTCGACGCCGACAGCAAGCGGGCCTGACTCCGATCATCACGTCCAGCTTCGCGCGGCGTAAGTTGCCCGGCATGGGGCTGCCCGTATCTGAAATCGAAATTCGCTGGCCTGCACCGGCGCGTCGGGTGCTCGCGTGCATGGATTACGCGGCCGGCTACTTGCTGGGTCTTCGTCGCGCAATCCTGGGTAAGAAGGTCAGCACACCGCGGGAGCATGTGTGCATGCTGCTGCTCGACGATCATGTCGGCGAGGGGTACCGCGACGGCCTGGCAGAGGCCCCACCCAGCCCGGTCTGGAGTGAGCCATCGCGGATACCGTGAGTGCGGGCCACGCTGTGCGCCGCTTGATCTGACTCATATGCAGCGGCAGCGGGCGACCTAGAGTGCGTCCCGGAGTTTGCGATGACCGAGACGGAATTCCGCAGCCGCATGATTGCGTCGAATCTGATGACGGGTACCGACTACCGCATCGGGTACCAGCATGGCCTGCGCTGCTGCTACTACGGCAGGGCATTCAGCACGCCCGAGGTCCACGACCGATGGCTACGTCTCGGCGGAGAACTCGGCGACGGCTATCGCGACGGGTTTGCCGGCAAGCCGCCACGCCAGATCAGCACTCCCGAAGAACTCGCGCACATGGTCTTGTAGGCACGTCGTCGAGATCGTTCGACGGCGTCCCGCGCCGGACAGTGGGCCCGAATGGCGAAGCGGAAATGCGCGGCCGCGAACTCTTGACGCGCTTGCGCAGTTCGCGATTGTCGCGCCCAGCGACCGACTGATCCCTCAACGCCGCCGCTCTACATGTTCGATGCGTTTCTGCGAATGCAAGACGGGGCGCCTCGCGCGCCCCGCCTGCCCACTGTCCGATCAAGTCTCAGTTCTTTCCGCCTGTTCGGGGCAGACCGATCACCGTGCCCTCACGACGCTGGTCCGCTCCGCCATATTGCTTGCCCGTCTGCAGGTCGATGATCACGGCTTGCACAGACCCGATCGACTGTGTGCACGCGTTGGTTCCTGCCGCGCCGAGGCCCAGGTGACCCAGTGCACGCAGCTGGTCCTGCACTGCGATGCTGATTGCCGGCTGCATGAACGGCTGGCCGCCCTCGCACGACACCGTGCCGGTCGCGCTCGTCACCGACAGGCGCGGCGCGTCGATCGCCTGCTGGACCGTCATGCCGTGGTCGATCAAATTCAGCGCCATGTTGAGAACCGAGTTGATGATGGTCGAGCCGCCGGGTGATCCGAATGCGGCCACTGGCGTACCGTTCTTCAACAGGATCGACGGCGCCATGCTCGAACGCGGACGCTTGAACGGTGCGACGTCGTTGGCGCCTGGATTCACGCCGGGCACGAATGTCGGCGCCAGATTGAAGTCGGTCAGTTCGTTGTTGAGCAGGAACCCGTAGCCGGGGACCATGATCCCGGTGCCCCAGGTCTGCTCGATCGTCGTTGTGTACGACACCACGTTGCCCCACTTGTCGGCGACCGCGAAATGCGTGGTGTGAATGCCTTCGTCCTGGGCTTCGGTCATCGCCACCTGGTATTTCTGCCCGAGGGATGCGACGTTGAAGGGCCAGGGGTCGCCGGCCAGCGGCGTCGGCATGCGCGAGGAAAGACTGATCATTGCAGCGCGGGAGTCAACGTACGTCTTGTTGAGCAAGCCGCTCTTGGGCACTGGCACGAAATCTTCGTCGCCCATCCACACTGCGCGGTCGGCAAAGGCGAGCCGCATGGTCTCGATCATCACGTGCAGGGTATTGCGCGCTCCGAAGCCGAACCCCTGACTCGCATCGCCGATCGGATACCGCTCGAGGATTTCCAGCATCTGGCCGATGGTCAACCCACCGGACGACGGCGGCGATGAAGAGGCAAATTGCCAGCCGCGGTAATTGACGGTTATCGGCTGGCGTAGTTCGACGCGGTACTGGTCAAGGTCGGCGAGCGTCATCCGGCCCTGCGCTTCGGCCGGCTGCGGCGGCAGCGGCGCCTGGGTGCGGATGCGCTTGGTCGCATCGATGATCGCCTGTGAGATTTCGCCGCGATAGAACGCATCGACGCCCTTGGCGGCAATCAGCTTGAAGGTCTTGGCCAGATCGGGCTGCACCAGCAGATCGCCTTCGACCAGCGGCACGCCGCCCGGGCGGAAGAGCGCCGCGGTCTCCGGCTGTTGCTGCGTGCGACCACCGTCACCGGCGATATTCGCAGCGAGGAATCGATTGATGTGGAAACCGTTCTGCGCAAGATCGATCGCCGGTGCCATCACCTGGGACAGAGTCATCGTGCCCCATTTCTTCAACGCGGTATCCAGCGCCAGCAGCGTGCCTGGAACGCCAACCGAGATGCCGCTCATCGAGTCGATCGTGAACAGGCTCGAAGATGGAACGCCCGTCAAGAGAAACATCGTCGGCGTCGCCGCAGCGGGTGCCCGCTCGCGCGCATCAAGCATGTACGTCTCGCCGGTCCTGCCGAGATGAACCATCATGAAGCCACCGCCGCCGATGCCGGAAAACTGTGGCTCGACGACATTGAGCGCAAACTGGATCGCGGCGGCGGCGTCGAATGCATTTCCCCCCGCTTCGAGCATGCGCGCGCCAGCCTCGGCCGCAAGCGGATGCGAAACCGCCACCACACCCTGCCGGAATGCCTTGCCGGCCCACGGCGGCGGCCCGTTACCGTTCGACTGCTGCGGCAACTGGATGCCAGGCGGGACGCCCGGCGTGGTGTTGTTCCTGTCCGCATACGTCGGCAGCACGAACACCAGACCGGCTGCCGCGGCAAGTAGCGTGCGCAAGGGACGCGCAATTGCGGATGCCAAACCGTCACTCATTTGTCTTTCCCCCGTGTCGTTTCGTCGTAAGTCCCATCGCGTCGCTTTTGCGAGCGACGGCGCTGTATTAGCTCGCGCCGTGTCCGCGCGCAATACTTTCCATGCGTGTTGGGGATCCCGGACGTGGTGCAACTCCAAGTCAATTTCGGCGATGGATAACCACGATTTGAAGCCGACATTGGTCGCCGGACGGACGGAAACTCTCATGTCGACCGGCGATCACGAAAGGACCTCAGCTCAAGGGCCGTTTTCAATCGGCCCGAACGCAAGGGCAGGACCCCGAGCTCCCTGCCACGAATTGAAGAACATCTGGCATACGCGTCGGCAGGAGCCAAAGTCCGGCGGGGGCGTTCCTCGCAGGAACTGCCTGCCTATGTCGTCGCGGCATCCGAAGTGCGATGACGCGAGCGGCCGATCGCACGCGCACCTCGACGCGGTATTCGCGTCGTTGCGCCCAGGCGGCTGACTCACTATATTGGTCCCGGACCCTGCACATCCGGAGGAAGTCACCATGGCCACGCGAGCTTCTTCGACGGCGATCAACGTGCAGAAGCTGCTGAGCGGCGCCGCTCAGCTCGAAGTCAAGCTGCTGAACGCCGGCGTCGAGACGGCGCGCGTCTACCTCAACCAGGCGGCGCGGTTTTCCTCCCTCGCCGACGACACGCTGAAGGCGATCCAGGACGACAAAGCCACGCTGGGCGACACCGCGCGCAGGCTGACCGACTTCGGGCGCCAGAACGTGCAGGCGTTCGCCGACTTGTCCAGGCGCCTTGGCGCGTCCTACTACGACGAGCTCGATCGTCTGGCGGACGCAGCGCTGAAGTCGCGCAAGAGTCCGGAGCCTGCGCCCGCTCCCACGCGCAAGGCATCGCCGCCGGCCGCGCGCAAGCGCACGCGCCGGTGACGTACCGCGCGGTCGAGCGCCGGGTCCTGCACCACGATCCGGATTCGAACGGCGAGCGGCGCGTCACGAAGCGCGAGGCCGACGCGCTGATCGCATCCGGTGGCTACCGAGCCAGTACCGGCGCACCGGCGAGCGCGCGCCACTGGCGCCGCGCATTGCCCGACGGCTCGTGCCTGCATCTGGTTGTGCAGGGGCGCATGCGCCGCCTGCACCACGATGCGTACGACCCGCGGGCCAACCTGCTGTCGCTCGGCATGCACATGACGCACGAGGCGCGCACCGAGGCAGCAGCCATTGTTGCGCTCGCCTGGTCGACGGTCAGTCTGCTGGCGGGTTAGCCTCGAGCCGGCGCGCGGCCGCTGCGACCAGGGCGCGCCAGTGCTGCGCCAGCAGCCGGCCGAAGATCACCCGCAATCCCTCGCTACCGGCAGCGAACTCGGCATGCACCTCGATGCGCGTGCCGCGGCCGCCGATGGCCGGCGCGAACCCGATGATTCCCTGGCAGCTGCCGGGCACCTGCACCGCGGCCGATTCGGCGCGCCAGTGGCATGCGTACGCACCGGCCCGGCGTTCGAACGTCAGCGTCCAGTCGTGCAGCCCGTCCTCCAGATGCGGGCGCAGCAGCTCGGGCACGTCGGCGCGCGCACGCCAGCGCTGCACGCACACGACGTCGCCGTCGGGCGTGACGTGGCGGCTTGCCACGTGCGCACTCGCCACGTACTTGATCTCGCCCGCCAGTTCGCAGGTGTGGTCGCACAGCGCGGCGATCACCGCGCTGCGTGGCTGCATCATCACCAGCATGAGCTTCATGCTCGTGCCGCCTGCACTTCGTGCGCGAGGTTGAGCCGCGCCATCGCGGTGTCCGAGACGTGCCCGCGATCGATGATCCACGCGAGCGCCTCGGCCACCGCCTGCCGCGCCGGGCGCGGCGACCAACCGAGCGCAGCCAGACGCGCACTCGAATACCAATAGAAGCGGCACGCCATGCGCGCCTCGTCGCGCGTGGCAAGCGGCCGCCGGCCCGCCAGATGCGCTGAGGCTTCCAGTGCCGCCGCCGCGAGATACGCGGCGGTGTGATTCAGTTCCAGCGACGGACCGAAGGTGCCGGCGAGTTCGGACACGAGCGTGTGCAGCGCGCGCCAGCGCAGGTTCTCGCCGCCTGCGACGTAGCGCTGTCCGGGCACACCCCGGCGCGCCGCGACCAGATGCGCCTGCGCGATGTCCTTGGCGCCCACGACATTGCAGCCGCCGAGGAAGGTCGAGCGAAACGGATCGTTCAGGTAGTTGACCAGGTTCGCGTTGCTCGGCCCCAAGCGGTAGTCGTGCGCACCGAGCACCAGCGTGGGACACACCGCCACCACGTCGAGCCCGAGTCGCGCCCCTAAGTCGAACGCGGTCTGTTCCTGCCGAATCTTCGACAGCACGTACGCGGCCGGATGCGATTCGGCGAACACCGCGTCTTCGTCGAGAACCTGCGGCGTGGCGGTAGAGCCCAGCGTCACCGACGACGACGTGACCACCGCGCGCCGGGCGCCAGCCCGCCGCGCCGCCTGCAGCACATGGCCGGTGCCTTGCACCGCCAGCTCGATCTGCGCTTCAGTTCCGATGCCGGTGTAGGCGAAGACGGCGGCTGCGTGGAACACCCACCCGCAGCCTGCAGCAGCGGCGGCAAGGCTCGGCGGGTCGAGCACGTCGCCTTCGCATACCTCGACGGCAAGGCCGGTGATCGCGCTCCGATCGCTCCCGGCGCGCACCAGCGCGCGCACCGGATGGCCGGCTGCAATCAGCGCACGCACGATGTGACTGCCAACGATTCCGGTGGCGCCGGTGACGAGCGCGGCCGGCTTCATGCGCGCCCACCCGGGTCGGCCAGTGCGTCGAGATCGCGGTGAACTGCGTCGGCCAGGCCCTGCAGAAAGTCCGGCGCATCGCGCGCGAGTGCGGCCATCCCGGCGATGAGCTGCTGATCGCGCTGCGCCGCGTCGTCCGCGGCGGCCGCGGGCGCGAAGTGACGAAAGCCCGCTTCGTCGGGCGCCTTCGTGGCGAGGACAGACGATGACGCCAGTGCGGAGCGGGTGCCGAACAGCCACGCCGCAGCATCGCCGATGTCGCCCACCGCGTCGCGCCGCCGCAGCAGCTCCGCGAGCGCCGCCGCCGCCGTGGCGAGGAAACGCGGGAGTGCGCGCCTGGGTGATTCCGCGAGAGGATCGTGGCCGATGCGGAACTCGCGACCTTCATACGCAGCCTGCAGATTGGCCATCGTGCCGCGAAAGAAAGTCGTGTACGCGCCGTCGATGATCGGATCACGCAGGCCGGGCGCGAGATCGAAGTCGAACATCTTGAACAGCAACGGCAGCGTGAACTGTTGGCGCGCGAAAACGTGCACGCGCGTATGACCGTCGGCGCTGCGCGCAAACGTCACGCAGCCGTCGTCGACTCGCGCGCTGCCGTTGGGGCTCGCCACGGTACGCCAGTGAATCGACTGCCGGCCGCGCTCGTAACGGATGTGCTCGATCTTCTCGACGTCGATCACGTCGCCGCCGAACAGCACCATCCAGTTCGGCTGCTGCAGGTACAGGTTGCGTTCAGCCTGCTGTACGACGCGGCCGCGGCCGTCCCGCCGCACCGCCACGCACCCGCCGCCAATGTAGTCGTTCATGTACTGGATCGAGCGAGCGATGTCGACCTTGCGCACGAACTTATCGAACGGGAGCGCGAAGACATGCTCGCCGCCGAAGACGATCGCGCCGTCGACGTGCCGCCAGCGCAGGCCGTCGCGGTTCGGGGGCACGTGCTGCAGCAGTTGCTCGTACGGCGCCAGTCCCACCTCGATTCCCTCGTAGTCCGCGTCGTTGAACGAAGCGGGGTCCGTCAGCAGCGGCGCCACGCGGCGGCGCAGACGATCCTTCGAGAGCAGTGTGGACTGCGCCTGTACAAGTCCATCCAGCCGCGCCAGCAGCAGGTTCAGCGCCACGGCAAGCCAGAACGCGCGCGGACTGTCGTCGACGCGCGCCATCAGCGGCACGACAAACCCATTCAGCGCATCGCTGTAGAAGTCGCGCAGCGCGAAGCGCTCACGGTCGACATTCTGGAACCACGCGGCCGAAGCGGCGCCGACGCCTGCGCTGCGATTTCGCTCGCGCGCGCTGCGTGCCAGCAGCGGATGTACGTTGCGCCACAGCGCATACGCCCCGAGGTCGCCGTCGATCGCGTGCGCCGGAATGCCGAGCGCGCGCAGCGCCGCCGCGTTGACAGGCGATGCGTACGGGTCCAGACCCATACGCGCAGCGCCGGCCCAGTCGGCGAGCAGTGCGCTTTCGCTGGCGATCAGCGTGTGCGTCGCGAGCGGTCGCGGCGCGCGGTGGCCGGCGCCGCCGTGTGCGCTGGTGACGGCGTCGATCAGGTTGAAGTGCGGCGGCGCCGCTCGCAGCACGTGCAGACAGTCTTCCTCCGGCGTGCCGCGCCCCGGCGCGAGCCCCGCGAGGTTATGGACGCACAGTGCGAAGAAGCAATCCTCGTGCGTGCGGTTCTTGGCGAAATTGATCCGCAGTGCCGCCTGCGTCCAACGCTCGTTGACCTCGCCGGCGGCTCTCAGGCTGATGACCTCGTAGCCCCGGCCTTTCGGCGTGACGAAGCGATAGCCGACGAGCTCCGGTACGACCATCGGGTCGCGGTTGTGCAGCCACGCATCGTCTTCGTTGCGCGCCTCCCCCACGACAACGTCGGTGAAGCCGCGTTCGTGCAGCAGGTCGATCAGGTGCTCGACCAACGCCGGCTCGGTGCCGGAGTGCGGCGCGGCCTCGTAGCAGTCGAGATCCGGCTTGATCACGACCGGTCCCTTGCGGCGTGCCGCGAGGCGCCAGAAGCCCGACGCTTCGAGCACCCTTTCCAGCAGGATCGCGGCTGTCGCATTCGCGTCCTGCATTACGCATACGCGCAACGGTGCGGCACGCACGCGCCGTGGAATGGCAGCATTCGGGGAGTTGACGCCCATCGACAAGATTAGAACCCATCCCGGAGTCTCCGGCTGTCACGGATTTTGAGATCGGCTCCAGCTTTCAGTTGAAGACCTACCCATACCGCTTTCATATCGCGCTGGACGGCAGCGGCCTGAACGGCCTCGAAGGGCTGGCGGGCGTGTGCCAATTCCTGTTCGATCCGGCCGACAACAGCTACGCCTGGAAGGTCAGCTACTTCGACGGCATCGCCGGCGGCCACGCAGTGAGCCTGAATTCGCAGGGAACGATCGGCTTCCTCGGCAACACCGGCCAGCATCTGCTGCTGTACGACGGCCGCGACTCCCGGGAACTGGTGCGCCAGTCGACGCTCGCGTTCGAGACCAACGACACGTCGCTGCGCGGCAGTACGCACGCGGTCTGGTTGTCGGAATATGAGTTCGTCACCGCGATCGGCGACTACTTCTATCGCTTCGACGCGCGCCGCCTCGATGCCGGCGAGCGAATCGGCGCGCACGGCGTGCGGCTGCCGCACGCAATCAAGCGCACCGCATCGGGGCGCTGGCTGGTCTACGGCTCGATGGACCACCCGCGCAGCGGCGAGGCACGCGAGGTCGGCATCTTCGACCTGAAGACCGGCAGCGCGTGCCGCCTCGAGCTACCCGCGACCTGCTGGCACGTGGCGGTCGACGCGACGCGCGAGGTCTTCTACGCGCTGTCGTTTCGCGTGCTGCCGCAGGGTGGCACCGACTGGCACGAATGGGCGATGGCGTACTTGAAGGAATACGTATTCGAGATCGACGCGGACAGCGGCCGCGTGCTGCGACACTGGGCGTCGGGGCGCGACGTGCCGTGCCACATCAATTCGGATGTCACCCTGTCGAACGACGAACTCATCTTCTGCAACGGCGCCAGCCAGACAATCATCATGATCGAGCGCGGATCGCTGGCACGCTGGCGCATGATCGACGAGCGCCCGGGGCTGGACGCGCTGGCCGAGAACTGGCGCTCCGTGATGGGACAGACTGCAGATGCGCTGTCGCGCGGCAATCTGCTGGTCGACAGCCGTCACTTCCTCGCCGCGCTGCGCATCTCGCGCTTCGCAATTCTCGATTCGGTCTACGCCTGCCAGCTCTCGGCGGACCAATCGCTGCTCTTCACCGCCAACCGCGGGCTGAACCACATCACGATCTACGACTACCCGTCGAACACGCTGCGGCTGCGCGTGCAGATGCCGCCGCTGCATGAATTCATCCCGCATTCGATGCAGGGCGATCCGAGGCTCGGGTTCCACCATGGAGCGCTGTGCAGTCCGTCGCCGTGCTAGGCGACCGATCCTCTCTCGTTCGCCTCATCACTGAAGGGCACCTCCTCGCAGATAGGCAAGCGTGAATGCATGGTCCGCCTGAAGCGCTTGTTTCAGCTGCTGCGCGAAAATTCGAGCCACGCTGAACTTCAAAGCGGCAAGCGTGCTTCTCACATCGAAATGCATCGTCAGGCGTGCATGACCCGGGAACAGTTCGACCACTGTGCCGGTGCCTCGCGCGCTGACGGGCACTCCCGGAGCAGAGATGTCAAACTCGGCTTCAACGCGGCCGGGGCCGGCGCGTCTCCATCGTGTGTGCTGGTGCATGGCCTGCCGCTTCCCGGTGAGGACACGGGCCCAGACCGGCAGTTCCTTCCGATCCACCGGTGCCTGGCGATCGAACTCGACCTCGATCGACTCGGCATCGGCGCTGAACTTCAGCATGCGAAGCGACGTCGACCCGAGCGCGCGATACTTCTGTTCGACGTAGTCGGCGCGGCCAAGAGCGGTCCATAGCTGGTCAAGGCCGACGGGAAAGTCCTGCGTCAAGTCGAATTGCAGGCAAGCCAATCTGATGGAGCGGCTGGCGCC
>JBLMYK010000279.1:0-35678 GCA_050258235.1 Gemmatimonadota bacterium | reverse complement strand
TTCACGGTCGGCGACGGCTGAATCGACAGGCGTTCAACGCCCGTTCCCATGGCCCGGCTCGCGCGTCTCTGCATTCCCGGCCATCCACATCATGTGATCCTGCGCGCTGCGCCCGGCGTGGTGCTGTTTCGCGCGTCGGACGACTATCGACAGTTCCTGCACTGCCTCCGCGAGGCGGCCCAGAGGAGCCAGGTCGCCGTCCATTCCTATTTGCTGATGCCCGACCGCGTGCAACTGCTCGTGACGCCCGCCGCGCAGGCATCGATGGGCCAGGCGATTCAATCGCTGGGCCGCCGCTATGTCCGCTGGTTCAACGGCCGCTACGGGCGTCGGGGCAGCCTGTGGGAGGGAAGGTATCGATCCAGCCTGGTCGAAGCGGCGCAGTACCTGCTCGACTGTTCTGTCTATATCGAGACGATTCCCGCGCGCGAAGGGCTGGTTTCCGAGGCTTCAAGCTATCCGTGGTCGAGTCTGCGTCACCACCTCGGCCTGGTCACGGAGCCACTGATCACCGATCACCCGATCGTCTGGGCGCTGGGAAACACTCCGTTCGAGCGGCAGTCTGCATACCGCCGACTGGCCGAGCATCCGCTCGAGCCGGAGCGCGTCGAGCGGCTTGAATGGGCGTCAAAACGAGGCTGGGCGGTCGGATCGGCGGACTTCCTGAGCGAACTCGGAGCCGTATGTGGGCGACCACTCTCTCCAAGAGCAAGAGGGAGAAAGAGAATCACTACTTCGAGCACGCCAACGCTCAAGCTGCCGCACAGGCATTAACTATGTCCCCTTTTTCTCTTCTTTAGAGTTCGCAAGTCTTTTTTAATAGGGACAGAGTAAAGACATTTCGATTGTGTTGCTTGGTGCGACGCAGTACAGTCCATTGACGTCGACCGTCTGGGTCGGGACTCGCTTGATAGAGGCGTCGCGTGAAATCTCCCGCATACGATCAGCAACTCGACCATGCATCGACGCATGGTCTCTATGACGCATCGCTCGAACACGACGCCTGCGGGGTCGGTTTTGTCGCGAACATCAAGGGAAGGGCGAGCCACGCCCTGATCCAGCAGGCGCTGCTGATCCTCGAAAATCTCGACCACCGTGGCGCGGTCGGCGCCGATCCGCTGTGCGGCGATGGTGCGGGAATCCTGATTCAGATCCCCGACGCGTTCTATCGCCGCGAGTTGGCGAGGCTTGGCATCACGCTACCGCCGCCGGGCGAGTACGGCGTGGGCATGATCTTCCTGCCGAGCGAGAACGCCTCGAGGCTCGCGTGCGAGCAGGAACTGGAGCGGACCGTACGGGCAGAGGGGCAGGTCGTCCTCGGCTGGCGCGATGTGCCTGTCGACCACGAGATGCCGATGTCTCCCTTCGTACGCGACAAGGAGCCGGTGATCCGGCAGATCTTCATCGGTCGCGGTTCGGACGTCATGGTCCCCGCGGCACTGGAGCGCAAGCTGTATGTGATCCGCAAGA
Source organism: Gemmatimonadota bacterium (assembly GCA_050258235.1). Lineage (GTDB taxonomy): Bacteria > Pseudomonadota > Gammaproteobacteria > Burkholderiales > Burkholderiaceae_F > JAKOQB01. Next base: position 34,208 of record JBLMYK010000279.1, on the reverse strand, counting down.
CCGCCAGCCACAAGATTCAGGCGCTGAAACTCAAGCACGGCAGGGAGTACTTCGTGCCGTCCATGTCGGCACGCACTGTCGTCTACAAGGGGTTGCTGCTGGCCGACCAGGTCGGGCGCTACTACCACGATCTGCGGGAAGCGGAAGTCGTCTCGGCGATCGCGTTGGTGCACCAACGATTCTCCACCAACACCTTTCCCGCGTGGGAGCTGGCGCACCCGTACCGGATGATTGCCCACAATGGCGAGATCAACACGGTCAAGGGCAACTTCAACTGGATTCGCGCGCGCGAGGGCGTGATGGCATCGCCGGTGCTGAAGGACGACCTGGAGAAGCTGTGGCCGCTGATCTACGCCGGCCAGTCGGACACGGCGTGCTTCGACAACTGCCTCGAACTGCTGACGATGTCGGGCTATCCGCTCGCGCACGCGGTGATGATGATGATCCCGGAGGCATGGGAACAGCACACGCTGATGGACGACAACCGCCGCGCCTTTTACGAATACCACGCGGCGATGATGGAGCCGTGGGACGGCCCGGCCGCAATCGCGTTTACCGACGGCGTGCGCATCGGGGCCACGCTCGACCGCAACGGTCTGCGCCCGGCGCGCTACATCGTTACCGACGACGACATCGTCGTGATGGCCTCCGAGGTCGGGGTGCTGCCGATCCCCGAGAGCAAGATCGTCAAGAAATGGCGGCTGCAGCCGGGCAAGATGTTCCTGATCGACACCGAGCAGGGTCGCATCATCGACGACGCCGAGATCAAGGAGCAGCTCGCCAAGAGCCAGCCGTACAAGGAGTGGATCCGCCGCATCGCAATCAAGATCGACACGCTGGCGCTTGACGGAGAAGCCGGGTCCGCCGCGCAGCTTGACGTGCCGCTGCTAGACCGACAGCAGGCGTTCGGCTACACGCAGGAGGAGCTGAAGCTGTTGATGGCGCCGATGGCCGAGGCCGGCGAAGAGGCGATCGGCTCGATGGGCAACGACAGCGCGCTGCCTGTGCTGTCGGACCGCAGCAAACCGCTCTACAACTACTTCAAGCAGTTGTTCGCGCAGGTGACCAATCCGCCGATCGACCCGATCCGCGAGCAACTCGTGATGTCGCTGGTGAGCTTCGTCGGACCCAAGCCCAACCTGCTCGACATCAACAACATCAACCCGCCGATGCGCCTCGAGGTCAGCCAGCCGATCCTCGACTTCAAGGACATGGCCAAGATCCGCCACATCGAGCAGTACGCATCCGGGAAGTTCCGCAGTTACGAAGTGGACATCTGCTATCCGGCCGCCTGGGGCAAGGAAGGGGTCGAAGCGCGGCTCGCGTCGTTGTGCGCCGAGGCGGTCGATGCAGTGCGGGCCGGCTACAACATCCTGATCGTCACCGACCGCAAGCTCGATGCGAGGTGCGTCGCGATGCCGGCGCTGCTTGCCACGAGCGCACTGCACCAGCACCTGATCGACGCCGGCCTGCGCACCGCGACCGGGCTCGTGGTCGAAACCGGCTCGGCGCGCGAGGTGCATCACTTCGCGCTGCTCGCGGGCTACGGCGCCGAGGCGATCCACCCGTATCTGGCGATGGAAACGCTCGCTGCGCAGTACGCGGGTAAGCCCGGCGGCATCGATGCCGACAAGGCGATCAAGAACTACATCAAGGCGCTCGGCAAGGGTCTGCACAAGGTCATGTCCAAGATGGGCATATCGACCTACATGTCGTACTGCGGCGCGCAGATCTTCGAGGCGGTGGGGCTGAACCGCGAGCTGGTCGACAAGTACTTCCGTGGCACCGCCAGCAACATCGAGGGCATCGGGCTGTTCGAGGTGATGGAAGAGGCGGTGCGCACGCACCGCGCCGCGTTCGGGGCCGATCCCGTGCTGGCGAACATGCTCGACGCCGGCGGCGAGTACCAGTGGCGCACGCGCGGCGAAGAGCACATGTGGACGCCCGACGCGATCGCGAAGCTGCAGCATTCGACGCGCGCGAACTCTTATCAGACCTACAAGGAGTACGCGCAGATCATCAACGACCAGAGCAGGCGCCACATGACGCTGCGTGGCCTGTTCGAATTCAGGGTCGATCACAGGCGCGCGATTCCGCTGGATGAAGTCGAGCCGGCGAAGGAGATCGTCAGGCGCTTCGCCACCGGCGCGATGTCGCTGGGCTCGATCTCGACCGAGGCGCACTCGACGCTGGCGATCGCGATGAACCGCATCGGCGGCAAGAGCAACACCGGCGAGGGCGGCGAGGACCCGCGCCGCTACGCGCAGGAGCTCCGGGGCATCCCGATCAAGCGCGGCGACACGCTGGCCAGCGTGCTCGGAGCCGACCGCGTCGAAATCGACCTGCCGTTGCAGGAAGGCGATTCGCTGCGCTCGAAGATCAAGCAGGTCGCCTCCGGACGCTTCGGCGTGACCGCCGAGTACCTGGTCAGCGCCGACCAGATCCAGATCAAGATGGCGCAGGGAGCAAAGCCGGGCGAAGGCGGACAACTGCCCGGGCACAAGGTCAGCGAGTACATCGCGGAGCTGCGCTTCTCGGTGCCGGGCGTCGGGCTGATCTCGCCGCCGCCGCACCATGACATCTATTCGATCGAGGACCTGGCGCAGCTGATTCACGACCTGAAGAATGCCAACTCGCGCGCGTCGATCAGCGTGAAGCTGGTGAGCGAAGTCGGCGTCGGTACCGTGGCTGCAGGCGTGGCAAAGGCGAAGGCCGATCACGTGACGATCGCCGGTCACGACGGCGGCACCGGCGCTTCGCCGGTATCGTCGATCAAGCATGCCGGCACGCCGTGGGAGCTCGGACTGGCCGAAACGCAGCAGACGCTGGTGCTCAACCGCCTGCGCGGCCGCATCGCGGTGCAGGTCGACGGCCAGATGAAGACTGGGCGCGACGTGGTGATCGGTGCGATGCTCGGTGCCGACGAATTCGGCTTCGCCACCGCACCGCTGGTGGTCGAGGGCTGCATCATGATGCGCAAGTGCCACCTGAACACCTGCCCGGTGGGCGTGGCCACGCAGGACCCGGTGCTGCGGCGCCGCTTCCGGGGTCAGCCGGAGCACGTCGTCAACTACTTCTTCTTCGTTGCCGAGGAGGTGCGCGAGATCATGGCGCAGCTCGGCATCCGCAGGTTCGACGACCTGATCGGTGCCGCCCACCTGCTGGACACGAAGAAGGGAATCGACCACTGGAAGGCGAAGGGACTGGACTTCTCGCGCATCTTCTACATGCCGTCGATGCCGGACAATGTGGCGCGCTACAAGTGCGAGGAACAGGATCACGGCCTGGCGCGCGCGCTGGACCTGAAGCTGATCGAGCAGTGCCGGCCGGCGCTGGAGAAGCGCGATCGCGTCAGCTTCATCTCGCCGATCCGCAACGTGAACCGCACCGTCGGCACGATGCTGTCGTCGGAAGTCGCGCGTCGCTTCGGCCATGAAGGGCTGGCGGACGACACGATCCATATCCAGTTCAACGGCACCGCGGGGCAGAGCTTTGGCGCGTTCCTCGCGCGCGGAGTCACGCTCGATCTGGTCGGCGATGCCAACGACTACACCGGCAAGGGCCTGTCGGGCGGCCGCGTCATCGTGCGCAGCCCGAACGACTTCCGCGGTTTCGGGCCGGAGCACATCATCGTCGGCAACACGGTGCTGTACGGGGCGATCGCTGGCGAGGCCTATTTCAACGGCGTGGCGGGCGAGCGCTTCGCGGTGCGCAACTCCGGCGCGGCGGCCGTCGTCGAAGGCACCGGCGACCACGGCTGCGAGTACATGACGAAGGGCACGGTCCTCGTGCTGGGGGCGACCGGGCGCAACTTCGCCGCCGGAATGTCGGGCGGCATCGCCTATGTCTACGACGAGCAGGGTGACTTCGCGAAGAAATGCAACATGGCGATGGTCGCGCTCGAGCCGGTGCTGACCGCGCAGGACCAGCAGGAGAAGGTCGACGCAGCGATCTGGCATCTCGGCGAAACCGACGAGTTCATCGTGCGCGACCTGCTGGAGAAGCACTTCCGCTACACCGGCAGCTTCCGCGCCAAGGAGCTGCTGCACAACTGGCCCGCAATGCGCGCCAAGTTCGTCAAGGTGTTCCCGCACGAATACCGGCGCGCTCTCAAGCAGCTGCATGACGCGCAGCGGCGAGCGGAACCGCAGAAACTGGCGGCGTGAGGAGGAAATGGGCAAGGTCACCGGATTCCTCGAATACCAGCGGCTGGAAGAAGCCGCCGAGCCGACTTCGTCGCGCAAGAAGCACTGGCACGAGTTCGTCGTCCACCTGACCGACGAGCAGGCCGCGATCCAGGGAGCGCGCTGCATGGACTGCGGCATCCCGTTCTGCAACAACGGCTGCCCGGTCAACAACGTCATTCCCGATTTCAACGACCTCGTTTACCGGCAGAACTGGAAGGCTGCGCTCGACGTGCTCCACAGCACGAACAACTTTCCCGAGTTCACCGGACGCGTGTGTCCGGCGCCATGCGAGGCGGCCTGCACTCTGAACATCAACAGCGATCCGGTCGGCATCAAGTCGATCGAGCACGCGATCATCGACAAGGGCTGGGCCGAAGGCTGGGTCGTGCCGCAGCCGCCGAAGTCGAAGACCGGCAAGAAGGTCGCGATCGTCGGCAGCGGCCCTGCGGGCCTGGCGGCCGCGCAGCAGCTGGCGCGCGCCGGGCACGACGTGGCGGTGTTCGAGAAGAACGATCGGATCGGCGGCCTGCTGCGCTACGGAATCCCCGACTTCAAGATGGAGAAGTCGCACATCGACCGCCGCATCGCGCAGATGGAAGCCGAGGGCGTGACCTTCCGCAGCGGGGTGTTGGTCGGCAAGGGCAAGCTGAACGGCGCTGCGGTGACCGACTGGTCGAAGCAGACAGTCGATCCCGCGCAGCTGATCAAGGAATTCGACGCGGTGGTGCTCGCCGGCGGAGCGGAGCAGCCACGCGACCTGCCGGTGCCCGGTCGGGACCTGAAGGGGATTCACTTTGCGATGGAGTTCCTGCCGCCTCAGAACAAGGCGGTCGCCGGCGACAAGGTGAAGAACCAGATCGTTGCCACCGGCAAGCGCGTGCTGGTGATCGGCGGCGGCGATACCGGGTCCGACTGCGTCGGCACCAGCAACCGGCATGACGCCAAGAGCGTCACGCAGTGGGAGCTGCTGCCGCAGCCGCCGAAGAACGAAAACAAAGAGCTGACCTGGCCGTACTGGCCGCTGAAGCTGCGCACTTCGAGCTCACACGAGGAGGGTGTCGAGCGCGACTGGTCGGTGATGACGAAACGCTTCAACGACGACGGCAAGGGAAACGTCAAATCGCTGACCGCGGTGCGCCTCGAATGGAAGAAGGACCCGACCACCGGCCAGATGGCGATGATCGAGGTGCCGGATTCGGAATTCGAGGTGCCGGCGGATCTCGTTCTGCTCGCGATGGGTTTCGTGGCGCCGGTGACGGCCATGCTTGAATCCTTCGGCGTCGACAGGGACCCGCGCGGTAACGCGCGTGCATCGACGGATGGCCCGGGCTGCTACCGGACCAGCGTGGACAAAGTGTTCGCAGCCGGCGACATGCGACGCGGGCAGTCGCTGGTGGTCTGGGCAATCAGAGAGGGGCGCCAGTGCGCCCGCGCGGTTGACGAGTACCTGATGGGGAGTTCGACGCTACCGCGTTGATGTGTCGTCCGGCAGCTGCGGCCTATCGCGTTCCTTGCTGACCAGGCAGAGGAAGCCGAGCGGACTGTCGGCGCCGGCGCAGAACTGGTGCCAGGTCATCGGATCGATCGTCACCAGGTCGCGCTCGCCTACCGGCTGCGTATCGCCGTCGATCCTTACCGAGCCGCGCCCGCGCAGGATCAGCACCGCGTGCGTGTGCTCGTGGCGCTCCAGCGTCGAGTACCCGCCGGGAGCGATCTCGAAGTAGCGCAGCTCGCAGGCCTGGTCCGGCTGCGAGAACAGCACCTGGCGCGTGATGTCCTTGAACGGCGCCGAGCCTTCTTCCTTGTAGCGCAGCCGCTCGACCGCCTGCCAGCGGAAGCCGCCCGTTGCATCGATCTCGAACCGGCGGATCGTGCTCATAGGGCTACCCGCTGCGCCGATGCATGTACCGATTCGACGAATGCACGCGTTCGCGCGCCCAGTTCCTCGCGCGCGATCAGCAATGAGCCGCCGATCAGCAACATCGTGTCGGGCCCGTACTCCGCGACGACTTCGGCGCAGCGTTCAACGCTCATCCCGCCCGCCGGCGTGGGCAGCGAGCGACGCAATTCATGCCAGTCGGAGCGGTTGTTCGCCGCGATCGCGTGACAGGTGGCGCGTGAAAAGGCGAAGCGCCCGCCATGGTTTGGAAAGATCACCGCATCCGCTCCGAAGAGGCGGAACAGCTTGCCGAGGAGCGCAGCCGGCGCGATGCGGGAATTTCCGCCGAGCGCCGGATGGGCAAGGAAGGCGAGTTCCGGGTGTTCGCGTCGCAGCGCGTTCACCGTGGCGACGCCACACACCATCGGTGCGACCAGGACCATCTTCACGCCATGCGCCCGCGCCAGTTCGATCTGCCGCTGCATCTGCGAATGCGTGCCGTACAGGCTCGGCGCGTAGATCGTGCAGCGGCCCGGGTGCGCCGCATTGGCTTCGTCCACCGCACGCTGGCAGGCGACGACTCGCTCCGCAAATGGCGCGCTGGCCTGATTGGCCCAGCCGTGATCGTCCTTGATCACATCGATGCCCGCCTGCGCGAACGTGCTGCACAGCGCCTTCAGTCGGCTGATGTCCGAGCCGATCGGCTTGAGCGCCGTGCAGCTCAGCGGCCGCCGGTACGCATTCGTCAGCCGACGCAACCCGTCGATGCCGAGATTGGGTCCGCCGAGCGCGGCCGCGAATCGTGCCGGTATCTGCAGATCGACGACTTCGACATCCGGCTGCAGAGAACTGTTGCCGAACAGCATGTTGATCAGCTGGCCCGCGTCTTCGCCGATGCTTTCGACGCTCAACGCGATGTGCGCGAGCGTCGAGCCGTCGGCTTGTGCCTCGACCCGCTCGACCCGCGCGGCGACTTCGTCGAGCACGCGCCGGTCCATCACGGCCTCGGGTGGCGTCTCGATGCTCTGCTCGACGGCAAGCAGCGCGGCGCGCCTCCTGGCGTCCGCGGAGGAAACCTGCAGACGATAGACGACCTGAATGCGTTCCACGCTCATGAAGGAATTCTACGTTCCCGACCTGTAGCGCCCGCCGTGCGCGCCGCAACCGACCGTCCAACTGCGAGGGGTCAATGCGTTTGCCCGCGGTCGATGGAAGATGGCATCACTTAGAAAAAAGAAGGCAAACACGGCGCCGCCCGACTGGCGGGTCGACCAACGGCGTCGATCGCGAGGTGGTGTCGGAGTTATCTGTCTCTGGAGATGAACATGAAACGCATAGCGATTGCAGCAGGGACGGCGTTGTTGTTTGCGCTCGGCCTCGGTCATGCGCAGCCGCCACGACCGGATCTCGGCAAATTCGAATACGAATCGAACTGTGCCTCCTGTCACGGCCTGTCCGGCAAGGGGGACGGCGGCTTCGCGAAATGGGCTGGCCTGCGTATGCCGGATCTGACGCGGCTCAGCGCAAGAAATGGGGGCGTATTTCCGGCCCAGCGTCTGTACGACGTGATCGACGGCCGTGCGATGGTTGCGGCGCACGGCGACCGCGAGATGCCGATCTGGGGCGTCGACTACATGGTCAAGGCGCGTCCGGCATACGACGACTATCGGCATGACCCGGAATTCTTCGTGCAGTCGCGGATCATGGCACTGGTCAACCACCTGTACTCGCTGCAGGCGAAGTGATCGGGGTCGGGTGGGCTTGTTGCGAGGGGTCATCTTTTTCGTGCTCGAGGGTTGGACAATTTTTTCGGACGTGCGGGGATGACCGCAAAGCCGGCGTTCCGGCGTCCGAACGGAGGCCATATGAAACTGAAGCGAATGGCAACAGCTTTGCTGGCGGTGCTCGCGGTGGCGTTTACGGGCGCGGTACTTGCGCAGCCCCGGATTGAATTGGGCAAGCACGAATACATGTCCAAATGCGCGGTTTGCCATGGCACGACGGGCAAGGGCGACGGGTCTTACTTCGAGTTGCTGAAGACCCGGGTGCCGGACATCACGACGATCTCGGAACGCAACAACCGGGTGTTCCCGGTCGATCGCCTGTACCAGATGATCGACGGCCGCGACATGCCGAAAGCGCATGGCACGCGCGAGATGCCGATCTGGGGCAGGGACTACAGCGTCGAGGAAGCGAAGTACTACGGCGACTCGCCATACGAGCCGGGCGTGTACGTTCGGGTCCGCATTCTGTCGCTGATCGATTACATCTATTCGCTGCAGAACGTTCGGTAGCCAAGTCGTGCCGGACCGCCCGCCGCTGAATAGGCTGAATTGGGCGTAGCGCGGGTCCCAAATCGCCGCGTTGGCGACGGCGGGGACGCCTATCATCGCTGTAGTTCCCCTAGCGGGGGAGAGATTCAATCCACGGCGATTCAGCGACGGCCGGTGACGGCTTGACGGACTCAACTTGAGCTATCGCGATCCGGAGTCTTCTTCGAGCCAGGGTTCGGCGAGCTCGTCCGTCGCGGACGAGCATTCTTCGTCTTTCTATCGCGACATCGTCGAGTCGCTCGACGATGCGGTGTGCCGGTGGCTTCCCGACAGGACGCTGACCTACTGCAACGCCCGCTATCGCGAGATGGTCGGTCTGTGCGGCGGCAGCTGCGAAGGCCGTAACTGGCTGGAATTCGTGCCGCCGGCGCAACGTCCGGCGCTGATCGAGTTCTATGACGATCTGGTGCGCAACCCCCGCCCGGTGACGTACGAGCACTTGGTCACGACGGCGGACGGCTCGACACGCTGGATTTCATGGCGCGATGTTCCGCTGCGCGACTCCGCAGGTGCGCTGATCGGGTTCCAGTCGGTCGGCCGCGAGGTCACCGAACGCCGGCGGGCAGAGCTGGCGCTGGCGGAGAAGTCGGCGCGCCTCGCCGAGGCGCAGCGCGTGGCGAGCATCGGCAGCTGGGAGCTCGATCACGTCGGCCAGCGACTTACCTGGTCCGACGAGGTGCACCAGATCTTCGAGATCGAACCTACGGAATTCGGCGCCTCCTACGAAGCGTTTCTGGCGGCGGTCCACCCGGATGACCGGGAGCGCGTCGACGCGGCGTATTCGACCTCGGTCGCGGATCGGACGCCCTATGAGCTGGTGCATCGGCTGCAGCCGAGGGATGGACGCATCAAGTGGGTACGCGAGCGCTGCGAGACGCACTATGACGAACGTGGCCGGCCGCTGCGATCGCTCGGCACGGTGCAGGACATCACGCGGCAGATGAACGCCGAGCGTGAATCGGGGCGCGCGTATGAGCTGCTGCAGTTCATCATCGACGCGTGCCCCGACTGGATCTTCGCCAAGGACCTGAACCACCGCTTCGTGATGGTCAACCGCGCGTTCGCGCAGGCGCAGGGCCTCACGCAGGTGGACATGATCGGTCGATCCGACACCGAGTTCTGGTCGCACGAACTGTGCGAAGGGGATGTCGCCAAGGGCACCCGTGGGTTCCATCACGACGACCGGCGTGCCTTTGCCGGGCAGGTGGCGCGCAACCCGAGAGACGTCGCGACACTTTGCGACGGCAGCGTGCGCATTTTCGACACCTACAAGGGGCCGCTGAAGGACCCCGAGGGAAAGATCGTCGGCGTCTTTTCGTACTCGCGCGACGTGACCGACCGGATCGACATCGAACGCGAGCTGTTGGAGAGCCGCGCCTATCTGCGCGCCATCGTCGAAAGCGAGCCGGAATGCGTGAAGCTGCTCGATCGCGACGGCAACCTGCTGGACATGAATCCTGCGGGCCTGGCGATGATCGAGGCGGATTCGCTCGAACAGGTGCGCGGGCAGTGCGTGTGTCCGCTGGTATCGGCGCCGGACCGCCCGGAATTCGACGCGATGCTGGCCGCGGTCTTTCGCGGTGAATCGCGCCGGCTGTCGTTCGAGATCTCCACCTTGAAAGGGAGTCGAAAGGCACTCGAAACACACGCGGTTCCGATGTGGGACGAGCATCACCAGGCCGTCAGGGCGCTGCTCGGCGTCACGCGCGACATGACCGAGCACCGGCGCGCGGAGGAAGCGCTTCGTTCGAGCGAAGCGCGCCTTTCCTTTCTTCTCGGCGCGAGCCCCGTGGTGATCTACACCTGCGAGGCGCACGGCGACTACGCCGCGACCTACGTCAGCCCGAACATCGTGGAGCAGTTCGGTTTCTCGCAGAGCGAGTGTCTCGCTCCGAGGTGGTGGGCCGATCGCATCCATCCCGAAGACGCGCCGCGCGTCTTTGCCGAACTGCCGCAACTGTTCGAGCATGATCGTCATCAGCACGACTACCGCTTCCGCTTTGCGGACGGCACCTACCGCTGGGTGCACGATGCGCTGCGCCTTGTCCGCGACGCGGAGGGCAAACCGGTCGAGATCATCGGCTATTGGGCCGACATCGACGACCGCCGGCGCGCCGAGGCCGAACTGAAGCAGCACCGCGAACGGCTGGAAGATCTCGTCAACGAGAGGACGCGCCATCTTGAGTTCGCCAAGCTGGAGGCGGAGCGCGCCAACCGGGCCAAGAGCGAATTCCTGTCGCGTATGAGCCATGAGCTGCGCACGCCGATGAATGCGATCCTCGGCTTCTCGCAACTGCTGCAATTGCATCCGCTCGACCCCAAGCATCGTCGCTTCGTGGACGAGATCCACAACGCGGGCGAGCACCTGCTGCAACTCATCGACGATCTGCTCGACATTTCGCGCATCGAGTCCGGCAGGCTTTCCGTGTCGCTGCAGCCGACTGCCGTGCGCGAAGTGGTCGAGCAGGCGGTGCAGATCGTCCGGCCGCTGATGGCCCAGCGCGGCATCGGGCTGCACGAGCTGTGCGGCGCGACCGATGCCTACGTGATGGCCGACGCGGTGCGATTGCGCCAGATCCTGGTGAACCTGCTGTCGAACGCGACGAAGTACAACCACGACGGCGGCAGCGTCACCCTCGGTTGCCAGCCCGCCGCTCCGCAACGCGTGCGCCTGCTGGTGATCGACACCGGCCCGGGGATCGCGCCGGACCGGATCGGGAGGCTGTTCGAGCCGTTCGAGCGGATCGGGGCCGAGCGCACTGCCGTCGAGGGCACCGGCATCGGGCTGGCGCTGTCGAAGCAGCTGGCGCAGCTGATGGACGCGACCATCGGCGTCGATTCCACCGTGGGTGCCGGGTCGACGTTCTGGATCGACCTGCCGGCGGCAACCCTGCCCGTGCGCGAAGAGACTCCGTCGTCGGCCTGACGCCGGGACGGGACCTCCCCTATGCGACAATGCCGCCGCCCGTGCGGCAGCGGTCGGCGTGTTTTCGATCGGCGACCGGCCCGCAGCGCCGGCGAACGGGCCGGCACCGTAACAACCGCTCCAACCAGACGACCAGACTGCACGCCGGAGCCCGCGCGTGACTTCCGACGCCTTCATCGACATCGACCACGTGACGTTCGGCTATGACCAGCGGGTCATACTGAACGACGTGTCGCTCACCTTTCCGCGCGGGCGGGTGGTGGCGATCATGGGCGGGTCGGGGTGCGGCAAGACGACATTGCTGCGCCTGATCGGCGGCATGATCGCGCCGCAGCGGGGGCGCATCACGTTCGACGGCGAAGCGGTCGATCCGCGCAACAAGGAGCGGCTGTACGCGCTGCGGCGGCGCCTCGGCATGCTGTTTCAGTTCGGCGCGCTGTTCACCGACCTCACGGTATTCGAGAACGTCGCCTTCCCGCTGCGTGAGCACACGAATCTGCTGGAATCGATGATCCGCGACATCGTGCTGATGAAGCTGCACGCCGTGGGTCTGCGCGGCGCGGCCAGGTTGCGCATCGCCGAAGTGTCTGGGGGAATGGCGCGCCGTATCGCGTTGGCGCGTGCGATCGCACTCGATCCGGAACTGATAATGTACGACGAGCCCTTCGCGGGTCTCGATCCGATTTCGATGGGGGTGACAGCGAACCTGATCCGCCGGCTCAACGACGCCACCGGTGCGACCTCGCTGATCGTGTCGCACGACGTGCAGGAGTGTTTCCTGATCTGCGACCATGCGTACCTGATCAGCGCGGGCCGCATCGTCGCGCACGGCACGCCGAAGGACCTGCAGTCCTCGGACGATCCGGAGGTGCGCCAGTTCATCCGCGGCGAGCCCGACGGCCCGGTGCCCTTCCACTACCCGGCCCCGCCGATCGCCGAAGATTTCGGAGTGCGCGCATGAGCCCGGCCGACTCGCTGTCTACCCTTGGCGTGCGCGCGCTGCGCGTGCTGCGCAGCCTCGGACACCATGCGTTCTTCTTCGTTGAGCTGATCCGCAACCTGCCGGCGGCGCTGCGGCGTTTCTACCTGGTGGTCGCGCAGATCCACGCGATCGGCAACTATTCGCTGATCATCATCCTCGCCTCGGGGCTCGCGGTCGGTTTCGTGCTCGGGCTGCAGGGCTACTACACGCTCAGCCGCTACGGTTCGGCGGAATCTCTCGGCCTGCTGGTCGCGCTGACGCTGGTGCGCGAGCTGTCGCCGGTGGTGACCGCACTGCTGTATGCCGGGCGCGCGGGCACGTCGCTGACCGCCGAAATCGGCCTGATGAAGGCGGGCGAACAGCTGGCGGCGATGGAGATGATGGCGATCGATCCGAAGCAGCGCGTGCTGGCACCGCGCTTCATCGGCGGCATCATCGCGATGCCGCTGCTGACGGCGATGTTCTCGGCGATCGGCATCTTCGGCGGCTACGTCGTGGGCGTGCAGATGATCGGCATCGATTCGGGGCAGTTCTGGTCGCAGATGCAAAATGGCGTCGACGTGTTCGACGACGTCGGCAACGGCATGGTGAAGAGCGTCGTGTTCGGCGTCGTGTGCACCTTCGTTGCGCTGTACCAGGGTTTCGAGGCCGAGGCCACGCCGGAGGGCGTGGCGCAGGCGACCACCCGCACCGTGGTGATCTCCTCGCTGGCGGTGCTGCTTCTTGATTTCGTACTGACGGCAGTCATGTTCTCGACGCCGCGCTGACGGAGTGACTGATGGGACGCAAAGGCATTGAAACGCTGGTCGGGCTCTTCGTTCTGTTCGGGTTCGTCGCCATCGGCTACCTGGCCCTGAAGGCGGCGAATCTGACCAGTTTCACGGTCGGCGAGACCTATACGATCACGGCAAAATTCGACAACATCGGCGGCCTGAAGGTGCGCGCGCCGGTGCGCAGCGCCGGCGTGACCGTGGGGCGCGTGTCCGCGATCAGCTTCGACAACCGGACTTTCCAGGGCATCGTGACGATGCAGATCGAGAAGAAGTTCCAGTTCCCGAAGGACACTTCGGCCAAGATCCTGACCGCCGGTCTGCTCGGAGACCAGTACGTCGGGCTGGAGCCCGGGGGCGACGACAAATACCTCGCCAGCGGCGACACGATCAAGATGACCCAGTCGGCGGTGGTGCTGGAGAACCTGATCGGCCAGTTCCTTTACAACAAGGCGGCCGAGGGATCGAGCGAGGCGAAGAAGTAGGCCGATGATGCGATTGCCACCTGCGATCACGAACCTGCTGCGAAGCGTCGCGCTGGTGGCGCTCGTCGCACTGACGGGTGCCTGCGCCACGACGATTCCTCCGAACGCCGGCAGCAATCCGGTCGACCCTTTCGAACGCTACAACCGGCATATGTCGGAGTTCAACGAGCGCGTCGATCGCGCCGTGATCAAGCCGGTCGCGCGGGCATACGTCGACTACGTGCCGTCGCCGGTACGGGACTGCGTCGGGAACTTTTTCAGCAACGTCGGCGACGTCCCGAACGCGCTGAACAACCTGCTGCAGGGCAAGCCGGGCGAGGCGGTGTCGGACATATGCCGCGTGGTGATCAACACCACGGTCGGCCTGCTCGGCTGCTTCGACGTCGCCAGCAAGGCGGGACTCGAGAAGAGCGACGAGGACTTCGGCCAGACGCTCGGGCGCTGGGGTGCCGGGCCTGGGCCGTACTTCGTGTGGCCGTTCCTCGGGCCGAGCACGATCCGCGACTCGGTCGGGCGCGTGGTCGGTTTCTATACCGATCCGGTCGATTACGTCGAATCGGTGCGTCTGCGCAATTCACTGTATGCGGTGCGCTTCATCGACTTTCGCGCGAGCCTGTTCCCGGCCGAGAAGATCATCGAAGGCGCCGCGCTGGACAAGTACCTGTTCATCCGGGACGCCTACCTGCAACGGCGCCGCAGCCTGATCTACGACGGCAATCCGCCGCGCGAGCGGGAGCCCGAGGACGAGCAGGAACAGAAACCCGTGACGGCGCCGGATCAACCGAAGAAAGCGCCCACGCGTTAACCGGTGGCTACAGGACGATGCGGCCCACTCCGATTGGAAGACCATGCAATTTGTGACGATACGTAACCTGGGGATGATCTGGCGGCTGGCCGCAGCAGCGTTGCTCGCCTTGGCGGCGATGGGCGGCGTGCAGGCGCAAGGCGCGGCGGCGGCGAGCGTGTCCGCGAGCAGTTCGACGCTTGCGCCGGATGCGCTGGTGCTCAAGCTGTCGAACGACGTGCTCGAGTCGATCAAGAAGGACAAGTCGCTGAAGGCGGGCGACCAGGCCAAGCTCAATGCGCTCGTCGACGAGAAGATCCTGCCCTACGTGAACTTCGAGAAGATGACCCGGCTCGCCGTCGGGCGGGGCTGGCGCCAGGCGACGCCGGAGCAGCGCAGCCAGCTCACCCGGGAATTTCGCACCTTGCTGGTACGCACATACAGCGGCGCGGTGTCCACCGTGACCGATCATCAGGTGCAATTGCGGCCGTTCCGCGCGCAGCCGAATGACACGGATGTGCTGGTGCGCACGCAGGTGGTGCCGTCCCGTGGCGAGCCGATCCAGCTCGACTATCGCCTCGAAAAGACCGATGCCGGCTGGAAGATCTACGACGTCAGCGTGCTGGGAGTCTGGCTGGTCGAGAACTACAAGAGCCAGTTCGCCTCCGAGGTCAACCAGAACGGCATCGACGGGCTCATCAAGTCGCTTGCCGAGCGCAACCGCCAGCTCACGGATTCGGCGAAGAAGTCGTGATTCGCACGCCGCTGCGCACATGAAACTCGACGTCGCACGCATCGCCAACGAAAATGCCGGCGCCCTGCTCGAGCAGGGGCTCGCCGCGATCCGCAGCGGCGATACCGAGTTCGACCTGACCGCCGTCAAGGAGTGCAACAGCGCCGCGGTCGCGATGGTGCTGGCGTGGCAGCGTGAGGCAGGCGCGCGCGGAACCGTGCTTCGGCTGACCGGACTGCCGGCCAATCTGACGAGCCTCGCGCAGCTCTATGGAGTCGAGGGGCTCGTCGGCGGTGGCTGACCGGCCTTCGGCCCCGTAGAATTCAGCCTCCGCCGCCCCGAGAACCGGGGCGGCGTCGTTTCCATGCCGCAGCCCGCGATCGAAGCCATCGATGTCGCCAAGCGTTACGCGACGCGGGGCGGGGGCGTTGCTGCGCTCGATGGAGTCAGCCTGCGGGTCGAACCCGGCGAGTTCTTCGGGCTGCTGGGTCCGAACGGTGCCGGCAAGACCACGCTGATCTCGATCATTGCCGGGCTTGCCCGCGCGACCCGCGGTGCGGTCACGGTGATGGGGCACGACGTGGTGGCCGACTATCGCGCCGCGCGCCGCAGCCTGGGCGTGGTGCCGCAGGAGCTGGTCTTCGACCCGTTCTTCACCGTGCGCGAAACGCTGCGCATCCAGTCCGGCTACTTCGGCCTGCGCGACAACGACGCATGGATCGACGAGGTGATGGCCAACCTCGACCTGACCGGCAAGGCGGACGCCAACATGCGCTCGCTGTCGGGCGGAATGAAGCGGCGCGTGCTGGTCGCGCAGGCACTCGTGCATCGCCCGCCGGTGATCGTTCTCGACGAGCCCACCGCCGGAGTGGACGTCGAGCTGCGGCAGGGATTGTGGGCGTTCGTGCGCCGTCTCAACCGCGAGGGCCATACGATCGTGCTCACCACGCACTATCTGGAGGAAGCACAGGAGCTGTGCAACCGAATCGCGATGCTGAAGGCGGGTTGCATCGTCGCGCTCGACGAGACGCGCGCGCTGCTGAACCGGCTGGCGGGCGTGCGCGTCAGCATGCGCCTGCGCGGTGCACTTCCGGAAGCCCTGCGCTCGCGCGTGATCGAGGACAACGGCACGCACGTCACGCTGCGCCTCGGCGTGCCCGCCGAAGTGGAGGGCGTGCTGGGTGCGTGCCGCGCCGCCGGCTGCGCCATTGACGAACTCGAGGTCGGCCATGCGGATCTCGAGGACGTCTTCCTGCAGTTGATGGCGGAACCGGCGCGGCGCTTGGAAAGGAAAGCGGCGTGACGGCTGCCCTGGCCATTGCGGGCTCCGGATTCCGCACGCTTCTCTACAAGGAAGTGCTGCGCTTCTGGAAGGTCAGCTTCCAGACCATTGCGGCGCCGGTGCTGACCGGAGTGCTGTATCTGCTCGTCTTCGGCCATGTGCTGGAGAAGCACGT
This sequence comes from Gemmatimonadota bacterium, assembly GCA_050258235.1. Lineage (GTDB taxonomy): Bacteria > Pseudomonadota > Gammaproteobacteria > Burkholderiales > Burkholderiaceae_F > JAKOQB01. The sequence continues at coordinate 17,672 of JBLMYK010000279.1, read as the reverse complement.
CGAGGCGTTCCCGGGCGTCAGCTACACGGCGTTCCTGATCCCGGGGCTGGTGATGATGAGCGTTCTGCAGAACGCGTTCGCCAACAGCTCATCGTCGCTGATCCAGTCGAAGATCACCGGCAATCTCGTCTTCGTGCTGCTGCCGCCGCTGTCGAACGTGGAGTTCTTCGGCGCCTACGTGATCGCGTCGATCGTGCGCGGGCTGGTGGTCGGGCTCGGCGTGTTTGCGGTGACCCTGTGGTTCGCGCCGCTTTCGTTCAAGGCGCCGTTGTGGATGCTGGTGTTCGCGATCGCCGGCGCGGCCCTGCTCGGCATGCTGGGGCTGATCGCCGGGATCGTGTCGGACAAGTTCGATCAGCTGGCGGCGTTCCAGAATTTCATCATCATGCCGGCGACCTTCCTGTCGGGCGTCTTCTACTCCGTGCACGGGCTGCCGGATTTCTGGCATGTCGTGTCCCAGTTCAATCCGTTCTTCTACATCGTCGACGGATTCCGCTACGGCTTCTTCGCGCAGGCCGATGTCTCCCCCTGGCTCAGCCTGCTGGTGGTCTCGGTCGCGCTGCTCGCCGCCGGGACGATTGCGCTCGCGATGCTCGTCCGCGGGCACAAGATCCGTCACTGAAAAGCAGATGTTGCCGACGCCCGAAGACGTCAAGCGCTACATCGCCGCCGGTCTGGACTGCGAGGTCCTGCAGGTCGAGGGCGATGGTCAGCACTTCAGCGCGCTGATCGTCAGCCGCGCGTTCGAAGGCAGGAGCCGCGTGCAGCGGCACCAGCTCGTGTACGCCGCGCTGGGCGAGAGGATGCGCGCGGAAGTGCACGCGCTATCGATGCGCACGCTGACACCGGCTGAATACGCTCAGGCACCGCGATGATGCGCACTTCACATCGATTTCACCTTGCGTTGGCGCGTCCCTCACTGCGCGCGGCGATCGTTCTCCCCGGCGGACCGCAGCCTGCGGGCCGCACCGACCCGAGGAGACCGAGATGCCAGATTCGCCGCGCATCACCGCCGCCGTTCGCCTGCGTTACCCCCCGTCGCGACCGAACCGCATCGCAGAGCCTGCCATGGACAAGCTGAAGATCACAGGTGGCACGCCGCTGCGGGGCGAGATCGCCGTGGCCGGCGCCAAGAACGCCGCGCTGCCGATCATGGCCGCTGCGCTGCTGACCCGGGATCCGCTGCGGATCACCAACGTGCCGCAGCTCGCCGACATCGCGACGATGAGCAAGCTCGCGCGCGGCATGGGTGCACGCATCGAGCGCGAACGCGACGTTGTGACCATCACGGCGGCGGACATCGCGTCGACCGAGGCGCCGTACGAGCTGGTCAAGACGATGCGTGCTGCAGTGCTGGTGCTCGGGCCGCTGGTGGCGCGCTTCGGGCGCGCGCGCGTGTCTCTGCCCGGCGGCTGCGCGATCGGTGCGCGTCCGGTCGATCAGCACGTCAAGGGGCTGCAGGCGCTGGGCGCGGACATTCGGGTCGAGCACGGGTATCTGGTGGCGACGGCGCCGCGGCTGAAAGGCACGCGCATCGTCACCGACATGGTGACGGTGACCGGCACCGAGAACCTGATGATGGCGGCGGCGCTGGCCGAAGGCGAAACCATCATCGAGAACGCCGCGCGCGAACCGGAAGTGGCTGACCTGGCGGATTGCCTGAACGCGATGGGAGCGCGCGTGCGCGGTGCCGGCACCGACCGCATCGTGATCGACGGGGTGCGCCAGTTGCACGGCGCCGAGCACCGCGTGATGCCGGATCGGATCGAGACCGGCACGTTTCTCGTCGCGGCGGCGGCTTGCGGCCTCCTCGGTGGCAGCGATGTGCGCCTGACCGGCGCAGCACCGGCCACTCTGGACGCGGTGCTCGACAAGCTGCGCGAAGCCGGTGCACGGATCGACGTGGAGACCGATGCGATCCGCGTGCGGATGAGCACGCGGCCGGCGGCGGTCAGCCTGCGCACGGCGCCGTTTCCGGCTTTCCCGACCGACATGCAGGCCCAGTTCATGGCGCTCGACTGCGTCGCTGACGGCGTCGGCAGGATCACCGAGACGATCTTCGAGAACCGCTTCATGCACGTGCTCGAACTGCAGCGGCTGGGAGCGAACATCGACATCGAGGGCAACACCGCGATCGTGCAGGGAGTGGCATCTCTGTCGGGCGCACGCGTGATGGCGACCGATCTGCGCGCCTCGGCCAGCCTGGTGATCGCGGGGCTGATGGCCGAGGGCGAGACGGTCGTCGACCGCATCTACCATCTGGATCGCGGGTACGATCGGATGGAAGCGCGCCTGGCCGCTCTCGGCGCGAGAATCGAGCGGGTGAAATGACTATCTCACCACAGAGAGCGCAGAGAGCACAGAGAACTGATCTAGTTTCCTCTGTGTTCTCTGCGTCCTCTGTGGTTCAAGGGGTTGCCTGAAGTGATCACGCTGGCGTTATCCAAGGGCAGGATCTTCGACGAAACCGCGCCGCTGCTCGCGCGCGCCGGCATCACGCCGCTGGAGAATCCGGAGGTCTCGCGCAAGCTGATCATCGGCACGTCGAATCCGGGGGTGCGCATCGTCGTGGTGCGCGCGTCCGATGTGCCGACCTACGTGCAGTACGGCGCGGCCGAGCTCGGGGTGGCCGGCAAAGACGTGCTGATGGAGCATGGCGGTGCCGGCCTGTACCAGCCGCTGGATCTGGGCATCGCGCTCTGCCGGCTGTGCGTGGCCGTGCCGGCCGGTTTCGATTACGCAAGCGCGGTGCGCCGCGGCGCCCGGCTGCGCGTGGCGACCAAGTATGTTCACACGGCGCGCGAGCATTTCGCGTCCAAGGGCGTGCACGTCGACGTGATCAAGCTGTACGGCTCGATGGAACTGGCGCCGCTGGCGGGACTGGCCGACGCGATCGTCGATCTCGTGTCCAGCGGCAATACGCTGCGGGCAAACAACCTGGTCGAGGTCGAGGAGATCGCGACGATCAGCTCGCGGCTGATCGTCAACCAGGCCGCGCTGAAACTGAAGCGCGAGGAAGTGATGCCCGTGATCGAGCAACTGGAAGCGGTGGTGCAGCGATGAAGATGCGACGACTCGACACGCGTGCCAAGGATTTCGACGCGGCATTTGCGCAGCTGGTTGCGCATGACTCCGCGATCGACCGGAAGATCGACCGCGCCGCCGAGGAGATCGTCGACGACGTGCGCGCGCGCGGCGATGCCGCGGTGCTCGAGTACACGAACCGGTTCGACCGCATGGCAGCACCCTCGGTGGCGTCGCTGGAGATATCCGTCGGCGAGATGCGCGCGGCGCTCGATTCGCTGACCGTCGAGGATCGCGCCGCGCTCGAAGCCGCGGCGCGGCGCATCCAGGCCTTCCACGAGAAGCAGCGCGCGGAATCCTGGACGCTGCGTGAGGCGGACGGCACCGAACTCGGCCAGCGCGTGACGCCGATCGACAGCGTCGGCGTGTACGTGCCGGGCGGGCTGGCCGCTTACCCGTCGTCCGTGCTGATGAACGTGGTGCCGGCGCAGGTCGCCGGCGTGAGGGACATCGTGATGGTGTCGCCGACCCCGAACGGCGAGCGCAACCCGCTCGTGCTCGCGGCCGCCAGCCTGGCCGGCGTCACACGCGCGTTTGCGATCGGCGGTGCGCAGGCGGTGGCGGCGCTGGCCTACGGCACCGCGGCCGTGCCGGGCGTCGACAAGATCGTCGGGCCGGGCAACGCCTACGTGGCGGCGGCGAAGCGGCGCGTGTTCGGCGTGGTCGGCATCGACATGATCGCGGGACCGAGCGAGATCCTGGTGATCTGCGACGGCAGGACCGATCCGGACTGGATCGCGATGGATCTGTTCTCGCAGGCCGAGCACGACGAATTGGCGCAGGCGATCCTGCTGACGCCTGATGCGCAGTTCATCGAGGCGGTCGACGCGTCGATCGTCAGGCTGCTGCCGTCGATGCCGCGCCGATCGATCATCGAGAAGAGCCTCGCCGGCCGCGGCGCGCTGATCCTGACGCGCGATCTCGACGAGGCCTGCGCGGTCGCCGATCGGATCGCCCCCGAACATCTCGAGATCTCGACCGAGGAGCCGGAACACTGGGCCGCCAGGATCCGGCACGCTGGCGCAATCTTCCTCGGCCGTTACACGTCGGAATCGCTCGGCGACTACTGTGCCGGCCCGAATCACGTGTTGCCCACGGCGCGCACCGCGCGTTTCTCGTCGCCGCTGGGCGTGTATGACTTCCAGAAGCGCACCAGCCTGATCGGCGTGTCGCGCGAGGGGGCGCGGTCGCTCGGCCGAATTGCGGCGCGCTTGGCACAGGGCGAGCGGCTGCCGGCGCACGCGCGAAGCGCGCAATACCGGATCGACGTATGAAGACCGTCGCCGGCCGGGGCGCGGATCTGGCCGTCATCCGCGAGGACGTGCGCGCGATCAGCGCGTATCACGTGCCGCCGGCAACCGGATTCATCAAGCTCGATGCGATGGAGAATCCGTTCGGCCTGCCGGCTCCGCTGGCCCACGAGCTGGGGGCGCTGCTGGCGCAGGTTGCGCTGAACCGCTATCCGCCGGCCAACCCCGAAGGGCTCAAGGCCAAGCTGGGTCACGCGATCGGCCTGCCTGCCGGCATGAGCCTGATGCTGGGCAATGGCTCCGACGAACTGATCCATCTCGTGATCCAGGCCTGCGCGAGGCCCGGGACGACGGTGCTGGCGCCGTGGCCAAGCTTCGTGATGTACGAAATGAGCGCGAAGTTCGACGGCTGCGGTTTCGTCGGGGTTCCGCTGCGGCCGGATTTCACGCTTGACCGCGCCGCGATGCTGATCGCGATCGCCCAGCGTCGCCCGGCCGTGGTCTTCATCGCCTGGCCCAACAATCCGACCGGCAACCTGTTCGACCGCGCCACGGTCGACGCGATCCTCGACTGTGCGCCGGGCCTCGTGGTGCTCGACGAAGCCTACCTGCCGTTTGCGCAGGACACCTGGCTGCCGCAGTTGCTGTCGCGGCCGAATCTGCTCGTGCTCCGCACGCTGTCCAAGCTCGGATTGGCGGGAATCCGTCTCGGCTACCTTGCCGGCCGTCCGGAATGGATCGAGCAGTTCGACAAGGTTCGCCCGCCCTACAACGTGAACGTGCTGACACTCGCGGCGGCCGAATTCATGCTCGACCAGCTGCCGCTGCTCGACGAGCAGGCGGCCGTCCTGCGCGCCGAGCGGTCGAGGCTGCTCGCCTTGCTGCGCGCGCTGCCCCATCTTGAGGCGTTCGACTCCTCCGCCAACTTCATCCTTTTCCGCGTCGACGACGCCGATGGAGTCTTTGCGCGCCTGAAGGAGCGCGGCATACTGATCAAGAATGTCTCGCGCATGCATCCGCTGCTTGCCGGCTGCCTGCGCACCACGGTAGGAACGCCGGCGGAGAATGACGCTTTCATCGATGCCCTGAAGACGAGCCTGAGACCATGACTGCTCGCACCGCCGAAGTCATCCGCAATACCCGGGAAACGCAGATCCGCGTCGTCGTGAATCTCGACGGCAGCGGGCAGGGCCGGCTGGCAACCGGCATCGGATTCTTCGACCACATGCTCGATCAGCTGGCGCGCCATGGCGCCCTCGACCTCACGGTCGAGGCCACCGGCGATCTGCATATCGACGGGCACCACACCGTCGAAGACGTGGGCATTGCGATCGGCCAGGCGGTGGCGAAGGCCGCGGGCGACAAGAAGGGCATCCGGCGCTATGGGCATGCCTATGTGCCGCTCGACGAGGCGCTGTCACGGGCGGTGGTCGACCTGTCGGGGCGCCCGGGACTCGAATGGCATGTGCCGTTCACGCGCGCGATGATCGGCGAGTTCGATGTCGATCTGGCGCACGAGTTCTTCCAGGGCTTCGTCAACCATGCGCTGGTCACGCTGCACGTCGACAACCTGCGCGGGGACAACGCGCACCACCAGTGCGAGACCGTGTTCAAGGCGTTCGCGCGCGCCCTGCGCATGGCGCTGGAGCCGGACCCCAGAGCCGCGGGGGTGGTGCCTTCGACCAAAGGGACCTTGTGATCCGTTGTCCGTTGTCAGTTGTCCGCTGTCCGTGAGGCCAGGAAGAACGAGCAACCAGCAATGGGCAACGGGCAACAACGATGATTGCAGTGATCGACTACGGGATGGGCAATCTGCGCTCGGTGGGGAAGGCCCTCGAGCATGTTGCGCCGAAGGAATCGGTAGTCGTGACATCGGAAGCGGCGGTGATCGACGCCGCTGAGAGGGTCGTCCTCCCGGGACAGGGAGCGATGCCGGATTGCATGCGCTATCTGCGTGAAGCGGGACTCGAAGAGGCGGCGCGCAGGGCATTGCAGACAAAGCCCGTGCTCGCGGTCTGCATCGGCGAGCAGATGCTGTTCGACTATTCCGAAGAAACACGCATTCCGGGAACGCCGACGCCCGGACTGGGGCTGTTCCCGGGGGCGGTGGTGCGCTTTCGGGCGACCGACATGCTGCGGGAGGGCGCGCGGCTGAAGGTGCCGCACATGGGCTGGAACCGGGTGCGGCAGGCGCGGCCGCATCCTCTGTGGGCGGGCATCGCCGATCGAGAGTACTTCTACTTCGTCCACAGCTATTACGTCGCCCCGGCGGACGGGCGGCTGACGGTCGGCGATTCGGATTACGGCGTCACCTTTACCTGCGCGGTCGCGCAGGATAATATTTTCGCCACCCAGTTCCATCCGGAAAAAAGCGCAGCCGCCGGACTCAGGCTCTACGAAAACTTCACGCGCTGGAATCCCTGATTCCGGCCCATCCGGCTTTCTCCCTTCCAGGCTCGCAGCGAAGTTTCCGCCCCCGCGTTGTTTCCCCCAAGGCAATGCTGCTGATTCCCGCCATCGATCTGAAAGACGGCAAGTGCGTCCGCCTGCGCCAGGGCGACATGAGCGACGTGACGGTCTTCTCGGAGGACCCGGTGGCGATGGCGCGGCACTGGGTCGATCAGGGCGCGCGGCGGTTGCACGTCGTCGACCTGAATGGTGCGCGGTCGGGCCGGCCGGTCAACGAGGCGGTGATCAAGAAGATCGTCAGCGCGGTCGGGGACGACGTGCCGGTGCAGCTCGGCGGCGGCATCCGCGACATGGACACGATCGAGCGTTACATCGACGACGGCGTGCGCTACGTGGTGATCGGCACCGCCGCCGTCAAGAATCCCGGCTACCTGCACGATGCCTGCAGCGCGTTCGGCGGTCATGTGATCGTGGCGCTAGACGCCAAGGGCGGCAAGGTGATGACCGACGGCTGGAGCAAGCTGACCGGCCACGACGTGGTCGACCTGGCACGCAAGTTCGAGGACTACGGCGTGGACGCGATCCTGTACACCGACATCGGCCGTGACGGCATGCTGTCGGGCGTGAACATCGAGGCGACGGTGGAACTGGCGCGTGCCGTCAAGATTCCGGTCATCGCCAGCGGCGGCGTGGCGAGCATCAAGGATATCGAGGCGTTGTGTGCCGTCGAGAGCGAGGGCGTGGAAGCGGCGATCCTCGGCCGCTCCCTGTACGAAGGTGCGCTCGACTTCAAGGCCGCCCAGGCGCGCGCGGACGAACTCGGCGAGGAGGGGTGACGGCCTCGGTATCCTTGCGGTCGAACGCAGATCCGAGCCATGCTTGCCAAGCGCATCATCCCCTGTCTCGACGTGACCGCCGGTCGCGTGGTCAAGGGCGTGAATTTCGTCGCGCTGCGCGACGCCGGCGATCCGGTGGAGATCGCGCAGCGCTATGACGAGCAGGGCGCGGACGAACTCACCTTTCTCGACATCACGGCCAGTTCGGATCAGCGCGACATCATCCTGCACGTGATCGAGGCGGTCGCCGAGCAGGTGTTCATTCCGCTGACGGTGGGCGGCGGTGTGCGCAGGGTCGACGACGTGCGCCGGCTGCTGAACGCGGGCGCAGACAAGATCTCGGTGAATACCGCTGCCGTGCAGGACCCGCAGCTGGTCGCCGCTGCGACCGCGCGCTTCGGCTCGCAGTGCATCGTCGTGGCGATCGACGCGCGGCGGCGGCAGGCGCACGATCCGGCGCGCGGCTGGGAGGTCTACACGCATGGCGGTCGCACGCCGACCGGAATCGACGCGATCGACTGGGCGCGTCGCGTCAGCGAACTCGGCGCCGGCGAGATCCTTCTGACGAGCATGGACCGTGACGGCACGCGCATCGGCTTCGATCTGGAGTTGACCCGCGCGGTCGCCGATGCGGTGCCGATTCCGGTGATCGCGTCCGGCGGCGTCGGCACCCTGCAGCACCTGGCCGACGGGATCGCCAAGGGCGGCGCCGACGCCGTGCTGGCAGCGTCGATCTTTCACTATGGGGAATTCACGGTGCGCCAAGCGAAGGAATTCATGGCCGCACAGGGAATCCCGATGAGGCTGACATGAGCGCGCCGGGCTGCATCGAGGCCAGGCCCCCGGCACGCCGTGGCGAGGTATCACGATGACCTGGCTCGACGAGGTCGCGTTCGACGAGCGCGGGCTGGTGACGGTGATCGCGCAGGATGCGGCATCGCATCGCGTGCTGATGGTCGCGTGGGCGAATCGCGAAGCGCTGGCCGAAACGGCGGCCACCGGCCAGGCCGTGTACTTTTCGCGTTCGCGCGGCCGCCTCTGGCGCAAGGGCGAAGAGTCCGGCCACCGGCAGCAGGTCCGCGAGGTGCGGCTCGATTGCGACGGCGACGTGGTGCTGTATCTGGTCGAGCAGGCGGGCGGCATTGCCTGCCATACTGGGCGCGAGAGTTGTTTCTTCCGCCGCCTCGACGGCGATGTCTGGTGCACCGTCGATCCGGTCCTGAAGGACCCCGAACTCATCTACCGCAAATGAGCGACGATACGTTGCGCCGGCTCGCCGACGTGATCGAGTCCCGCAAGGGCGGCGACCCCGACACCTCGTATGTCGCGCGCCTGCTTGCCAAGGCGCCCGATTCGATCCTGAAGAAGGTGGGCGAAGAGGCGACCGAGACCGTGCTGGCCGCCAAGGATGGCGACGCCGCACGCATCATCGCGGAGACCGCCGATCTCTGGTTTCACTGCCTGGTGATGCTTGCGCACCACGGCCTTCGCCCCGAACAGGTGCTGGCCGAGCTCGATCGCCGCGCCGGCACCTCCGGGATAGAAGAAAAGGCCGCGCGCAAGGCGCAAGCGCGCGAGCAAGGTGAGCGATGAATTCACGGCGCGGCCTTTCGGAGAAGGCTGACCTGCGCACGGCGCAGGTCAAGCCCGCAGCGGCGGGCGGCCGGAACCAGAAAGCGGCGCGCAAGGCCATCCGCCGCAGTGCCTGACTGCCGACTGAATCATGACTCACGATCCCAACTGCATCTTCTGCCGCATCGTCCGGGGCGAACTGCCCGCCAAGAAGATCTACGAAGACGACGAGGTCGTCGTGTTTCCGGACATCCATCCGGCCGCGCCAGTGCACCTGCTGATGGTGCCGAAGGAGCACTTTGCCACGCTCGCCGACGCGCAGGCGAAACACGGCGCGCTCTTAGGTAAAATGCTGCTTCTCGCACCGAGGCTGGCACGAGAACAGGGCGCCACGAACGGATATCGTGTCGTCGTCAATAATGGCCCGGACGGCGGGCAAGAGATCTATCACTTGCACGTGCACGTGCTGGGGGGTCCCCGGCCGTGGAAACGTCTATAGGAGCTGACCATGGGTTCGTTCTCGATTTGGCACTGGCTGATCGTCCTGCTGGTGATCGTGCTGGTGTTCGGCACCAGCAAGCTGAAGAACATCGGCAAGGATCTCGGCGGCGCGATCAAGGGCTTCAAGGAAGGCATGGCCGAGGGCAGCAGCGAAACGGCCAAGCCTGCAGCGAAGGTCGAGGAGACCAAGCAGGTCGCCGGCCAGACCATCGACGTGCAGGCCAAAGAGAAGTCCTGACATCTCGCGTCCCCGCGGGCGTTCCCTGCCGGGCGCCTGATCCCATCATGTTCGATTTCAGCTTTGGCGAGCTGGCGGTCATCGGCACCGTGGCGCTCGTCGTTCTCGGCCCCGAGCGCCTGCCGAAGGTCGCGCGCACGTTCGGCGACTGGGTCGGCAAGGCGCAGCGTTATGTCAGCCAGGTCAAGGCGGACATCAACCGCGAAATCGAGCTGGCCGAACTGAAGAAGCTGCAGGAGGAAGCGCGCAGTGCCGCGCAGTCGGTCCAGTCGGCCGTCCAGGGGGCCGAGGCGGAACTGAACAAGGCCGGCGCCGAACTGAATGCGGCCGCCGGTACAACGTCGACGTCGGATTACTCGTGGGAAGGGGCCGGCGAGACCTGGCAGCGCCAGGTGTTTCCCAAGCGCTACAAGCCGGGCCCCTCGATCGACGAGCTGGTCGAAGAGATCGCACGCCTGAAGCGTGAGCTTGCGCGACCCGACGCGTATGCCGGAACGCGACGGAAATACGCGCCGCGCGCGCGTGTCAATCGACCCCGCATCCACCGATGAGCTCGCCCGCGCCGGATTCACCCGACCAGGAGCAGAGCTTCCTTTCGCATCTGATCGAGCTGCGCCAGCGGCTGGTGCGGGCGGCGCTTGCGGTGGTGATCGTCTTCTTGGTGCTGACGCCGTTCATGAAGGAGATCTTCGAACTGCTGTCGGAGCCGATGATGCACGCACTGCCTGCGGGCACCAAGCTGCTTGCCACCGGCGTGACGACGCCGTTCCTGGTGCCGCTGAAGGTAACGCTCTTCTCCGCCCTGCTGCTCTCGCTGCCTTACGTTCTGTACCAGGCGTGGGCATTTGTCGCCCCCGGGCTGTACCGGCACGAGCGCCGGCTCGCGGTGCCGGTGATCGTATCGAGCGTCGTCATGTTCGCGCTCGGCGTGGCGTACTGCTACTTCATCGTGTTCGGCTTCGTATTCCGCTTCATCGCGCATTTCGCGCCGGCGACGGTCAACGTCGCGCCGGACATCGACGCCTACTTCAGCTTCGTCATGGGGATGTTCCTCGCCTTCGGGGCGGCGTTCGAGATGCCGATCGCGGTAGTGCTCCTGGTGCGGTTCGGCATCGCCAGCATCGACAGGCTGAAGCAGGCCCGCCCCTACGTGATCGTGGGCGCCTTCGTCGTCGCGGCGATCTTTACCCCGCCCGACGTGCTGTCGCAGATGCTGCTGGCGGTGCCGCTGTGCGTGCTGTACGAACTCGGGTTGCAGTGCGGGCGCTTCGTGATCCCGCGTGGCGAAGCCGAGCAGGCGGCCGCCGAAAACTCCTGAGTGTCAGATCCGGACCCTGCCCGCGACCAACGGAACATGAACGCACTGCGCGCCGCCCTGCTTGTGCTGCTCCTGATCGGTGCCGCGGCGTCCGCGCAGCGCCTGCAGATCGTTCCCGACACCGATGCCGACCTGGCCGCCGGCTGGACGGCCTACCAGGCGGGCGATCGTGCCAAGGCGCTGGTTCACTTTCGCAAGGCCGCCGAACGCAATCAGCGCGTCGCCCAGTTCAACCTGGCGGTGATGCTCGTCAACGGCGAGGGCACGCCCGCCAACCCGAAAGAAGGCGTGGCCTGGCTGCGCAAGGCGGCGGACAACGGGCTGGCGCGCGCGCAGTACTCGCTGGCGGTGATGTACGAGCGCGGCGAGAACGTCGAACGCTCCCTGACGGAAGCGACTGCCTGGTACCTGAAGGCGGCGGAGCAGGGCTGGCGCGATGCACAGGTGAGCGTGGCGACGCAGTACTTCCTTGGCCGTGGTGCGCCCAAGGACTACGCGCGGGCTGCCCACTGGTACGAGCGCGCCGCCGAGCAGGGCGACGAGGGCGCCTGCTACATCATCGCCAGCATGTACGAGAAGGGCGACGGCGTGCCAAAGGACCTGAACCGCGCGGTCTACTGGTACGTGCAGGCGGGGGCCCTCGGCGACGAGGTTGCCCGCGCCAAGGCGCACGAGGTCGCCTCGCGCATCAGGGCGAAGTAGCGGCCCGACTACTTGCGTTCCGGCGGGATCGGCCGTTCGCCGACCGTTACCTCCAGGTCGACCTCGCGCCCGCTGCGCAGCACTTTCACCTTCGCCACGCTGCCGGGCGCAAGCTGTGCGATCTGGTTCAGCATCCCCGGCGTATCGTGCACGGCCGTGCCGTTGATCGACAGCATCAAGTCCCCAGGCTCCATGCCGGCATTTCCCGCCGGCGCATTGCGCTGCACGCCGCGCACGACGACTCCGTCGTTCCGATCGAGCTTCAGCGCTTCGACCAGTTCGGGCGTGATGTCGACCGGTTCGATCCCGAAGTAGCCGCGCACGACCTTGCCCGATTTGATCAGTTGCTCCATCACCTGCGTGACGATCGTGGTCGGGATTGCAAAGCCGATGCCGATCGAACCGCCGCTGCGCGAGTAGATCGCCGAGTTGATTCCTATCAGGTTGCCGTTGCTGTCGACCAGGGCGCCGCCCGAGTTGCCTTGATTGATCGCCGCATCGGTCTGGATGAAATTCTCAAAGCGGCTGATGCCGAGGTTGTTACGGCCGAGCGCTGAAACGATCCCCATCGTCACGGTCTGGCCGACGTCGAACGGGTTGCCAATGGCCAGCACGACGTCGCCCACGGACAGCGCTTCGGCGCGCCCGAACGTGATCATCGGCAGGTTCGGCGCGTCGATCTTGAGGACGGCCAGGTCGGTCTCGGGATCGGCACCGACCAGCCGTGCGTCCAGGCGGCGCCCATCCGCCAGCGCCACGGCGATCTCGTCCGCGGCCTGCACCACGTGGTGATTGGTGAGGATGTAGCCGTCGGCCGAGGCAATGACGCCGGATCCAAGGCTGGAAATGCGTTCGGACTGGCCCCGCCACCGGTCGCCGAAGAATCGCTCGAACAGCGGGTCATCGATCGACGGCGTGCGGCGGATCTCCTTGGTCGTATAGACGCTGACCACAGCGGGAAGCGCGCGCTTTGCGGCGGCCGCGTACGAGCTGGCCAGTTCCGCGCGGCCCGGTGTGCCAGTGACCTGCTGAATCGCGACGTCGCGCACGACGGGCGCGGCCACCGGCAGGGGCGCGCGCCGCATCCACTCCGGCTTCAGCGTGCTGACGATGAACAGCAGCGCAAGACCCACGGTGGTTGCCTGCGCGAAAAGCAACCAGAGACGGCGAAACATGATGGAGACGGCTCTCGAAACCCGTTAGCGCCGATTGTATCGGCGCTTCCAAGGCTGCCGCCGCGGGAAACAGATCGGGGCGCCCTGCGCCCCGATTCTCTCTGCCGCTATTTCTTCTTCAGCGCATCGCGGATTTCGCGCAGCAGGACGACGTCCTCGGGCGGCGCGGCCGGTGCCGGCGCCGGCGGCGGCGCTTCGCGCTTCATCCGGTTCATCGCCTTGACCATCCAGAAGATGATCAAGGCCAGAATGACGAAATTGATCACGACCGTGATGAAGCTTCCCCAGGCAAACACGGTCCCGACCTTTTGCGCTTCCGCCAGGGTCGCGCCGCCGGGCACGTTGCCCGACAGCACCCAGTACTTGTTTGAGAAATCGATCTGCCCGCCGGAGATGAAGTTCACGACCGGCATGATCACGTCCTTCACCAGCGAGTCGACGATCTTGCCGAACGCGGCGCCGATGATCACACCGACCGCGAGGTCCATCACGTTGCCCTTGAGGGCGAATTCCCGAAATTCGCTTGCGAAACCCATTGCTCGCTCTCCTCTGGATGGCCGCCGGCCGGGGATTCCCGCCGGTGCGGCGATTATCGTCAAGCAGGGCTCGTTTTGGCGCGCTGGCAGCCCTTTGACCATGCGGTTGAGCAAGAAATCGGTCGCCCCCGAGGGCCCGGACCGCCCCGCGCCGGGAAAGCGTGATGCGATAGGCTAAAATCGCGCGCCGCGCGCGGTTTCGGCCGGCGCCTCCCGTCCCCTTCCACATCAGAACTCCATGTCTTCTATTAGTGACCCGAACGATGCTGTCAACGACAGTCGTCGCGCCGCCCTGATCGCAACCGGCGTGGTCGGCGGTGCAGGCTGCGTCGCAGCCGCCACTCCCTTCGTGGCATCGCTGACGCCGTCCGAACGCGCCAAGGCAGCCGGCGCGCCGGTGGTCGCCGACATTTCGCAAATTCCGCCTGGCGAAAAGATCACGGTCGAATGGCGCGGCAAGCCTGTGTGGATCGTGAACCGAACGAAAGACCAGCTCGAGTCGCTGAAACGAACCGACAGCGAGCTCGCCGATCCGAACTCCACGCGCACGACGCTTCCGACACCGTCCTGGGCGCGCAACGAGTGGCGTTCGATCAAGCCCGAGTACCTGGTCGTGGTCGGAATCTGCACGCACCTGGGCTGTATCCCGCTCGGACCGCTGGCGGCCGGAACGACGCCCCAGCTCGGCAACGATCCAGGCTTCCTCTGTCCGTGCCACGGCTCGACCTACGACCTGGCAGGGCGCGTATTCAAGAACAAGCCAGCACCCGACAACCTCGAGGTGCCACCGTACCGGTACGTGTCCGATACGGTGATTGAGGTCGGGGAACCCCCGAAGACCGCCTGATCGGGACCATAAGATGGCTTTGCACAAGACCGAATACTCCGGCCTGCTTGGCTGGGTCGACGCGCGGATGCCGACACTGCTGTCGGAGTACAGGAAGCATCTGTCCGAGTACTACGCGCCGAAGAACTTCAACTTCTGGTACATCTTCGGCGGGCTGGCGATCACGGTGCTGCTCCTGCAGATCGTCACCGGGATCTTCCTGACGATGAACTACAAGCCCTCGGCCGCGAACGCGTTCGCGTCGGTCGAGTACATCATGCGCGACGTGCACGGCGGCTGGTTCATCCGCTACATGCACTCTACCGGCGCCTCGTTCTTCTTCATCGTCGTCTACCTGCACATGTTCCGTGGGCTGCTGTACGGCAGCTACCGCAAGCCGCGCGAACTGGTGTGGGTCTTCGGCTGTCTGATCTTCCTCAGCCTGATGGGCGAGGCGTTCTTCGGCTACCTGCTGCCGTGGGGGCAGATGAGCTTCTGGGGGGCGCAGGTGATCGTCAACCTGTTCTCGGCCGTCCCGCTGATCGGGCCGGACCTCGCGATCTTCATCCGCGGCGATTACGTGATCAGCGACGCGACGCTGAACCGCTTCTTCGCGTTCCACGTGATCGCGATTCCCCTGGTGCTGCTCGGACTGGTGGTCGCGCATGTGCTGGCGCTGCACGACGTGGGCTCGAACAACCCGGACGGCGTGGAGATCAAGGACTCGCTCGATCCGAAGACCGGGCGGCCGCTCGACGGCATTCCGTTCCATCCGTACTACACGGTGCACGACATCTTCTGGCTGTCGGTGTTCCTGATGGTGTTCTTCGCGGTGCTGTTCCTGGCGCCCGAAATGGGCGGCTATTTCCTCGAGTGGAACAATTTCACACCGGCCAACCCGCTGCAGGGCCCGCCGGAAATTGCTCCGGTGTGGTACTTCACGCCCTTCTACTCGATCCTGCGCGCCACCACCGAGTACTTCATGTACGCGCTCGCGGCCTTCACGATCCTGTACGCGCTGCTGGTGGTCACCGCTCTTCGGCGCCCGATCGCGCGCGCTGCCACGCTGGTGATCGCGCTGGTGCTCGCCGCCCTCATGATCGGGCCCGGCATCAAGCTCGATCCGAAGTTCTGGGGCGTGGTGATGATGGGCGCATCGGTGCTGATCTTCTTCGGCTTGCCGTGGCTCGACCAGTCACCAGTGCGGTCGATACGCTATCGGCCCCGCTGGCATCTGACGCTGCTGTTCGCGTTCTCGGTGATCTTCCTGATCCTCGGCGCCTTCGGAACGAAGCCGCCGGAGCCGGTGCGAAACGTGATCTCGCAGGTGCTGACGCTTGGCTACCTCTCCTTCTTCCTGCTGATGCCGTGGTGGAGCCGGATGGGCACCTTCAGGACGCCGCCGGCGCGCATCACTTTCACCGCGCATTGACGGGAACCAGAACATGAAGAACCTGCTCGCCTCCATGCTGGCCGCGGCTGCGCTTGGCGCCGCCTTGCCCGCCAGCGGCGCCGAAGTCACCGTGGACCATTGGCCCGAAGCGCGAGGCCACGAGTTGTCTGCGCTGCAAAGCGGTGCGCGGCTTTTCGCGAACTACTGCCTGAACTGCCACAGCGCGAACCTGATGCGCTGGAACAGGCTTCAGGACATCGGGCTCGACGATGCGCAGATCAAGGACTTCCTCATCTTCGGCGACCAGAAGGTCGGCGACCTGATGACGATCGCAATGCGGCCCGACGACGCCAAGAGGTGGTTCGGCAACGCGCCGCCGGACCTGTCGGTGATCACGCGCGCGCGCACGTCGTTCGAGTTCAAGGGCACCGACTACATCTATTCGCTGCTGCGTGGCTTCTATCGCGACGCCTCGACCGCGACCGGCTGGAACAATGCGGTGTTTCCCAACATTGGGATGCCGCACGTGCTGTGGCAGCGCCAGGGTCCGCGTGAGGCGACGGTCGACCGTGTCGTGCACGTCGTCGACGAGAAGACCGGCCACGCGTCGGCGGTGCGCGAAGTGTCGGTGTATGACGCGGCCGGCAACGCAACCGTCACGAAGACCCCGCTGCCGGGGCATCCGGACGAGTCGGTCGAGTTCAGCTTCAAGCCGGCCGATCCTGCGCTGGCACGCCAGTTCGACTCCGAGGTGGCGGATCTGGTCGCGTACCTCGCGTTCATGACCGACCCGAGCGCGACGCTGCGCGTGCAGATCGGGGTCTGGGTCCTGGTGTTTCTCGGCGTGTTTACCGTGCTGACCTGGTGGTTGAACCGCGCGTACTGGAAGGACATCAAGTAGGTGGATGACCGGCGCCTCGCCTCTCGGCTGCGCCACTGATGCGGGGTGAGGCGGCGGCCTCACCCTGAATCATTTTCAAGGGATAAAAGATGATGGTGCTCTACTCCGGAACGACCTGCCCGTTTTCGCAGCGCTGCCGCTTCGTGCTGTTCGAGAAGGGCATGGACTTCGAGATCAAGGATGTCGATCTGTTCAACAAGCCCGAGGACATCAACGTGATGAATCCGTACGGGCAGGTGCCGATCCTGGTCGAGCGCGACCTGATCCTGTACGAGTCCAACATCATCAACGAGTACATCGACGAGCGTTTCCCGCATCCGCAGCTGATGCCTGCGGATCCGGTGATGCGCGCCAGGGCGCGCCTGTTCCTGTTCAATTTCGAGCGTGAACTGTTCATCCATGTGCAGACCCTGGAGAACAGCAACAACCAGAAGGCGATCGACAAGGCCAAGCTGCTGATCCGCGACCGCCTGACGCAGCTCGCGCCGATCCTGCTGAAGAACAAGTACATGCTCGGGGACGACTTCTCGATGCTCGACGTGGCGATCGCGCCGCTCTTGTGGCGGCTCGACCATTACGGCATCGACCTGCCGAAGAGCGCGGCGCCGCTGATGAAGTACGCCGAGCGCATCTTCAGCCGCCCGGCCTACATCGAGGCGCTGACGCCGAGCGAAAAGGTGATGCGTCGCTAGCCGGCATCCGACGTCGCATGCCAGAAGTCTCGACCAAGCCGTACCTGATCCGCGCCATCTGCGAGTGGTGCACGGACGCCGGCTTCACGCCCTACGTCGCAGTCGCGGTCGACGCCTCGGTCCGCGTGCCGATGGAATTCGTGAAGAACGGCGAGATCGTCCTGAACGTTTCGGCGCTGGCGACCAACCGGCTGAAGATCGGCAACGAGGCGATCGAATTCCAGGCGCGCTTCTCGGGT
>JBLMYK010000278.1:0-31310 GCA_050258235.1 Gemmatimonadota bacterium | reverse complement strand
CGGCCAAGTTCGCCGAGACGATCGTCGAGGCGATCGGCCGCCCTCCAGAGCGGCCCGCCGGCTACGCCGACATCGAGGCGCGGCCGCAACGGTTCACCGTGCTGCCGGCGGACGCGGCGAGGCTGAAGGCCTTCATCGAGGCCAGCGCAGGCTGATCGCCCGATGAAGGTCATCGGCTTCATCGGCTACTCGAACACCGGCAAGACGACGCTGATCGAGAAGCTGATCCCGCTGTTCATCGCCCGCGGCCTCACCGTGTCGACGGTGAAGAACGCGCACCACGGCTTCGACATGGACCGGCCCGGCAAGGACTCGTTCCGCTATCGCGAGGCGGGCGCAAGCCAGGTGCTGATCGCCACCGGCCTGCGCTGGGCGCTGCTGACGGAGACGCCGCAGCACGCCGCTCCGCTCGAAGAGCTGCTGAACCTGCTCGCGCCATGCGACCTGGTGATCATCGAGGGCTTCAAGAGCGAAGGCCATATTCCCCGCATCGAAGTGCGACGGACGACCAACACCGAGCCGCCGATCTTCCCGCACGACCCCAACGTCATCGCGGTTGCTGCGGACCATGCGGTCGTCACGCCGCTGCCGCTGCTGGACCTGAACGACGCCGCTAAGATTGCAGACTTCATCACCACGCGTCTGGAACTCGCCTGATGCTGTCCGTCGAACAAGCGCTGGAGCGACTGCTGGCGAAAGCGCAGCCGCTGCGGGAAAGCGAGCGCGTTTCCACGCTGGACGTGGACAGCGCCCTCGGACGCGTGCTCGCCGCCGAGGTCGTGTCGCGCATCGACGTGCCGCCGATGGACAACTCGCAGATGGACGGCTACGCACTGCGCAGTGCGGACGTATCGTCGGTCCCGTCGACGCTCAGGATCAGCCAGCGCATCGCGGCGGGTCACGTCGGAACCGCGCTTGCGCCGGGCACCGCGGCGCGCATCTTTACCGGCGCCCCGGTTCCGCCAGGGGCCGACACGATCGTGATGCAGGAAGCCGCCGTCGCCGATGGCGATCACGTGACGATCAACGAGTTGCCGAAGGCGGGCGAGTGGATCCGTCCGCGTGGCCTCGATGTGCGAGCGGGCGCAACCATCCTTGCGGTCGGCCGGCGGCTGTCGCCCCAGGACCTCGGACTTGCGGCATCGGTCGGCGTGGCGGAACTCGAGGTGCAGCGACGCCTGCGGGTCGCCGTGTTCTTCACCGGCGACGAGCTCGTGATGCCGGGTCAGGACCTGCCGCCCGGCCGGATCTACAACTCGAACCGCTTCATGTTGCGCGCGCTGCTGCGCGCGCTCGATTGCGAGGTCATCGATCTGGGCATCGTTCCAGACGACCGCGCCGCGACGCGTGCGGCTTTGATCCGCGCGGCACAGGGTTCGGACCTGATCCTCACGTCCGGCGGCGTGTCGGTCGGGGAGGAAGATCATGTGAAGCCCGCGGTCGAGGCCGAAGGCGAGCTGGATCTGTGGCAGATCGCGATGAAACCCGGCAAGCCGCTCGCTTTCGGGCACGTTCGCGGCGTGCCTTTCATCGGCATGCCCGGCAACCCGGTGTCGAGTTTCGTGACGTTCCTGGTGTTCGCGCGGCCGTTCATCCGCGCGCGGCAGGGCGCGATCGACCTGGCGCCGCGCGTGCTGTCGCTGCGCGCCGATTTCGAGTGGCCGCGACCGGACAAGCGGCGCGAGTTCCTGCGCGCGCGCCTCAACGATGCGGGTGGTGTCGAGCCGTTCGCCAACCAGAATTCCGCGGTGCTGACCTCGTGCGTCTGGGCCGACGGGCTGATCGACATTGCACCGTCGCTGCCGATCGCGCGTGGCGACATCGTGCGCTTCCTGCCGTTCGCGGAGCTGCTGTCTTGAAGGTCACCGTACTGTACTTTGCCCGCCTGCGCGAAGCGATCGGACGCGAGCGCGACGATTTCACGCTGCCCGCTGACGTGACCACGCTGGGCGCGTTGCGCGCCTGGCTGATTGCCCGCGGCGCACCGTGGTCTGCCGCGTTCGGCGAGGTCAAGCGCATCCGTGCCGCAGTCGGACAGGCGATGGCCACCGACGACACCCCGCTCGCCGACGGCGTCGAAGTCGCCTTCTTTCCTCCGGTCACGGGCGGATAGCATGGACGGCCCTCACGCTCACTCTGGTCGCTGCCACCCGAAGGAGCGCTCGGCGCCCTTGGCGCGGCCCGGCGAGGGCTGAGATGGTCCGGGTCCAGCACGAGGACTTCGACGCGGGTGCGGAGATCGCGCGTCTGCGCGGCAGCGATCCGAAGGTCGGCGCCGTGGCCTGCTTCATCGGTGTCGCGCGCGACATCAACGACGGCGACCGCGTGGCCACGCTCACGCTCGAGCATTACCCCGGAATGACCGAACGCGCGCTCGAGGATATCTGCACGCAGGCGCGCGGCCGCTGGAAGCTGATCGACATCCTGGTCGTGCATCGGATCGGCCGGCTGGAACCGACCGACCAGATCGTGCTGGTGGTAGTGACGAGCGCGCATCGCGGCGACGCATTCGCCGCCTGCGAATTCGTGATGGACTACCTGAAGACCGAAGCGCCGTTCTGGAAGAGGGAAGCCACGCCGGCCGGCGAGCGCTGGGTCGAAGCGCGTCAGACGGACGACGACGCGCGCAGTCGCTGGAAAGGCGGGGAGCGATCTTGACCCGGGACGGACCGCTGTGGGCCGTGCTGCTGGCAGTCGGATCGGGCGCGGTGCTGGGTGCATGGTCGCGCTGGGGATTGTCTTACTGGCTGAATCCGCGTCTTGAACAGCTGCCGCTCGGAACGCTGGCGGCAAACCTGATCGGTGCCTACCTGATCGGTGTGGCAATCGCGACGTTTTCCATTCACCCGTCGCTTTCGCCGGCCTGGCGGCTGATCATCATCACCGGGTTCCTCGGGGGCCTGACCACCTTTTCCACCTTTTCCGCGGAGTCGGTGGCGTTCCTGCAGGCCGGACAGTGGACGGCGGCGCTGATGCATACGGCGCTGCACCTCGGCGGATCGCTGCTTGCAACGCTGGCCGGCATCGCGACCGTGCGTCTCGCCGTCTAGCGTGGCCGCTTCTGCGAATGGAAATTGCGCGCGGGAAACGACGCAGGTGCACGTGCTTCGATCGGGCGATCAGTCGAAGGCAAACGTGTAAACGAGATCGATCGCATTATCGGTGCCAACGCGACCAACCAGCGACAGCCGGGTGGACAATCGATAGGTCAGCTGGGCGACCCGGCTGGTGCCGGCGATGGCCTGCTCGTAGCTGACGGAGAGCGCGTCGCTGACGCGCTTGCCGAGCGTTACCACTTCGCCGGCGACCGTGGTGCTCGACGAAGCGTCACCGCGCAGGGACCCGGCAACGCCGCGATTGGGCAACAGCGAGGTCGTGCCGGATTGTCCGCTGCGGATCGAAAGCTCGTCGAAGCCGAGCGAACGGACCACGCGGTTCGCATAGCCTTCGCCGCCGCCGCCGAGCAGGCCGGCCGCCGCCTGCGCCAGTGCGAGGTTCTCTCCGCGCGCCTGGTCAGGCGGTCGGCCCAGGACCAGCCACGACAGCGCCTCGGCGTCGGGCAGCGGCGGATCGCTGTACAAACGCACCAGCGGATTGGCGGCAGTACGCGTGATCGTGACGCCGACCTCGACCGGCAGGCCCTGCCGTACCGCGAGTACGTCGAGTCCCGGATTTCCCGGCGCTCCCTGGAAGTTCAGGCGGCCCCGCGCGATCTTCAGCTTCTGGCCGAAGCCTTCGTATACGCCGTCGACGGTCGCGATCGAGCCGACCGCGGTCACTACGCCGCGGCCCGCACTGCGCAGTCGCACCGCGCCTTCAACGCGCGCCTCCAGGCCACTTCCGCGCACGTAGAAAGCGGGACCTAGGTCGATGCCGACATCGAAGCCAACCGTCACCTTGGGCGTGCGCGCCTCGGCGGTTTCCTGACGCCGCACGACGATCACGTCCGACGAAAGCGTGGGCAGCTCGGAGCGCGAGAAGTCGACGTACCCGGCCAGCGCCTTGACGGCGCCGTTCAGCTGCACATGCGTCGCCGAGGTTTCTATGTTCGCCCCTCCGGAGACCACCACCCAGCGGTCGGGTCGCTGCAGCAGTGGCAATTCTGTGGCTGCGACCTGCAGCAGGCCGTTGAAGTCGCGCAGGCGCAGGCGCCCGTTCGCATTGATCACGCCCGCGCCGGCGTCCTTCACGGCTTCCTGCGCGCGCCGGTCGTCCGGCTTCGTGCGTGGGGTTCCGGCGAAGCGCAGCTCGTCGAGAACGATCAGATCGTCCTCGAGATGCGCACGCAACCGGCCCTTCTCGAGCCGCATGCCCTGCTCTATCCATGCGACCCGCAGATCATCGCCGTCGAGCGTGCCGCTGGCGCGGGGCTCGGCCGGCGTGCCCTCGATGTGCACCGTGCCGGCGAGCCGCCCGCCGAGCGTCACATTGGCGCGGATACGTTCCGAAAGCACGGCGTTGATCCAGTCCATCGTCGGCAGGACGAGCGCCCCCGAGATCAGCCAGGGCCGCTGCCGGGCCAGCCGCCAGCCGCCGCCCGGCGCGCGTTCGAGCGAGGCCTGCATCTGTGCTCCGATGCCGCCGCGCTGCGCGCTTTCGATGCGCGCGATCGCGGTCAAATCGTTGGCCTTGATTGTCGCCTCGGCGCGTACGTCGATGAGTCCGAGCGCGGAGTCCGCACTGCGCCGCGCGTACAGGTCACCGCTGGTGCGCTCGATCACGATGCTGCCATCGACCTGAGTGCCGAAACGAAGATCCCACTGTCCCCGCAGCGTGAGCGGCGCCGGCATGCTTGTCGGGGCGATCACCGGGGCAAGCGCCGGATCGGCCGGCGGCAGCCATTGCGTCGGTCGCAGGTCGCTGAAGCGGCCGCTGGTCTGCATGCCCGCGGCGTCGGCGCGGAACCGGATCTCGTCGAACTGCACGTCTCGCAGCGAAAGCCGGGCGGGTCCGACCTCGGTCGCCATGCCGCCGACGACCAGATTCGCCGGCTGCGCGAGTCGCAGATTGACCGGCGCGTCAATGATCGCCTCATCCAGCTGTCCGCGCCATGCTGCCTGCCGCCAGCCGCCTTCCGCGCGGATCCGCGCTGCGCCTGCCGCCTCCGTCGTTCCTTCGAATCGAATCGAGTGCTGCGACAACTTTCCGTCGACCGTCAGCGTCCCGGCACGGACCGCGATGTTCGGCTGCGTGCGCATCGAATATCCCGCGAGCTGCGTCTGCACGCTCAGCGCGCCGTCGCCGCCGCCGCCGTAACTTAGCCGGGTCGCGAGCGTGTCGATCGCGTGCTCCCCGTAGCGGAGCTTGCTCGCGTTGAGGGTGGCTTCGAGCGCCGGCGCGGTCAGGGCCCCACGCGCTGTCGCGCTGACCTTGAGCGACCCGGTCAGCGCTGTCTTCGTCTCCGACGGCAGCAGCTCGCCCAGGTCAGGCACATCGAGCGAGAGCGCAAGTGTGCGGTCGGGGGCGCCGAGCCCGCCCTTGGCCCGCAGCCGCGCCGAGCGCACAGCGAGATCAACGTCCATCTCGAGGCGCTGCGCGGCGTCGATTTCGACGCGCCCGCGCGCGGTGAGCGGTCGTCCCCACGCGCGGCTGTCGGCCAGTTCGAAATTCACGCTGCCGTTCGGCTTCGGCTGCAGCGCGCCGCTGGCAGAGAACGTGCCATTCAGCTGCGCGTCGACATCCTTCACCAGCAGACCGGGCTGCAGGTTCTGCAGTTGCCCGGTCAATTCGATCCGCTGGTCTGCTGCCAGACCGATCATTCCGCTCGCGGCGACAAACCCGGACCCGAGCGCAAGCCGCACCGCCTTGAGCGTCGCCTCGCGCTGTTTGATCTGCACATCGGCGGTCAGCGATGCGGCCGGCGTGCCGCGATTGGCGAGATCTGCCTGCACGCTGATCGCGTCGGCCGACTGGCTCGCGCGCACGGTGCCGTCGACGCGCAGCGACTGCAGCTTGGCGTAGATGCTGGCCGGATCGACATCGGCGAGCTGCGCGCGCGTCTTCCACGCGACCGTCGGGCCGAACTGCAGGGCGAACTCGCCCTGTGCGGTGCCCTGCGTGAGCTCAGCGAACAGCTGGTCGACTTTCAGCTCGCTGGCATTGGCAACGATGCGCGCGCGCGCGCTGCGCACCGGCAGACGTTCCGCATCGATCGTTCCGGGCAGGCGATTCGCAACCCGGATTTCTCCGCTGACCTCGTTCATCGCCCGGTTTGGCGTCAGTTGCGCCGCCAGCGCGAGGTCAGCGTGCGGTGCGGACGGAGCCCAGGTACGCGGATCGATCCCGGCGATGTCCAGCTGCAGCGACTTTACCGGCGGCGTGTCGAAGCTGCCGATGCGCGCCGACAATGTGCCGCGACTGCCCGCGCCGGAGACTTGGCCGTCGACCGCCATGTCCGCCAGTGAACCTTTCGCAGCAAGTTTCAGCTTCACCGCCTGCTCCCGGAGGGCGGCGCTGATCAGCGCATCTGCCCGCAGCGCGAACGGGCGCTTGCCGCCGAGGTCGAGCGAGAGGTCCGCCTGCTGTGCGCCGTACGCGACGTGCGCGTCATCGAAGCGATAGCCGGACGGCCCGGCCGCGACGCGCGCGCGGATCGCGGTCACGGTAATCGCCTGGTGACCCAGCCCCAGCGTCAGTTCGTCGATCGCAAGCCGAGCGGCGGCGAGGTCCAGCGGTATGCCGATCTCCTGCAGAGGCGGCGAGGTCTCCTGCTTCGGCGCGACGTCGATCCGCAGCCGAGCAGCAAGCAGGTGATCGAAATCGAGCCGCAGCGGGCGCCACTGCCACTGTTGCAGCTGTGCGCGCAGGTCCGCTGCTTCGACCCGCGTGCCTGCGACTTCGACCCGCAACGAGGCGAAGCCGAACTCGCGGGTCAGCGCACCGAAGGCGCCGCTCGCCTCGATCTTCACCGGAGTGAAACGGCCGGCGAGCGCAAGCAGTGCATTCAAGCCCGATGTCGTGCCGGCCAGCCATCCGGCCGTGGCGGCGATCGTCATCAGGAAGAGCGCAACCAGCGCCAGCAACAAGCCAAGCACCCAGCGCAGCGCGCGCCACGGCGGCGGGGTGGACGGCGACGGCGAGGGTGCAGGCGCACTCATGCTCAGAACGCGATCGCAATCGAGAAGTGCAGCCGCAGCGTGCGCGACCTGTCGCCGTAGGCGAGATCGAGCGCAATCGGGCCCGCAAGGGTCCGGTAGCGCGCGCCGACGCCATAGCCGCGCGCGAACCCCTTGTGCAGGATGTCGTCGTCCGCATTGCCGATGTCGAAGAACGCGGCCGCGCCCCATTCCTTCGTCAGCCAGCGCACGTACTCGGTTGAACCGACCAGCAGCGACTTGCTGCCGGTGGTCGCCGTGCCGGTCTTGGTCCCGAGGCTCTGGTAGGCGTAGCCGCGCACCGTGCCCACGCCGCCGGTGCGGAACAGGTACTCGTTCGGCACGATGCTGACGTTGTCCACGAAGACGTGGCCTCCTTCGGCGCGCAGGATCAGCTGATCGCGAGGAGACAGCGGCCAGTAGTACACATAGCGCCCGTAGACGCGTTCGAAGTTCTGGCTCAGGAGCTGGGTCAGGCCGCTCCGCCGCAGGCCGAGCGTGCCGGACAGGGTGAGCAGATCGCCGCGGGTCGGATTGGTCAGGCTGTCGACGTTGCGCCGGGTCCACGAGTACGTGCCGGCCACGACGTCGTTCGCCGTGTTCGCGCTCTGATCGCTGAGAACCTCGGTTCGCTCCCGCTGGAAGTTCAGTGCCAGCGTGGTGTCGTACATCGCGCGGCCGGAAGTGCGCTTGTAGGTGCGCTGCGCGCCCACCGCCCAGCGGTACGTGAGCAGCCCCTGGATGTCGGTGCGCTCATACAGCGCGCCGAAGCTGTCCTGCTCGCCGTCCGGCTTGGGGGGCAGCAGGATGTCCGCGTAGGCAACGCTGCGCTCCCGGCTGTAGGCGCCCACGCCGGATTGCAGCGTGTACGGGAAGCCGAACAGCAGCGTCTGCCGGTAAGCGACCTCGGCACCCACACCGGTGTCGGTCGAGTAGCCAAGTGCGAGCGACAGCCGGCGAGTCTTGGCCTCGGTCAGCTCGACTACGACCGGCACCCGATGGTCGGTCGCCTGCTCCGGATTCGCATCGACCACGACCGTGCCGAAGTACGGCGTGCTCTGCAAGGCGCGCTGGAAATCGAGCAGCTTGTTGGCGTTGTAGGGATCTCCGACTTTGAAGGGGCTGTAGCGTTGGACGAGATTGCGGTCGTAGCGGACCAGCCCCTTCACCTGCAGTTCGCCGATCGTGTAGACCGGCCCCGAATCGATCGTCACGTGCAGCTTGGCCGTGGCGTTCTCGACGCTGACCTCGGCATAGGAATCGGCCAGCCGCGCGGCCGCGTAGTCGCGGCTGCGCACCCGGTTCAGAAGCTGCGACTTCGCGTTCGACCACTTCGAGTCACGGAAGGGCTCGCCGACCGGAAGCTCCCACCCGGATCGCAAGCGGCGCTCGCGCTCGGGCTGGTTCGTGATGGCACCGGTGAAGTCGATCTGGACCTCGGTCACGAGGGTCCGCGGCCCCAGCTCAAGCTTCACGAGATACCGTGCGTTGCCGCCGGCGTCCGGCTCGATCGTGATCTTCGGCGCGAAATATCCCTCGGTCGACAGCACGTCGATCGTTTCGGCGCGCAGGCGACGCAGCAGGCGTTCTTCCTCCTCGCGGTCGACCGCCCCGGCTTCGCTGGCCGAGGACTGCAGCACCCGATCGAGAAGTGCACTGACCTCCGTCGGCGCCGTCTCCGCGACGGCAAACCGCGCCAGCGGCCGCTCGGCCGCCACGGCCGCGGCCGCCGCAGCTGCCGTCAGAAGCAGGGCGAACAGGAGGCGGCAAACCAAGAACTGCGGCTCGCGGATGGAAGTGGCGGGCTCATCGACGTCAGTTTAAGGCGGTTGAAAAGCCCTGTTTGCGGCCCCAGTTACTGCGCGGAGTGATCTTTCAGAGTTGGGGACCATGCGCCAGGACAAACTGACCACCAAATTCCAGGAAGCGCTGGCCGACGCGCAGTCGATCGCGGTCGGCAACGACCATCAGTACATCGAGCCGATCCATGTGCTGGCCGCGATGCTGCGCCAGAGCGACGGCAGCGCGCGTGCACTTCTGCAGCGTGCCGGCGCCAATGTCGGGCCGATGACGACAGCCGTCGACAATGCGTTGAAGGGCCTGCCGCAGGTCAGCGGCACGGACAACCAGGTGCAGGTCGGCCGCGAACTGGTGGGCGTTCTGAACCAGGCCGACAAGGAATCGCAGAAGCGCGGCGACGCCTATATCGCGAGCGAGATGTTCCTGCTCGCGGTGGCCGACGACAAGGGGCTGGCCGGCCGCACCGCGCGTGACCACGGGCTTACGCGCAAGGCGCTCGAAGCCGCGATCGATGCGGTGCGCGGAGGCCAGAACGTCGGCAGCGCAGAGGCGGAGGGTCAGCGCGAGGCGCTGAAGAAGTACACGATCGATCTGACCGAGCGCGCACAGCAGGGCAAGCTGGACCCGGTGATCGGCCGGGACGACGAGATCCGTCGCGCGATCCAGATCCTGCAACGGCGTACCAAGAACAACCCGGTGCTGATCGGCGAGCCCGGCGTGGGCAAGACGGCGATCGTCGAAGGGCTGGCGCAGCGGATCATCAACGACGAGGTGCCGGAGACGCTCAAGGGCAAGCGCGTGCTGACGCTCGACATGGCGGGGCTTCTGGCGGGCGCGAAGTACCGCGGCGAGTTCGAGGAGCGGCTGAAGGCCGTGCTGAAGGAGATCGCCGCCGAGGAAGGCAAGATCATCGTATTCATCGACGAGTTGCACACGATGGTCGGCGCGGGCAAGGCCGAAGGCGCGATCGACGCCGGCAACATGCTCAAGCCTGCACTGGCGCGCGGTGAGCTGCATTGCATCGGCGCGACCACGCTCGACGAGTACCGGAAGTACATCGAGAAGGATGCCGCGCTGGAGCGCCGTTTCCAGAAGGTGCTGGTCGACGAGCCGAGCGTGGAGTCGACGATCGCGATCCTGCGCGGCCTGCAGGAGAAGTACGAACTGCACCACGGCGTGGAGATCACCGACCCGGCGATCGTCGCGGCGGCGGAACTGTCGCACCGCTACATCACCGACCGGTTCCTGCCCGACAAGGCGATCGACCTGATCGACGAAGCCGCGGCGCGCATCAAGATGGAGATCGATTCCAAGCCGGAGGCGATGGACAGGCTCGACCGGCGGCTGATCCAGCTGAAGATCGAGCGCGAGGCGGTGAAGAAGGAAAAGGACGAGGCATCGCGCAAGAGGCTCGAGCTGATCGAAGCCGAGATCAGGAAACTGGAACGCGAATATGCGGACTTCGAGGAAGTGCTGCGCGCCGAGAAGGCCGCGGTGCAGGGCTCGGCCAACATCAAGGCCGAGATCGACAAGCTGAAGAGCGAGATGAGCGAGCTTCAGCGCAAGGGCCAGTACGACAAGCTGGCCGAGATCCAGTACGGCAAGCTGCCGCAGCTCGAAGCGCAACTGAAAGCCGCGGAATCGCCCGGGAAGGGGGGCAAGAAGCAGGAGTTCAAGCTGCTGCGCAAGGAAGTCGGTGCCGAGGAGATCGCCGAGGTCGTTTCACGCGCGACCGGAATCCCCGTCAGCAAGATGATGCAGGGCGAACGCGAGAAGCTTCTCAAGATGGAAGAGCGGCTGCATTCGCGCGTGGTCGGCCAGGACGAGGCGGTGCGGCTGGTGTCGGAGGCGATCCGACGCTCGCGCGCCGGCCTGGCGGACCCGAACCGGCCGTTGGGCTCGTTCCTTTTTCTCGGGCCCACCGGGGTGGGCAAGACGGAGCTGTGCAAGGCGCTTGCCGAATTCCTGTTCGACAGCGAGGAGCATCTGGTGCGCGTCGACATGAGCGAGTACATGGAGAAGCACTCGGTGGCGCGGTTGATCGGCGCACCGCCGGGATACGTGGGGTATGAAGAAGGCGGCCAGCTCACCGAGCAGGTTCGCCGCAAACCCTACAGCGTGATCCTGCTCGACGAGGTCGAGAAGGCCCACCCGGACGTGTTCAACGTGTTGCTGCAGGTGCTCGACGACGGTCGCATGACCGACGGCCAGGGGCGCACGGTCGACTTCAAGAACACCGTGCTGGTGATGACCAGCAACCTCGGCTCGCACGAGATCCAGCGGATGGCGGGGCAGGACTACGACCTGATCAAGGAGGCGGTGATGGGCGAGGTGCGCAGGAACTTCCGTCCCGAATTCGTCAACCGCATCGACGAGATCGTCGTGTTCCACGCGCTCGACCAGCAGCACATCGCCTCGATCGCGAAGATCCAGTTGAAGCGCCTCGAGCAGCGTCTCGCGCAGCAGGACATGAAGCTGGAGGTGTCGGAAGCGGCGCTGAAGGAGATCGCCAAGGTCGGCTTCGACGCCGTCTACGGTGCGCGGCCGCTGAAGCGCGCGATCCAGCAGCAGATTGAAAATCCGATCGCCAAGCTGGTGCTCGAAGGCAAGGTCGGACCGAAGGACGTTGTGCCGGTGGACTTCCGCGACGGCAAGTTCACGTTCAACCGGACCGTGCACTAGCGCCGCGGCCGGCCGCCGCGCGACCCTCGAGACTGCCCGGGCCACGTCCCGGGCAGGCCGCGGTTCGCGGCGCGACGCAGCCGGGATCGTGTCAGTCCCGTCTGACAGTGGTACGCGGCATCGGCCGATGCCTCGGCGACAGCGGTGCGGCTAACGTTGTTCCTGCATCGGCGCAAGCCGAGCGGACGGCAGTGCAATCCACGTACGAGCGAGCTGACAGTAGGAGGTCGCCATGAGAGCAAGTCTTCGTCTTCTTGGGTTGAGCCTGCTCGTGGGCGTTTCGGTGCCAAGCATCGCGCACACGTCAAGCGCATCGGATCAGAGCCGCGCGGCGCGCGAGCAGTACCTGCGCGAGCGCGCAGTCTGTCTTTCCGGCGATTCGATCGAGCCGCGCGATACGTGCCTGCGCGAGGCGGCCGCCGCGTACGCCGAAGCGCGGCGTGGCAATCTGGGGAACGAGGACCCCGGACAGCTCGCGGCGAACGCACTGGCGCGCTGCGATGTTAGGCCCGCGGACCAGAGGTCGATGTGCGAACGGATGGTGCGCGGCGAAGGAACCGTGACGGGCAGCGTCAGGGACGGCGGATTTGTGCGCGAGATCGTGGTCCCGGATCGGAAAGTAGAACCGGCGGGGGCGAAGTGATACAGCGCCTGGCTGCGCCGCCCGACATCTTGCGGGCCTGAGCGCAGGGATCCGCCCCGAGCGGAGCGCTCGAATCTTGAATTCGCCGGCGTCAGCCGGGAGGATCGCTTTGCTTCGATTCCCGCTCGGCGCGCCTGCGGAAGCGCCTGATGTCGGTCGATATCAACGCGATGATTTCGGATGCAGCCTCGATGATCTGGCTCGGTTCGAAGCCGGCGGACGACAGGTCCCGGAAGAACGACTTGGCGAGCAGCTTCGCGACCCGGTCGGGTGGCACGCTGCCATCGGTGAGCCGAGCAACAGCTTCCTTCTCTTCCCTCGCCAGGCTCAGGTGAGCAACCCTGGAGCGGATCAGCGTCTGCAACCGCTCCACCTGGACTGACTTGCCGATCAGCGCTGCCACGATCTCGGCCAGCCGCAGGTCGGAGCCGTCAAAGGGCGGGGCGTCGAGTCGGCTCGACAGATTCATCACGCCGATGATCTGCCGGCCGACGGCGATCGGCACACAGATGAAGCTCGCGCCGATCTTGTCGGGCTTGCGCGCGAGCTGGGCGAACGCCGATGATCGGATGTCGGCGATGAGGAGAGGCGTGCCTTGCTCGAGCACCTTCCCGGCGATCGACTCGCCGCGGCCCGTCGTCTCGTTCCAGGCTGGGGAGGGAAGCTGCTCGGTGGAGCACCACAGTTTCAGGCGCGGCGCGTCGTCGCCGCCTTCCGACAGCAGCATGATCGAACACGCCGCAGCTTCGGTCACCGAGGCGGCCAGTTCGACGAGTTCCTCCAGATGCGTGCGCAGATCCTCCTCGGCTCTGACGAATACCGCCAGATCGTGCAACCGGCCAAGTGCGCTCTGGCTCAAAGGGTCATCCTCGTGTTTCGACAGTGAGCTTACGACCGAATGCGTTTCGCGTTCCTTGGCGTATCTCAACGCCGGCGTGCACGGCGGACCTCACCGACTGGCCAATTCCGCTCGCTTGCGCGGCGGCAAATCTTCGTCGACGCTCAATTCCGCCTGACGCGGGGGGGCGGAACTCCGTCCGTGGCAGGCGGCTCAAAACACGCATCGCTTGATTCAGGTCGCAAGTCCTTGCCTCGTTCGAGGGAATGCTGCGGACAGTGGACGTGCTGGCAAGCGTTCCATCTCGGAGTCTTTGCATGATCGAGATCTCTCCCGACTTGACCCGGCGCGCCGGGATCTTGCTGTTGCGCTGGACCGTCGCTGGCCTGATGCTGTTTCACGGTGTGGCCAAGCTGCTGCACGGGATCGACGGCATCGCCTCGATGGTCGCCAGCCTGGGCTTGCCGGGGTGGGTCGCCTATGGCGTCCTGATCGGCGAGGTGATCGCCCCGCTGATGGTGATCGTGGGCCTGTTCGTCGTTCCGGCGGCGCTGGTGATGGCGTTCAACATGGTGGTCGCGGTCGGGCTGGCACATTCGGAGCAACTGTTCACGCTCGGCGGATCGGGCGGGTACGCACTGGAGTTGCAGGCCTTTTACTTCTTCGGGTCGCTCGCGATCGCGCTGCTTGCGAACCGCCGGCGTGGGACATGATGGTCTGACCGCGCTTGCCCCTCTAACGCCGGCAGCGACGGCGGACCGGCGGGGATGCGGGATTGCACGGGCGATGCGGGCGAATCGCCTACGGGGCGGCCTTCGCGGGGCGTGACTTGCGGGCGGCCGACTTCCCCAGTGCGCGCCGCTCCGTTCTGCCGTGTGCGCCGCTTGCTTTCCGCGACATCGCAGCCTGCGGCAGCGCCTGGCGCAGCAACTCCTCGCAGGCCTGCTGCGTCATCACGCGCGGCACCGGATAGTTGGTATCGGCTTCCCAGCACGCGGCCTTGGCCAGTTCCGGGATGTCTTCCTCGCGCAGCGCGTCGAGGTGGCGCGGGATCTGGAGGCGCTCGTTCATCGCCTCGACCGAGTCGAGGAACTTCCGCGCGAGCTCGACCTGGGCTTCGCCTTGATTGCCGAGTTTGGCGCGAATCGCCAGCGTCGAGAGCTTGTCGGTGATCGCGTTGCTTTCAAAGCGCAGCACGTGCGGCAGCATGATCGCGTTGGCCAGCCCGTGCGGCGTGTGGTAGCGGCCGCCGAGCTGGTGCGCGATCGCGTGCACGTTGCCCACGTTGGCGCGGGTGAACGCAAGCCCGGCATATGTCGACGCCAGCGCCATCTTCTCGCGCGCGGCGAGGTCGCCGCCGTGGTCGAAGGCAAGCGGCAGGTTCTCGTAGATCATGCCGACCGCCGACAGCGCCATCCAGTCGGAAAAGGCCGTCGACCAGTGGCCGATGAAGGCCTCGATCGCGTGCGTCAACGCATCCATCCCGGTCGCCGCCGTGATGTGCGGCGGCAGGCCGGTCATAAGGTTCGGGTCGAGGGCGGCCATCTTTGGCACGATGCGGGTGTCGGCGATCACGAGCTTCCGGTTGCGCTCGGGGTCCGCGATCACTGCCGCCACGGTCACCTCCGAGCCGGTGCCGGCCGTGGTCGGGATCGCGTAAATCGGGGCCGGCCCGTGCAGGCCGCGGAAATAGCCGACCAGCTGGCGCGGATGCTTGTGATTCGCTGCGGCCAGGCCGATCACCTTGGCCGCATCCATCACCGATCCGCCGCCGACAGCAACGATCGAGTCACAGTCCTCGCGCTTGAACAGCTTGATCCCTTTCTCGATCAGCGGGATCGGCGCGTCGGGCGTGATCTCGTCGAAAACGACGAAGCGCGTGCCGCCGGAGCCGAGCGCATCGGTCAGCGGTGTCAACAGTCCGAGCCTGGCGATCAGGGCGTCGGTGACGAGCAGGATCTTGCGATGGCCGAAATCGTTGATTGCGCGTCCGAGCCGCGCACTCGAAGCCGGTCCGACCATCAGCGTAGGCCGCGGAATCGGGATCAGCCGGGTCACGACTCCAGCGACGCGCTTCGCGGCCGGCAGCCCGATCGTGCGGACCAGGTCAGCTAGCGTGTTCTGCGTCAAGATTTCCTCCGTCAGGTGTGTTCGACTGACGGGCAGCGTGGCAGGTTTCAGCGCTGCCAGCTCTCGAAATCGTCAATTGAAGCGGCGATAGTCCGCCGCGCGGATCACATGAAAAACGTCGTCAGCATCAGCCTGGGCGCCAGCAGCCAGGATTTCCAGTTCACGACCGAATTTCTGGGGCAGCGAATGACCGTGCGCCGCCTCGGCACGGACGGCAGCGCGGCAAAGGCGGAGAAGCTGCTGAAGCACTGGGGCGAGCGGGCCGACGCGATCGGACTGGGTCTGGTACGGGACAGCAGCGCCGGCGTGCGCCACTACGCCGACCAGGATGCCGCGCGATTGACGAGCTTCCCGACGCGCGCGCCCGTCAGCACCGGCGCGCGACTGGGCGATATCTTCCTCGAATGGGCGGTGCGCCACGCGCAAGTGAAGCTCGGCAATTTCTTCAACAGCGCGAAGGTGCTGTTCTTTTCCGGCATGGCCTACCGCAAGCTGGCGGCCTCGATGGCGGAATACACCAGCAACCTGCAGTTCGCCGACCCGCTGCTGCAGCTGGGAGTGCCGAAGCTGCTGACCTCGCTGGAGGCGTTGTCGCTGTATACGCGCGGCGCGCATTACGTGTCCGACTGGAAACCGCCGCGCATGTTGACGGAAGGCCTGTTGCAGGACTGGTCTGGATACGTGTTGCGCAAGGCGATGCAGAACGCAACCGTGATCGTGGCTCCGGTTCACGAGCTGGACGACTTCGGGCTGGAGGAGCTGGCCGGCAAGACCATCATCACGTCGACCGTGAACGACGAGCGGATGGCGCGGTTCAAGGATAAGGGCGTCAATCTGGTCGTCGACGGATCGCCGTTCATGTTCCACCACGTGCTCGGTCCCAACCTGCTTGACGCGATGATCATCGCCGCGACCGGCAAGCAACCCGACGACATCCTCGAGGACGACTATCTCGAGATCATCACCGACCTCGCGATGGAGCCGCGCATCATCTACCCGAACGGGTTCCGCCGCGTGAACCGGTTCGCGTTCGTGATCCATCCGCTGTCGCAGGAGTACTTCAAGACGGTCAAGCCGATCGAGATGCTGTCGCGCGTTTCGCCGCCGGTGTTCATGGACGCGCTCGAACGCGTGATGGCGTACGCGCCGCCGTTCGTCTATTCGAAGGTGACCGGTATCAAGTCCCCCACCGGGGTGGAGGCGGAAGGCTGGCTGATCTCGGTCGGCGGCACGCCAAAGGAGATCATGAGCCGCAGCCCCGAGTTCACGTATCGCCGCCTGCTCGATGCAGCGAAGATGGCCAGGAAACTCGGCGCGCAGATCATGGGGCTGGGCGCATTCACCAAGGTGGTCGGCGACGCCGGTGCCACCGTCGCCAAGCGCGCGCCGCTGCCGATCACCACCGGCAACAGCTACAGCGCCTCCGGCGCGCTGTGGGCGGCGCACGATGCGATCCTGCGCATGGGCCTGCTGCCTAAGCCGCAGGGAAAGGAGCGTGTGAAATTCAAGGCAATGGTGGTGGGAGCCACCGGCGCGATCGGCTCCGTGTGCTCACGCCTGCTGGTCAAGGCGGCGGAGGAGGTTTACCTCGTATCCCCCGAGACCGCCAAGCTGCTGGCGTTGAAGGAATCGATCCTGCAGGAGACGCCCGACGCGAAGGTGTTCCTGTCCGCGCGCGCGGACAAGGACATCGCCGAGATGGACATGATCGTCACCGCGACCTCGGGCGCGGGCAAGAAGATCCTCGACATCATGAAGGTCAAGCCCGGTTGCGTGATCACCGACGTTGCGCGCCCGCTCGACTTGCCGCCGGAGGAGGTTGCCAAGCGGCCGGACGTGCTGGTGATCGAGTCTGGCGAAATCCAGCTGCCCGGCGACGTGAAGATGAAGAACATCGGCCTGCCGTCGGGCGTTGCCTACGCGTGCCTGGCGGAGACGATCGTGCTCGCGCTCGAAGGAAGGTTCGAGAACTTCACCGTCGGCCGCGCGATCGAGTGGGAAAAGGTGCGCGAGATCTACAAGATGGGGTTGAAGCACGGCATGAGGCTCGCCGCGATATCGGGTGTGAACGGCCCGTTCACCGACGAGGACATCGAACGCGTGCGCGAACTGGCGCTTGCGGTGCGAGCGAAGAGCAAGCCGGCTGCGAAGCACGCGCAAAAGCCGGTCCGTGCGCCAAGAGCCGCGCGGCAGCGCAAAGCCGCACAGCGAGCGCCGGCGCGCCGCAGAATCATCGACGCGCGCGCCACTTCAGGCTAGGGCAGCGCATCTGGCGCTCGTTCCGGTGCGGCCGGCGCCGACCGCGCGGCGCGGGCAACTGCTCCGGCTGCCGACTTGTCTCTCAAAAGCGGAAGATGCGCTGAGCATTCCCGCCCCGCACCTTCTCTCGCTGCGCGCCGAGCAGCGAGTTCACGCGCGCGAGGCATCCGCGCGGATCGCCGATCGTGTGCGGGTAGTCTGAACCGTACATCACGCAGTCGTCGCCGAAGGCGTGCAGGGTCAGATCGAGCGCCTCCTGCGTGAAGACGACCGAGTCCGCAAACAATCGCCCCATGTAGCTGCTCGGGCTGCTCTGCGTCTTCGTGCGGCAGGCGGGGATGTTACGGAAGCACTGGTCGAGCCGCCCCAGCAGAAACGGCAGCGCGCCGCCGCCGTGCGACGCAATGATCTTCAACTGTGTGTAGCGATCGAAGAAACCGTCGAACAGCATGCGCGACACCGCCAGTGTCGTGTCGAAGGTGAAGCCGATCGACGCGGTGAGCTGGAACTCGTTCATCTGCATCTCGCGCACGCCCGGCGGTGCAGTCGGATGCACGAGGACCGGAAGCGCGAGCGAGTCGATCGCCTGCCAGATCGGCGCGAACTCGGGCGCCGTCAGCGGCCGACCGGCGACATTCGCGAGCACCATCACACCGCAGGCGCCCTGCGACTTTGCCCGCGCGAGTTCGGCCGCAGCCAGCTCCGCGTGCTGCCATGGCAGGGAGCAGAAGTACTCGATGCGGCCGGCGTAGCGCGACCGTGCGGCAGCCATGTCGTCGTTCATCACGCGTGCCGCCTGCAGGCTGATTTCGGGTGGCCCCCAGTAGACGTTGGGGCAGGTCAGCGAGACCACCGAAACGTCGATGCCGACGTCGTCCATCATCCTGATGCGGGCGGGATAGTCGAACATCTCGGGAACCGGGGTCATGAATGGCGCGTCATCGAGATGGATCGCCCGCAGCCCGCCGACGACTTCCTTCAGCGTGAGCCTCGGCGCGCCGTGCTTCTCGAGGAGCTCGAGGTAGCCGTGGTTGAGCATGTGGGTGTGGACGTCGATGACGGGGGACATGCGTTCTTCTCCGTGAGGTGTCAGTCGGCCTTGGCGCCGGAGTCGTTGACGATCTTTGACCAGCGCACGATCTCGCTCTTCACGAATTCGGCGAACTCGGCCGGCGAGGTTGGATTCAATGCATCGCAGCCGATCGCAAGGCAGCGGTTCTTCAGCGTGTCGCTGCGCACGATCGCGCCGATTTCGGCAGCGAGGCGATCGACAATCGCCTTCGGGGTGCCGGCCGGCGCGACGATGCTCTGCCAGGCAACCGCCTGCACCGTGGGATAACCGGCTTCGGCGAACGTCGGAACGTCGGGCAGCATCGCCGAGCGCGTCGGCGCCGTGGTCGCCAGCACCTTGAGCTTGCCGCTGCGGATATGCGCCAGCGCCGGCGTCAGGTCCGTCACCATGACCTTGAAGCGCCCGGCCAGCAGATCGGGAATCGCCAGCTGGCTGCCCCGATACGGAATGTGCTCGAACTTCACGCCCGAAGCCGTCTGCAGCATCTCCATCGCCAGATGATGCGGGCTACCGCTTCCCGCCGATCCGTACTGCAGCGGCGAGGCTGCCTTGCGCCCGGCCTCGACCACGTCGCGCACGGAGTTCCAGCCGGTGTCGCTGGGCGTGACCATGAAGAAGGGCACGCTTGCGACCAGCGAAACCGGGGCGAAATCCCGGACCGGATCGATCATGTTGTTGCGATAGAGCACCGGGCTGATGGCCAGGGTCGTGCTGGTGGCCATCAGCAACGTGTAGCCGTCGGGTGCGCTGCGCGCGACGATCTGTGCGCCGAGCAAGGTGCCGGCGCCTGGCTTGTTATCGACCACCACAGGCTGGCCGAGCGCCTTCGACAGGGGCTCGGCGACCGAGCGCGCCAGCGTGTCCGTCAGGCCGCCCGGCGGATAGGGGACGACCAGCTTGATCGGCTTGTCGGGCCAGTTCGATGCGCTGGTCTGCGCTGAAGCATTCAGAGCCGCCAGCATTGCGAATGCGCTTGCAGCCATCGCGCTCAGGCGAAGAAAGACATGGCCGAATCGTGCCGCCATGAAAACCTCCAGGTCGCTGTCCGAGATCCGCATTGTCGCCGAGACGGCCGTCAGTGCAATCCTTGTTCGTGGACAATGCGCACATGAACCGAAAAGTCAGCCTGATCGGAGCGCCGACCGATGTCGGCGCGAGCGTGCGCGGCGCGAGCATGGGCCCGGAGGCGCTGCGGGTGGCAGGCCTCGTCTCAGCCTTGCAGAACCATGGTCTTGAAGTCGTCGACCGTGGCAATCTTGTGGGGCCGGCCAATCCGTGGCTGCCGCCGGTCGACGGTTATCGCCACCTGGCCGAGGTCGTCGCCTGGAATCAGCTCGTGCACGATGCGGTGCTGGCGGAACTGCAGGCGCAACGGCTGCCGATCGCGCTAGGGGGCGACCACAGCCTCGCGGTCGGCTCGATCGCCGCGGTGGCGGGCCATTGTCGCGCCACGGGCCGTCAGTTGCGCATACTGTGGCTGGACGCGCACGCCGACTTCAACACCAACGTGCTGACTCCGAGCGGCAACCTGCACGGCATGCCGGTCGCGTGCCTGTGCGGTCACGGGCCACGCGAACTGATCTCAGTGGGCGGCGAGGTACCGGCAATCAACCCGAAGTCGATCCGGCAGATCGGCATCCGCAGCGTCGATCCCGGCGAAAGGCGATTCGTGCACGAGGTCGGACTCGAGGTGTTCGACATGCGCTTCATCGACGAAATGGGACTGCGGCACACGATGGAGCTGGCGCTCGCGATGATGAATCACGACACGCACCTGCACGTCAGTTTCGACGTCGATTTCCTGGATCCCGAGATTGCGCCGGGCGTGGCGACCACCGTGCGCGGCGGACCGGGCTATCGCGAAGCCCAGTTATGCATGGAGATGATCGCGGATTCCGGCCTGCTGGCGTCGCTCGACGTCATGGAACTGAATCCGGCGCTTGACCTGCGCAATCGCACCGCCGAACTGGCGGTCGACCTCATCGAAAGCCTGTTCGGCAAGAGCACGTTGATGAGGAAGTAGTCATCGGTCGGCGCGGTCGACCGTGACGTTGTCTGCCCGCTAATGCAGCGGCGCGGTCGGCTGTTCGTCGGCTTCCTCGGGTGGCTCCGCGTGCACGGCGTGCCCGGCGGGATTCGGGAAGAGCGGCGCACCGCAGTCGTCGCAATACTCCAGCGGGAAGCGCTGCGCATGGGTGTTGACCCGAATGATTCCGTGGGCACGCAATGCGGCTTCTATCTCTTCCTGCGCCTTGTCCTCGTCGTCGCCGAGCAGCGGCCACACGACGCCTTCGATCAC
Source organism: Gemmatimonadota bacterium (assembly GCA_050258235.1). Lineage (GTDB taxonomy): Bacteria > Pseudomonadota > Gammaproteobacteria > Burkholderiales > Burkholderiaceae_F > JAKOQB01. The sequence continues at coordinate 10,493 of JBLMYK010000278.1, read as the reverse complement.
CGCATCGTCGTCTGAACTGCGGGAGATGCCGATGCGCATCTCCTCGACGCGCTTGTCCTCGAAGGCGGCCACCGTCGCCTGCAGCGCGGCGGGACCGATGTCGTAGGCGAGCTTCAGATAGGCGGCGGCGGCTTCGACCGAGAACTCGCGCAGTTCGCGGTCTGCGTTCCGCAACGCCGCGTGGAATGCGTTCGGCGCCAGTACGCGGAACCGGCACCCGGTCATCAAGGGCTGCAGCACATTGCCGGTCTGCTCGCAGAACGTCGTGATCGCTCCCTGCTTGGCGTCGGGGTCGACGCCGGTTTCCTGCCAGTGATACAGCGCCTGGCCCTGCGGCGCGATCAGGGCCGCCAGCAGGTAGCGCGTGTCTGCCAGCATCGACACCGGCTCGCGCAGGCTCTTGGGGTCGATCTTCATCCGCTTGCCCTCGCTCGCCGCGGCAAACAGCGCATGCGCCGTGTCGTAGACCTCGCCCAGCGATTCGGGCAACTGGTCTATCGAATACAGATAGTCGGCGATCGCGAGCCGAGTCCCGCGCGCCGCGAGATGCCCACTTATCTGTACCGCGACGTTGTCGACCAGCGCGCTGGACAGCGGCGTGGCCGGCAGGCGGTAGCGCGACCACGCCAGCACCGGAATGCATAGCAGCATCGCATCGTGCGGCTTGCCGTCGATGTCGATCGTTTCGCTCTCGGCCGATGACTCGGCCAGATCGGCAAGATCGTCGTAGGCGCGCGCGTTGGTGCGTGACAGGTCATCGAGCGCAGCCTCGATCGCATCGGCATAGCCACGGTTGAGGCGATCGTTGATGAGTTCGATCAGCCGGCGCTCCCAGAGCCTGTCCTCGATGCGGCTGCCCGATTCGGACAGTCGCCGAGCCAGCTTGGCAAGCGTTTCGGCGTCGGCGGAGTGGCGCGCGCGGGAGATATAGCGGGTGCGGCGCATGGGTGTTCCTCGTGAAGTCAGGCCGTATTATCCCATTCATCACCGGTCGAACGGCGTTGCAGCGATTGCGATGATCGCCGTCACGGAGGGAGGGATCATGCGGTCGCGGAACGTCGCGCGCACGGCGGCCCCATCGGCGCCTGTCCGTGCGTCGGCGGAGAACAGGTGCGAGCGAAGCGATGAGCATCGCGGTTGAAACGCGGGCCGTGCGTCGCGATTTCGAGGTCATCTCGCTGGTCGGACTGGCGCACGGCACCTCGCACTTCTTTCATCTGTTGCTGCCGTCGCTCTATCCCTGGCTGATGAAGGACTTCGACCTGTCGTTCACGCAGGCCGGATTCCTGGCGACAGTGTTCTTTGTCGTAAGCGGCATCGGGCAGGCGCTCGCTGGCTTCGTCGTGGATCGGCTCGGCGCGCGGCGGGTCATGATGTTCGGCATCGGCATGCTCACGGTCGGGTCGGGATTGGTTGCGCTGGCGCCAAGCTATCCGGGGCTGATCTTCGCTGCGGGAGTCACAGGCCTCGGCAACTCGATCTTCCATCCCGCTGATTTCACCCTGCTCAACCGCCGCGTGTCGACGCCGCGGCTCGGGCACGCTTTCTCGGTGCACGGGCTCGTCGGCTACATTGGATGGGCGGCGGCGCCCGTGTTCGTGACTGGCCTGGCGGGCCTGTGGAACTGGCACGCGGCCGCTGCGGGTGCCGCGGCCGTCGGAGGCGCCGTCTTCGTGCTGCTGCAATTGCGGCGCGCGAGCCTCGATGATCTGCAGGTGCAGGAACTCGTCGGGTCCGCTTCCAGCCACAAGGCCGAGGCGCGCGCCGCCTCACAGCTCGCGTTCCTGCGGTCGACCGCGGTTTGGCTGAGCTTCATGTTCTTCCTGCTGTCGACCGCCGCGTTCGGCATCCTGCAGAACTTCGCACCCACCGTGCTCGGACACGTTTACGGAATGCCGCTGGCGCTCGCCTCGGCGGGCCTCACCGCTTACCTCCTGGGCAGCGCGGCAGGCATCATCGCCGGCGGCTTCGCGTCCACACGGTTTCCCGACACCGATGTGGTGGTCGCGGTGATGCTGGGAGTGGCCGCCGTGTTCGCGCTGATCCTTGCGACGGGGGTGGTACCGCAGTGGGCCGTGCTGGCCTGCATGGCGATGATGGGTTTCGGAGTCGGCGTCGCCGGGCCCAACCGCGACCTGCTGGTGCGCAAGGCAGCCACTTCGCAGTTCGGCAAGGGGTCCTTCGGCCGCGTGTATGGATTCGTGTATTCCGGACTCGACGTCGGCCTGGCGCTGGCGCCGATGTTGATCGGGCCGCTGCTCGATGCAGGACGTTTCGTGCTGGGCCTTTATGCGATCGCGCTGTTCCAGATTGGCGCGCTGATTACCGCGTTGCGCGTGGGCGCGCGCGCGCGCGCCTCGAGTGTCGGAAAGCCAGTGACGGAGTGAAACAATGTCGAGTCCGGTTCCGTTTGCCACCACCGATCTGTGCGACGCACACGAAGACAGGCTTGCTATTGGCTCGCTGCGCGTGCTTCCGCCCGGGTGGGTCAGCCTGGGGCGCAGGGTGCGCTTCCATGGGCCGGCGGTCACGCTGAAGTTGTTCGAGGACAACTCGCTGCTTGCGGAGGCGGTCAGGCAGCCGGGCGAAGGTCGCGTTCTAGTCGTTGACGCGGGCGCAAGCCTGCGCTGTGCGGTGCTGGGCGGAAACCTTGCTGCAACGGCAGCAGGAAACGACTGGCGCGGCGTGATCGTGTGCGGGGCGGTCCGCGACGCCGATGAGATCGACGCCTGCGACCTCGGTGTAAGAGCGCTGGCGTTGAATCCGCGCCGGTCAACCAAGCGCGGTGAAGGACAGCGCGACGTGCCGGTGGAAATCCTGGGGGTGCCGGTTCGGCCCGGCGAGTGGGTCTACGTCGATCGCGACGGCATTGTCATCAGCGAACAAGCGTTGCGGGGATGACGTGCACGGACGGCCCGCCGGCGGTTTTTCAGACCACGGAAAATGTTCCACATCTTGAAAAATCGCTTTGTGCGCGGCAAAACCGGGGTTTTCACGACCACAAATTGTGTTCCGAATTGCAAAACGAAACAGGCAAGTGCATGAATTTTAATGTGATAGAGGCATCTCTTATATAAGATAAATGTGTTGCTGCATCGCTCGAGGGTCCCTAACATTCCTTCCAAGTGCTGCGGCCCGCCTTCCCGGTCGCGGACACCCGAATCGACGCACTCTTTGGACCCTTATCTGAGATTGGAGAACGCATGACCGCACGCAAGCTTGAAGCACAACGCCTGCAGAAGGATTGGAACGAAAGCCCGCGCTGGAAAGGAATCAAGCGCGGCTATACGGCCGACGACGTCGTCAAGCTGCGCGGGTCAGTGCAGGTCGAACACACGCTTGCGCGCCGTGGCGCAGAACGGCTGTGGCGGATGATGAACGAGGAGCCGTTCGTCAACTCGCTGGGTGCGCTGACCGGCAACCAGGCGATGCAGCAGGTCAAGGCCGGGCTGAAGGCGATCTACCTGTCTGGCTGGCAGGTCGCGGGCGACGCGAACATTGCTGGCGAGATGTATCCGGATCAGTCACTGTATCCGGTCAACTCCGTGCCCGCCGTCGTGCGCCGGATCAACAATGCGCTGACGCGCTGCGACCAGATCCAGTGGATGGAGGGCAAGAACCCGGGCGATCCCGGCTATGTCGATTACTTCGCGCCGATCGTCGCTGATGCGGAGGCCGGGTTCGGTGGCGTGCTGAACGCGTTCGAGCTGATGAAGGCGATGATCGACGCCGGAGCCGCCGGCGTGCATTTCGAGGATCAGCTTGCTTCGGTCAAGAAATGCGGTCACATGGGTGGCAAGGTGCTGGTGCCGACCCGCGAAGCGGTCGCGAAGCTGGTTGCTGCGCGTCTGGCGGCGGACGTGACGGGCGTGCCTACGATCCTGGTCGCGCGCACCGATGCCGAGGCCGCCGACCTCGTCACGAGCGATGTGGACGAAAACGATCGTCCCTACCTGACCGGCGAGCGGACCATCGAGGGTTTCCATCGCACCAAGCCCGGCTTGCAGCAGGCGGTGTCGCGCGGGCTGGCGTACGCGCCGTATGCGGACCTCGTGTGGTGTGAGACGGGCAAGCCGGACCTCGCATACGCGCGCGCCTTCGCCGAGGCGATCCACAAGCAGTTCCCGGGCAAGATGCTCGCCTACAACTGCTCGCCGAGCTTCAACTGGAAGAAGAATCTCGACGACGCGACCATCGCCAAGTTCCAGAAGGAACTGGGCGCGATGGGCTACAAGTTCCAGTTCATCACGCTGGCGGGGTTCCACAGCCTGAACTACTCGATGTTCAACCTCGCGCACGGTTACGCCCGCAATCAGATGAGCGCGTTTGTCGAATTGCAGGAGGCCGAGTTCGCCGCCGCCGAGAAGGGTTTCACCGCGGTCAAGCACCAGCGCGAGGTCGGGACCGGCTATTTCGACGCGGTCACGACGACAATCGAACACGATGCGTCGACAGCAGCGCTCAAGGGCTCGACCGAGGACGAGCAGTTTCTCGATCAGCGCAAGCAGAAACTCGCGGCGTGACCGTTCCGGGCGGCCTTCGCTGCACTGCAGCTTGAGGCACGGTCGGGGCCGGCCTATTCTTCGCGCCCCAGCGCGGCGATCGACTCAGGGAACTGAGCCGCCGCGCCGAGGATGAGGAGGGCGAGGTCGAAGGAGACGCAGTCAAGAAGATCGAGATCAACGCAAGTACATCGGGCCGCGAAAGCGGCCCTTTTTTTCGACCGCGCGGTCCTCCTGGCCACCTGGCGCGGCGCTATCCGCGTCACTTCCCGGCCTCGGAGCTCGACCCCAATATACTGAGCGCCTTGGAGGGGAAATCATGGCAATCCGTGCAGTACTTTTCGATGTTTTCGGGACCCTGCTCGACGTGCAGTCCGTATGGGCACGCGCCGATCAGCTGTTTCCGGGCAATGGCGCGCAGCTGGCGCGGCTGTGGCGCGAGAAACAGATCGAATACACCCGCCTGCGAACGATATCGAGTCGCTACGTTTCGTTCACGCGCGTGACCGAGGATGCGCTGCAGTTCGCGTGCGATTCGCTGGCGCTTCCCCTCGATGCCGCGGCGCGGGGCATGCTGATGCACGAGTACACGCAGCTCGACCCGTTCCCGGACGTGATTCCTTCGCTGAAGAGGCTCGAGCAGGCGGGGATGACGATGGGCGTGCTCAGCAACGGCGACCCGGGGCTGCTCGACGACGTGCTGCATGGCGCCGGCCTGACCGATTTCTTCGACGTCGTGTTGTCGGCGGATCAGGTGCACGCCTTCAAGACGGCGCCGGCTGTCTACGAACTCGGACCGTTGACGCTGAAGCATCCGGCCTCCGAAATCGTCTTGGTCAGCAGCAACGCCTGGGACGCAATCGGAGCCAAGTGGTACGGCTACGTGAGCTTCTGGGTGAATCGCAGCGGCGGTCCACTCGACCGGCTCGGCGAGCGGCCGGATGCGATCGGAAAGACGCTCGACGATGCCGCATCGTTCATTTTGCAATCCACCAGGAAGTAGGAGTAAGCAGGAATGACTCTGTCGCATGGCGTTGAAATCAAGGCGCCGATCAACCCCGGTTACGACCGGATCCTGACTGCCGACGCGCTCGCGTTGGTAGCGAAACTGCATCGGGCATTCGACACGCGCCGCCGTGAACTTCTCGCCAGGCGCGCTGAACGGGCGCGCCGCCTGGATGCCGGCGAGCGTCCGGACTTTCTGGCAGAGACGAGGGAGATCCGAGCGGGCAACTGGAAGATCGCGCCGATCCCGGCGGATCTGCAATGCCGCCGCGTCGAAATCACCGGACCGGCCGAGCGCAAGATGATCATCAATGCGCTTAACTCGGGCGCTGATGCCTACATGACCGATTTCGAGGACAGCAACACTCCCAACTGGGACAACCAGATCCAGGGGCAGCTGAATCTGATCGACGCGATTCGCCGCACGATCAAGCTGGAGCAGGGCGGCAAGTCCTATCGGCTCAACGACAAGGTGGCGACACTCGTCGTGCGGCCGCGAGGCTGGCATCTGGACGAGAAACATGTGCTGGTCGACGGCCAACGGGTCTCGGGGGGCATCTTCGATTTCGCTCTCTTCATGCTCCACAACGCGAAAGAGTTGATCGCGCGGGGCAGCGGGCCCTATTTCTATCTGCCGAAGCTGGAATCGCATCTGGAAGCGCGGCTGTGGAACGACGTCTTCGTGATGACGCAGAAGGAACTCGGCATCCCGCAGGGGACGATCAAGGCGACCGTGCTGATCGAAACCATTCTCGCGGCATTCGAGATGGACGAGATCCTGTATGAACTGCGCGAGCATTCGGCCGGCCTGAACGCCGGGCGCTGGGACTACATCTTTTCCTGCATCAAGAAGTTCAAAGTCGACCGCAACTTCTGTCTGGCGAACCGCGCCCTGGTGACGATGACGTCGCCATTCATGCGTGCCTATGCGCTGCTGCTGCTGCAGACCTGTCACCACCGCGATGCACCGGCGATCGGTGGCATGAGTGCGCTGATACCGATCAAGAGCGACGCGGCGGCGAACGAGAAGGCGCTCGCCGGGGTGCGCGCTGACAAGGCGCGCGACGCGACCGACGGCTACGACGGCGGCTGGGTTGCCCACCCTGGCCTGGTGCCGGTTGCGATGGAAGAGTTCGTGAAGGTGCTCGGCGACCGCAAGAACCAGATCGACAAGAAGCGCGACGACGTCAAAGTCGGCGCGAGCGACCTGCTGAACTTCCAGCCGGAGACGCCGATCACGGGGGCCGGTCTGCGGATGAACATCAACGTCGGCATCCACTACCTCGGCTCCTGGCTTGCCGGCAACGGCTGCGTGCCGATCCACAACCTGATGGAGGACGCGGCGACGGCCGAGATCAGCCGATCGCAGGTCTGGCAATGGATCCGTTCACCGAAGGGCACGCTCGACGACGGACGCAAGGTGACGTCCGACATGGTTCGAGCACTGATCCCCGAGGAACTGGCCAAGGTCAAGGCCGACGTCGGCGCCGAAGCAGGGGCTACCTATGATCGCGCCGCGCAGATCTTCGAGCAGATGAGTACGCAAGAGAGTTTCGCGGAGTTCCTGACGCTGCCGTTGTACGAAGAAATCCAGTAGCGCGCGCGGCAAATGACGACGCGGGATCCGCGGCCGGCAGCGCTTCGGGATTAGAACGACTCTTCCAGCGCTGCCGGGTGGTTCGCGGCTAGGATTGCAGCGGTTGATCGCGGAGCCGCTGTCATGACGCCGTCCGAACCTTCGTTGCAGATGCAGGCATTGTTCGAGGCGCAGCGCAGCGCGTTTGCAGGCGAGCCGTACGCAGGCTGGCCGACGCGACGCGATCGGCTGCAGCGGCTGCGCAGACTGCTTACGGAAAACGAGCGCGCGATCGAGGAAGCAATCGATCGCGACTTCGGCCACCGTCCCGCGATCGAAACACAGCTCGCAGAGATCTTTCCGAGCCTGGAGGAGATCAAGGCAGCGCTGCGCGACGGCCGGGGATGGATGAAGTCACGCCACGCGCCGGTGTCGAAATGGTTTCTGCCCGCGCGCGGGCGCCTGCTGCCGAAGCCGCTCGGCGTGATCGGCATCATCGTGCCGTGGAACTATCCGGTCTTCCTTTCCGTGGGTCCGATGGTCGGTGCGCTCGCGGCAGGCAACCGTGTGATGCTGAAACTGTCCGAGCACACACCGGCGTTCGCCGATTGCTTTGCGCAATTGTGTGCGCGCTACTTCGCGGCGGAGGAAGTGGCTGTCGTTCTCGGCGGACCCGAAGTCGCGGCTTCCTTCAGCAGCCTTCCATTCGATCACCTGCTTTTCACCGGCTCCACGGCCGTGGGGCGGATCGTCATGAGCGCAGCGGCTGCGAACCTCACGCCGGTGACCCTCGAACTGGGGGGCAAGTCTCCCGCCGTGGTGGCACCGGGGTACCCGCTGCAGAGGGCGGTGACGCGCATCCTTGCCGGCAAACTGCTCAACGCGGGGCAGACGTGCATTGCGCCGGACTACGTTCTGGTGCCGCGCGGCGAGGTCGAGAGGTTCGTGACCGCGGCGCGCACGCAGGCGGCTCGCATGTACCCGGCCGGCCTCGCCAGCACCGATTACTGCAGCATCATCAACGAGCGCCATTACCGGCGCCTGAACGGATATCTGGAGCAGGCGCAGGGCGCGGGCGCGCGCATCGAACCGCTGTTCGGCGGGGCGCTGCGCGACGCGGGCGCGCGTCGGCTGGCTCCCGTGCTGATCGTGAATCCGGAACTCGAACTCAACGCGATGCAGGAGGAAATCTTCGGCCCATTGCTGCCGCTCGTTCCCTACGATCGCCTCGACGAGGCGGTCGCGTTCATCGCGAAGCAGCCTCGACCGCTCGCGCTGTACTGGTTCGATCGCGATGAGAAGCGCGTGCAGTGGGCTCTGCGCAACACGCTCGCGGGAGGCGTAAGCGTCAACGACACGTTGCTGCACATTGCGCAGGACGCGCTGCCCTTCGGCGGGATCGGACCGTCGGGCATGGGGCATTACCACGGCCGCTGGGGTTTCGACACGTTCAGCAAGCTGAAGCCGATCTTTCGGCAGGCGCACTTCAACGCCATGGGACTGTTCCTGCCGCCGTACCGCCCGCTGGCGCGGCGCCTGCTCGAACTGATGAAGCGGCTTTGATCCGCGACTCAGCCGCCGATGTACGACATCTCGATCTTCTTGATGCCGGGAGTCGCGGCGCTGCGCAGCTCTGAATAACGATCGGAACGCGCGCGCCAGATGTGCGCGATCGCGGTGGAGATCTCGGCGTCGCTGGCGCCGCCGCGCAGCAGCCCGCGCAGGTCGTGCCCGCTCTGCGCGAACAGGCAAAGGTAGAGCTTGCCCTCCGTCGACAGGCGTGCCCGCGTGCAGCTGCGGCAGAATGCCTGCGTGACGCTCGAGATCACGCCGATCTCGCCGCTGCCGTCGCGATACCGCCAGCGCTCCGCGACCTCGCCGGGATAGTTCGGATCCAGCGCATCCAGCGGCATTTCGGCCGCAATAAGTTGCACGACTTCCGCCGACGGCACGACATCATCCAGTCGCCATCTGTTGGACGACCCGACATCCATGAATTCGATGAACCGCAGAATGTGTCCGCTGCCGCGGAAATGGCGTGCCATCGGCAGGATCTCGTGATCGTTGGTGCCGCGCTTGACGACCATGTTGATCTTGATCGGTGCCAGGCCGGCAGCCGCAGCCGCGTCGATTCCGCGCAGGACCTCCGCGACCGGAAAGTCAACGTCGTTCATGCGGCGGAAGATCGCATCGTTCAGCGCGTCCAGCGATACCGTGACGCGCGCGAGTCCTGCCGCGGCAAGCGAACGCGCCTTGCGCGCCAGGATCGACGCGTTCGTCGTCAGCGTCAGGTCGAGCGGCTTTCCGGCACGCGTGCTCAGGCGCGCAAGCATTTCAATCAGCTTTTCGAGATCCTTGCGCAGCAGCGGCTCGCCACCAGTGAGGCGGATCTTCTCGACGCCGTGGTCGATCAAGATGTGCGCCAGGCGCGTGATCTCCTCGAAGGTCAGCAGATCCGCGTGCGGAAGGAAGTGGTAGCTCGTGTCGAACACTTCCTTCGGCATGCAGTAGGTGCAGCGGAAATTGCACCGGTCGGTGACGGAGATGCGCAGATCGTGCAGCGGCCGCGCCAGGCGATCGACGACGTGCCCCGTCGGTGCCTCGAGCTGCGACGGAATCGTCGGACGCGGTGCGTGTACGCGCTCGTCGAGGAGGGGAATGATCCGGTCGGTCATGCAATCATGTTACCGGCCGGATGGGACACCGCAACTCGCGCCTCGCATTGTCCCCTTGAGTGGCGGGCCCTTTGTCGCTTCAATTGGCGAAACACCGATGTCATGGCTCTGCGTATCGTGCCCGGGGCTTCGCGCCGCCGCAGCATCGACAAGCCGAACTGATGATCGACCCGAAAGCCGTCCCTGTCGACGGGCAGCGGAACCGGTGAAATTCCCCGGGACAACCGCTCGCGCTGCCTGCTGCGAAGTGCAGGTGCGATTTGCTGCGGTTGCATGCGCGGGCTGCCGCGGGGACGCGGGACGGCTGCACGATCCTCACTTTCGACATCGGCGGCCGGCCGATGGCCGGCGACACGAGAGACGAAGCAGTGTGGGGGCCATGCGGCGGCGCGTTGATCACGATGGACTGCCTGCCGTGGCTGGCTGCGTGTCCGACGCCCGTTAAGTCGCCTTCGCGGACGAGGGGCGAGGGCGCGGTGGCTGATGCAACCCGATTCGTTCGACGCTGCGGACGCCGCCAAGCGAGGCCTGGTTTCGTTTTCCGAGGCACTCCGTTTCTGGCGGAAACTCGGGTTCATCAGCTTCGGCGGGCCCGCGGGCCAGATCGCGATCATGCATCAGGAACTGGTGGAACGTCGGCGCTGGATCTCCGAGCGGCGTTTCCTGCATGCTGCCGCCAGGGCCGGAGGCTCAGCAGCTTGCCACTTACATCGGCTGGCTGATGCATCGAACCTG
>JBLMYK010000277.1:0-3410 GCA_050258235.1 Gemmatimonadota bacterium | reverse complement strand
CTCGCCGGCACCAGCAACGTGATGTTTGCGCACAAGCACGGGCTGATTCCGCTCGGGACGATGGCGCACGAGTACCTGCAGGCATGCCAGGCGCTGGGACCGCGGTTGCGCGACTCGCAGACCTTCGGCTTCGAATCTTGGGCGAAGGAGTATCGCGGCGACCTCGGCATCGCGCTGTCGGACGTGTTCGGCATGGACGCGTTCCTGCGCGACTACGACATGTATTTCTGCAAGCTGTTCGACGGCACCCGGCACGACTCGGGGGACGCGCTCGACTGGGGCGAGCGCATGATCGCGCACTACGAGAACAACCGGGTCGACCCGAGGACGAAGACGCTGGTCTTTTCGGATGCCTTGACGATCCCCAAGGTGATCGAGCTGTACCGGCGCTTCAATGGCCGCGCGCGACTGGCGTTTGGCGTCGGCACCAATCTGACCAACGACCTCGGCTATACGCCGCTGCAGATCGTGATCAAGATGATCCGCTGCAACGGACAGCCGGTAGCCAAGCTGTCGGACTCGCCCGAGAAGAACATGTGCGACGACGAGGCATACCTGGCGTATCTGCGGCAGGTCTTCGAAATCAAGCAATGACCGGATCCAGCCATGGTCGAAAGCGCAAAGGAAGCGCGCGAACGCGCTGAAACAGTCAAAGGGGCGCACCACCTCGTCAACCAGGCCGCCGCCGAGCCGCTGATCGAGGCTGCCGAGCGCGGCGAAATGAGTGCCGCGGTGCCGACTGCCCGTCTGCAACTCGTTCCGGCGGCGGGGCTGATGGGCCACATCTACGACATCGAGCTGGCGGACGCGCTCGATGCCGCCGGCCATCGCGCGATGGCGCTTGGCGTGCGCAAGCTGGTGGCACTCGGTTTCAGCGTCGCCTCGACGGTGATCGAAGGCGATGCCGCAACCGGGGACGACGACGCGTCGAGGCGCCGGATCAGCATCGAGGGTTTGCGGCTCGGCTTCGCGACCGCGGAGGAAATGGACGCCCAGCGGCTAGCGATTCCGCTGCTCGTCGGTGTCGTGCTGCCGCCCGCGCACCACTGGCGGCGGCGCGCGACGTCGGTTCAGACGGTGCGCAAGATCGAGGAGCGCGTGCTGGCGCAGATCGCGCTGGAAATCGAGCGCGGCGCGACGCGCTGTCGCCTGGACGCGCGCAAGCTCGTCGGCGGTGGCCTGCGGGGAGAAATCGGCGAGCGCCTGACCACAGCGCTGCGCGCGCGCGGTTTCACCGCTGATGTCTCCAGCAGCGGCAATCAGCTGAACGTGCGCTGGGACAGCTGACGCGGCGCGCTGCGCAGCATGGCCGCAGCCATATAATCGGCCGCTCGCCCATGACCAAGCTCTCACAGCGCGCCGACAGCCTCGGCACCGAAAATGCCTTCGTCGTCCTGGCGGAAGTCAACCAGCTGATCCGCGCCGGACGCGACATCGTCTCGTTCTGCATCGGCCAGCCGGACTTTCCGACGCCGGCTCACATCCAGGACGCCGCGATCGAGGCGATCCGCGCCGGACGGCACGGCTACACGCCGTCGGCAGGCATCGATGAACTGCGCGCGGCCGCGGCGCGCTCGATGAGCGAACTGCGCGGCATCGAGATCGCGGCCGACGATGTCGTGATCGGTGGCGGCGCCAAGCCGTTCATCGCCTATGCGATTGCCTCGGTGACCGACCACGGGGTCGGCGACGAAGTGATCTACCCGGTGCCGGGCTTTCCGATCTATGAATCGCAGATCCGCGCCAACGGCGCGGTGCCGGTTGCGCTGCCGCTGCGCGAAGCCAGGCACTTCGCGTTCGACCCGGACGAACTGGCGGCGCGCATCACGCCGCGCACGAAACTGCTGATCCTGAACACGCCGCACAACCCGACCGGCGGGCTGCTGACGCGAGCGGACCTGGAGGCCATCGCCGCGGTGCTTGAACGGCATCCGCAGGTGTGGGTGTACGCGGACGAGATCTATTCGCGGCTCGTCTATGACGGCGTGTTCGTCTCGATCGCCGCGCTGCCCGGCATGCAGGAACGCACGATCATCTCGGACGGCGCATCCAAGACGTACGCGATGACGGGCTGGCGCATCGGTTTCACCGCCAACCGCCGACTGGCGCCGGTGTTCACGCGCTGGATCACCAATACCGAGTCCTGCGCCTCGCAGATCAGCCAGTGGGCTGCAGTGCGGGCGCTGAACGGGCCGCAAGGCGACGCCGAGACGATGCGCGAGCGATTCCGCGCGCGCCGCGACCTGATCGTGCAGCGGTTGAACCAGGTGCCGGGCTTCTCGTGCGCGAGCCCCGGCGGCGCGTTCTACGCGTGGCCGAACGTGACCGAGGCCTGCGCGCTGATCGGCGCCAGGGACTCCGAGGAACTGCGGCAGCGGATGCTGTACGAGGCCGGTGTGGCCGTGCTGGCAGACATCCATTTCGGGTCGCGGGTCGCCGGCGACGGTCAGCACATCCGCTTCTCATATGCGGCCAGCGAGCAGGCGATCGAGGCGGGTGTCGAGCGCATCGCCGCGTTCATCAAGCGCGCGACGCTGCCACCGAGGAAATGATGGACACGGCACGCGCGCGTGCGGCGATTCTGGCGCGGATCCGTGCCAACCTGCGGCGTGAGCCACAGCCGACAGCGGCGGAGCTGGGGGCGGCGCAGGACTACCTCGCTCAGCACCCGGCGGGGCCGCGTCCGACGATCGCGGAGGACCTGAAGGCGCGCTTCCGTGCGATGGCCGAGCGCAGCGAAAGCTCGGTCGACGAGGTTGAACACCTCGCCGATGCCCCGGTCGCGGTCGCGCGCTACCTGTCGGCGCAGCAGCTGGACACGCATGCGGTCGTCTGGCCGACGCTGGCGCGGCTCGACTGGGCTGCGGCGGGAATCCGGGTCGAAGCCCGCCCGCCGCGGCGCGATGAGTCGAACGGTGCCGACCGACTCGGCATCACCGGCTGCTTCTGCGCTCTGGCGGAAACGGGAACGATCGTGCTCCTCTCGGGGCCGGACACACATTCGTCGACGCACCTGCTGCCCGAAACGCACGTGGCGCTGGTGCCGGCCTCGTGCATCGTGCGCGACATGGAACAGGCCTTCGCGCTGATGCGCAGCGAGAGCGGCTTGCTGCCGCGGTCGGTCAACATGGTGTCCGGCCCGTCGCGCACCGCCGACATCGAGCAGACGATCGTCCTCGGTGCGCACGGCCCGTATCGCGTGCACATCGTCATCATCGGGCAGGAGTAGCCGCGATGCGCGCGCAGGTCGTGGTGACCCGGCGCATCTTTCCGGAACTGATCGACGAGCTGAAGCTCGCTTACGCGGTGAGCGACAACCAGGCCGACGCGATCTGGACAGCCGCGCACTTCGCCGAGCAGCTGCGCAACGCGGACGGCGCGCTGATCACGTCGGGCGAGCGCGTGGACGA
>JBLMYK010000276.1:0-33817 GCA_050258235.1 Gemmatimonadota bacterium | reverse complement strand
CAGGAAGCGCCTGCAGTTCGCTGCCGACGACAGCGAGCATCTCGCCGCGCTTCGGCCATCCCACGGTGCAGCGCATGACTTCGCAGAGCCGCACGAGCGATGCCCGCGCGGCGGGCCACTGTGCTCCGATTTCGGCGCGGAACATCTGCACCAGTTGCAGCGCCAACGTGATGCACAGCAGCGTGATGCCGGCCGCGTATGCCGCCTTCGCAGCCCCGCTGCGCACGGGCGCGCGCTCACTCAGGAAAGCTGCTTCGGTGGGTTGCGGCTGATCGCGGTCGGCGGTCGCGGCCTCGGCCATGGCCTCCGAAGGGCTGCCGACCTGATCGCTGGGTTCGCTGGTCTCGATCGTTGGTTCGCCCGTGAGGTCGGCCGTGTCTTCGGCCGCTCTGCCGTCCAAATCGCCGGCGCCGGCCGACGCTGCAGCCTCGACCGGGGCTGGTGCCGCGGCACTCTCGCCCGGCTGGGCACTATCGCTCTCAGGCGACAGAGGCGTCTCTTGGATTTCCAGCGCGGTCTCCGAAGCGGGGCGCGGGCTCTCTGCAGGACCGGATGCCGAAGGGGCAGGCGCAAGATCTGTTTTCTGTGCCGCGCTGGCCTCTTCAGCGTCGGGCACGGTGGACCGGGTGTGCGGCATCAGCGGCGAACCGCCGTCGGGCGACACCGGACGCAACGAGGCGTCGTCCAGATAGCTCAATGTCCCGATCGCGTCGAAAACATGCCTGCATGCGCCGCACCGAACCAGTCCGCCGCGCAGCTTCAATTGATCCGCGACCACGCGAAACAGGGCATGGCAATTGGGGCAACGGGTCGCGAGAGCCATGTTGTTTCAGGAGTCAGGACTGCCTGCGGCCGACCACGCACGACCAGCCGTCGTCGTGGTCCCACACCGACAGCGACAGTCCGCGGTGCAAGCTCGCATAGGTGTCGATCACCTGCTGCGCCTGGCGGTCCAGAATGCCGGAAAGCACGATGTGTCCGCCGATCGCGAGACGCGAAACGAGCGTCGGCCCGAGAACGATTAGAGGACTGGCCAGAATGTTTGCAAGAATCACGTCGTACTCGCCGGCGCCGAGCTCGCTTGGATCAGTGTAGCGAGCCGCGACCCGATTCGTCAGGCTGTTGGCGCGCGATGATTCCAGCGCGCGCGGATCGATGTCGGTGCCGACGACTTCGCGGGCCCCCAGCTTGGCGGCGGCGATCGCGAGAATGCCGGAGCCGCAGCCGTAATCGAGGACGCGGGCATGCGCGAGATCGGCCAGGGCGAGCCAGCGCAGGCAAAGCCGGGTGGTCGGATGGGTACCTGTTCCGAAGGCGATGCCAGGATCGAGGCGGATGGTGATTGCCGATGGGTCGGGTGGCTCATGCCAGGAGGGAACCACCCACAGTCGTTCGCTGATCTGCGTGGGAGTGAACTGCGCCTGGGTGATCCGGACCCAGTCGGCTTCGCCGACCTCGCGCGTGGCAGTGATCGGCGGGGTCTGGCTCCCGATCGTGGCGGCGGCCGCCTCCAGCAACGGCTCCGGGCGGGTGGTCGCGTCGATCATGAAGATGATGCGGTTCATTGGCCAGGATGGTTCCGCCGGCTCCAGTCCCGGCTCCCCGTATAGCGGGGACTCCGCAGCATTGCCGGCATTGGCATCTTCGACCACGACCGATAGCGCACCGGCGCCGAGCAGCGCATCGGACAGCGCATCGGCAATTCCGCCATCGACAACAATCTCGATTTCGCGCTGCACGGCGGGATTCGAGCCCCGATCAGGTCTGGGGGGTCGGCCGCGCGGCGAGCTTTTTCTCGAGGTAGTGAATGCTCGTGCCGCCGAGGATGAACTTCTCGTCCTGCATCAGTTCGCGATGCAGCGGAATGTTGGTCGAAATCCCTTCGACGATCAGCTCAGACAGCGCGATGCGCATGCGGGCGAGGGCCTGCTCGCGCGTGTCCCCGTAGCAGATCAACTTGCCGATCAGCGAATCGTAGTGGGGCGGTACCAGGTAGCCCGTGTAGGCGTGCGAGTCCATCCGCACGCCCGGTCCACCAGGCGGGTGCCAGGCTGTGATGCGTCCGGGACTGGGGGTGAACTTGAATGGATCCTCGGCATTGATGCGGCACTCGATCGCGGCGCCGCGGACCGTGATGTCGCGCTGGCGCAGCACAAGCCTTTCACCGGCTGCGATGCGGATCTGCTGCTGCACGATGTCGATGCCGGTCACCATTTCGGTGACCGGATGCTCCACCTGCAGGCGCGTGTTCATTTCGATGAAATAGAACTCGTTGCTCTCGAACAGGAATTCGAACGTGCCCGCGCCGCGATAGCCGATCTTGCGGCACGCCTCCGCGCAGCGGTCGCCGATGCGCTCGATCAAGCGGCGTGGAATACCCGGTGCCGGTGCCTCCTCGATAATCTTCTGGTGCCGGCGCTGCATCGAACAGTCACGTTCCCCCAGCCAGACGGCGTTGCGGTGCTGATCGGCCAGCACCTGGATCTCGATGTGCCGCGGATTCTCCAGGAACTTTTCCATGTACACGGCGGGATTGCCGAACGCCGATTGCGCTTCCTGCCGCGTCATGTTCACCGCGTTGACGAGCGCGGCTTCCGTGTGAACGACGCGCATTCCCCGGCCGCCACCGCCGCCAGCGGCCTTGATGATGACCGGGTAACCGATGGAGCGCGCGATCTTCACGATGTCGCGCGGCTCATCCGGCAGGGCGCCGTCGGAGCCCGGGACGGTCGGCACACTGGCGGCGATCATCGCTTTCTTCGCCGAAACCTTGTCTCCCATCAGGCGGATCGACTCGGGACGCGGACCGATGAAGGCGAATCCGCTTCTCTCGACGCGTTCGGCAAAGTCGGCGTTCTCCGACAGAAACCCGTAGCCCGGATGAATCGCCTCGGCGTCCGTCACCTCGGCTGCGCTGATGATCGCGGGGATATTCAGGTAGCTGTCCCGTGAAGGAGGAGGACCGATGCAAACGGACTCGTCTGCCAGCTTCACATACTTGGCTTCAGCATCTACGGTGGAATGCACGACGACCGTGGTGATGCCGAGTTCACGGCAGGCGCGCTGGATCCGCAACGCGATTTCGCCCCGATTGGCGATCAGGACCTTGCCGAACATTGCGTCTATCCGAGCACGAACAATGACGGCAGGCCTCGCCTGCATTCCCGGCCACTTGCTCGCTTAACGTCTTCTGTGCCCATGCCAGCCTCCGCCGATACGACCGGTCAATCGATGACGAACAAAGGCTGGCCGTACTCGACGGGCTGGCCGTTTTCAACCAGGCACTCCTTCACCGTGCCCGCGACCTCGGCCTCGATCTCGTTCAGCAGTTTCATCGCCTCGATGATGCAGAGCGTGTCACCTGGCTTGACTGCCTGGCCAACATCGACGAACGGGGCTGTTCCCGGACTCGACGCACGATAGAAGGTTCCCACCATCGGAGACTTGACGATGTGTCCCTTGATCGGCTCCGCAGGCGGGGCCGCTGGCGCGCCTGTCGTTACGGCCACAGAAGCAGGGGCCGCGATCGGGGTCTGGGCAATCGCGGCCATCGCGGACGGCGTCGGGCCGTGCTTGACTATGCGGACGCGGTCTTCGCCTTCAGTGACCTCGATCTCGGAAATGCCGGACTCCGCGACGAGGTCGATCAACGTCTTCAGCTTGCGAAGATCCATGCCATCCCCCAAGAAGCCATTTCGGCCTCAGCTTGCTCGAGTAATCTCTGCGACAACTCACCGCGGAGATGATGCAAGTTTCACAAAATTGGCTGATCTTACCGGAGATTGCCGGCGATTTCTCGTCCGTGGCAAGGGGGCTGCGCTTCACCGGCCCGGCTTGACCGGCCCGACCTCGGAGTCGAGCCATGATCTGAGTTCGGCTGCCTGGATCTGTCCGACGTGACGTCGCTCGATCGCGCCTGAGCGACTTATCAGAACAGTATAGGGCAGCACGCCTGCCGTATTGCCGAGTCCTCGCGCCAGTTCGCTCCCTCCGGCGCCGGCAACGAGCAGCGGCAGCTTGATCGCGTATCGGTCCCGGAAGGCACGGATCTTGTCCGCGTTGTCTATGCCAAGGCCGATTACCTCGACTCCGCGCGAGCGGTATTCGCTGCGGATCCTGTTCAGCGTCGGCATTTCCTCCACACAGGGAGCGCACCAGGTCGCCCAGAAATTCACGACGAGCAACGATCCACGCCAGTGCGACAGGGCATACGGATTGCCGTCCGCATCGGGGAACGTCGATGAGAACAGCTGATCCGTGTCCGTTGTTCGGGGGCGTCGCGCTGAGCCACGCCACAGCGCGACGCCGGCACCGAGCGCAAGGGCGCCTCCGGCGGTTGCGATCATCAAGGCGATCCGACGACGACTCAATTCACACCTCGGACCCTTGGTCGGTCAGCAGCGCATTCAACATCGCGGCGCTGGCTCGTCCGGCAGCCTCAACGGGGTGCAGATCGGGAGCGGCCGAACGGTACTTCGGCGCCACGCGAATGGCATTGGAATCGAAGACTTCGATCACGATGCCGACTCGCGTCGGCATTGCCCGTGCGCGCGCCGGCTTGACAATGACGTGCAGGACCTCCAGGGGAGCACCCGGTCGACCGCCGCCCTCGGACGCTTCGAACTCGACGCCTTGTTTGAGAAGAAATAGCTCGACGTCCTTGGCATTGTCTACGAACAACTGGAGGTGAATGTCGGAATGCTCCGTCGCCGTTCCGTTCAGGACCGCGCCCACGATATGGGGCCGGAAGGGGGCGAGACGCTGCATCAGTTGCAGCGCGAGCTGCCTGAGGGACGCGAGCACCGATCGCTGCTGCGGCATGAAAGTCGATAGATAGCGGCGCAACTCCAGCTCGACCTCGGCATTGTCCGGCAGGCCACTGCGCGAACGGGCATTCATTCCCATGAGCGTCGCCGCCTTCTGTTTTGCGGCGGCGTAGTCGAGTCCATCCTCGGCAATCAGCCGCGCGGCTGCGGCGGCTAGTTCAGTGCGCAGGTCGTCGCGCTCGGTTTCGTGCATGGCATCCCGCCCTCTGCGAGCCAGCAAGTCTAAACATCAGACCTTAGAATTCGGTGTTTTTGCATATTTGCGCGCCCCGACCTTGCATCTCCACATTCTCGGCATATGCGGCACCTTCATGGGGGGGCTGGCCGAACTCGCACGCGCCGCCGGACATCGAGTCACGGGATGCGACGCCAACGTCTACCCGCCGATGAGCGATCAGCTCGCCGCGGCGGGAATCGACGTGATCGAGGGTTTCGACGCCGGTCAGATTCAACTGCGGCCGGACCTGTTCGTGATCGGCAATGTCGTGTCGCGCGGCAACGCGTTGATGGAGGCGATTCTCGACTCCGGAGCAAGATTCACGTCCGGGCCGCAGTGGGTCGGTGAGAACCTGCTGCAAGGACGCTGGGTCCTTGCGGTTGCCGGCACGCACGGCAAGACGACCACAAGCGCGATGCTGGCGTGGATCCTCGACTGCGCAGGCATGGCGCCTTCGTTCCTGATCGGCGGTGTGGCGGAGGATTTCGGCGTCTCAGCGCGCTGGTCCGAATCGAACTTCTTCGTGATCGAGGCGGACGAATACGACACGGCGTTTTTCGACAAGCGCAGCAAGTTCGTCCATTACTTCCCGCGCACGGCCGTGCTCAACAACCTGGAGTTCGATCACGCCGACATCTTTCCCGATCTTGCGGCCATTGAAACCCAGTTCCATTACCTCGTCCGTGGCGTGCGACCCACGGGCCGGCTGATCGTCAACGGGGCGGAGCCGGCGCTGGCGCGTGTGCTCGCGCGCGGATGCTGGTCCGAGCGTGAAGCTTTCAATTCGGAATCCGGATGGCACGCGGCCGGGGTCACCGAAGGCGAAGCGCACGCGTTCGACGTCGCCGACGGCCCACATTGCTACGGACGGCTCGTGCTACCACTCGCCGGCGCGCACAACCGTGCCAACGCGCTCGCGGCGATCGCTGCGGCGCGCCACGCCGGCGTGCGGCCGCAAGTCGCGGCCGAGGCGCTGGCCCGATTCAAGGGAGTGAAACGGCGCCTCGAGATCCGGGGGGTTCGGGCTGGCGTCACCGTCTACGACGATTTCGCGCATCACCCGACCGCGATCGCAGCCACGATCGACGGACTGCGGCGCAAGGTCGGGCGCGCGCGAATTCTTGCGGTACTCGAGCCGCGGTCGAATACGATGAAGCTCGGTGCCGTGAAGGCAGCGCTGCCGGGCAGTTTGCAGGATGCGGATCGCGTTTTCTGCTTTGGGGCGCGTGAAGGCAGGAACGCGCTCGGCTGGGATCCCGCCGAGGCTCTTGCCGCGCTTGGCGCGCGGGCGATGACGTTTCACGACCTCGACGCGCTGGTGGCTGCGGTGGTCGCCGAAGCGTGCCCGGGCGACCACGTGCTCGTGATGAGCAACGGCGGCTTTGGCGGCGTGCATCAGAGGCTGCTCGATGCCCTCGAGAACGCGGACCTGTGCGCGAGGGCGGCTTGATTCTCTACCTGCACGGTTTTCGCTCGAGCCCGGGTTCCAAGAAGGCGATCCAGCTGCGCGACTCGCTCGTCGCACGCGGGCGTGGCTCCGAGTTCGTCTGCCCGCAGTTGCCGGTGTCACCTAGCGCGGCAATACGGACCGCGCGCGCCGCCATCGAGGCTCGATCGATGGCGCAGGGCGCGACTGACCTTTGCCTGATCGGGTCGTCGCTCGGCGGCTATTACGCGACATGGCTTGCCGAGCAGATCGGGTGCCGCACCGTGCTGCTGAATCCGGCGATCAGGCCCTACGACGACCTGCGCGGACACCTCGGTCAACAGCCGGTCTATTTTTCCAGCGAGACGATCGAGATGCGGCCGGAATACCTCGACGAATTGCTGGTGCTGGAAACGCCGCGCATTACGCGCCCGGATCAATACCTTCTCATCGCCGCGACCGGAGACGAACTGATCGACTACCGGACGATGGTGGCGAAGTACGCCGGCTGCAACCAGCACATCATCGATGGCTCGGATCATTCGCTGTCGGATTTTGGCCGGTACCTCGAGGAGGTGCTGGCGTTCTGTGGAGTTTCTTAGGGAGAAGTGCTGTGAGATTGAAGGGCAAGGTCAGCCTGATTACGGGCGGTGCGCAGGGGATTGGCTTCGCAACGGCGCAGAAGTTTCTCGATGAGGGCTCGGTGGTTGCGATCTGCGACCTGCGGCGCGAAGCGGTCGACGCGGCGGTCAACCAGTTGAAGGCATCGGAATCAGGGCGCATCGGCCGCGTCGAAGGGTTCGTGGTGGACGTGACGCAGCGCGAACAGATCGATGCGATGGTCGATGCACTGAAGACCCGACACGGTCGCATCGACGTCCTCGTCAACAACGCCGGCATTACGATGGATTCCCGGCTGCAGAAGATGACCGAGGAGCAGTTCGACAAGGTGATCGCGGTCAACCTCAAGGGCTCATACAACTGCGCCCGTGCGGTGGTCGACACCATGGTCAACCAGGGCTTTGGCGTCATACTCAATGCGTCAAGCGTGGTCGGCATCTACGGAAACTTCGGCCAATCCAACTACGCCGCCAGCAAGTTCGGTGTGATCGGCTTCACCAAGACCTGGGCCCGCGAACTCGGGCCGAAGGGGATCCGGAGCAATGCCGTTGCGCCGGGATTCATCGCCACGCCGATCCTGCACACCATTCCCGACAAGGTCATGGCGCAGATGACGGAGCGCGTGCCGATGAAACGGCTCGGTCGGCCGGAGGAGATCGCCAACGTGTATGCATTTCTGGCTTCGGACGAGGCAAGCTACGTCAACGGTGCGGTGATCGAGGTCGCCGGCGGAATGACGATCTGATGTCGCAGCAGTTCGGTCACCTGCCGCCCTCGGCAAGGCGTGTCCAGCAAGCGCTCGACGCGCTGGGTGTGGACGCAGGAGTCGTCGAGCTTTCGATCGCCGCGCGCACATCGCAGCAGGCTGCCGACGCACTGGGCATCGTCGTCGGGCAGATCGCCAAATCGCTGATCTTTCGTGCCTCGAGCACCGGCCGCGCAGTGCTCGTGATCGCGGCCGGAGATCGACGGGTCGACGAAGCAAAGATCGCGACGCATCTGGGCGAACCAATTGAGCGCGCCACACCGGAATTCGTGCGCACGCATTCCGGTTTCGCCATCGGCGGCGTGGCGCCGGTGGCCCACGCGCAGCCGATGGTTACCTACGTCGATCGCTCCCTGCGGCGATTCGAGGTGGTCTGGGCGGCGGGTGGAACACCGCACTGCGTCTTTCCGGTCCGCCCGGATGATCTAGTACGGGTAAGTGGCGGAATCGAGCTCGAAACGGCGTGACGGTGCGGCGGGACGATACGGCGGGCTGTTCAATACGTGCGCCAGCGTGCCGCATCGAGCCACGCTGGGGTTCGTGATTCTTGGCTGGCGCGATGGTGCACCTGCTGTTCGAGGAAGACGGAAACTTCCGGGCCGGCACCGTACTTGGTGGCACAGAGGCCTCCTACCAGGTCGAGCTCACGAGCGGCAGGCGAAGCAAGGTCAAGGCCTCGCACGTTTTGCTCCGATTCGAGCAGCCGGCGCCGGCGGTACTGCTGGCCGGTGCACTGCGCGATGGCGCCGGCATCGACCTCGATTTTCTTTGGGAATGCGCACCGCAGCGTGAGTTCGGTTTCGAGGAGTTCGCGCGCGACTACTACGGGCATGTGCCGAGCGCAGTCGAGTCGGCTGCGATCCTGTTCCGGCTGCACGGCGCGCCGGTCTACTTCCATCGCAAGGGCCGGGGACGCTTCCGCCCCGCCGACCCCGAAACGCTGAAAGCGGCGCTGGCTGCCGTCGAGCGCAAACGCCAGCAGGAGAATCTGAAGCAGCAGTACGTGGAAGCGCTCACGGCGGGCAGCGTGCCGGAGGCCATCGCAAGACAGGCGATCACGCTGCTGGTCGCGCCCGATCGAAACGGCATCGAGTACAAGGCTCTGGCGGAGGCGGCCGACGCCGAGCATCTGTCGCCGCTGCGTCTGCTGCTGAAGCTCGGCGCCATTGCATCCGCCTATCGCTGGCACCTCGACAGCTTCACTTCGCTGTACTTTCCGCGCGGCACGGGATTCCCGAGCGGTCTGACCGTGCCGGAGCTCCCGCCGGATCTCCCGCTGTCAGATGTCGAAATCGTCTCCATCGATGACAGCGAAACGACGGAGATCGATGACGGGTTCTCGGTGCAGTGGCGCGGCGCCGTGGCGCGGGTCGGCATCCACATCGCGGCGCCGGCGGTCGCCCTGACGCGCGGTGACGGCCTCGACGCGATCGCGCGCGCCCGCCTGTCCACCGTCTATGCGCCGGGCATGAAGTACACGATGCTGCCGCAAGCGGTCGTCGATGCTTTCTCGCTGAACGAGGGCCGCGTGGTGCCAGTGTTGTCGCTTTATGTCGACGTTGACCCGTCGTCTTTCGACATCCTTGGCCGGGAGACGCGCGTCGAGCGCGCGCGCGTCATTGCGAATCTGCGTCACGACCGGCTCGACGAGCTGGTGACGGAAGAGCGCATCGCAGCCGCGTCGAAGGATTTGCCTCAGGTCGAGCTGCTGTCGTTCCTGTGGCGCTTTGCACGCGTGCTGCATGCACGGCGCGAGCAGGTGCGCGGCCGGCGCGAACCGCTCGACCGGATCGACTACAGCTTCGTGATGGACGGTGAGGGAGAGCGCGCGCGCGTGGCGATTCGCCCGCGCCGGCGCGGTGCACCGCTGGACCTGATCGTCGCCGAGCTGATGATCCTCGCCAACAGCACATGGGGCGAATGGCTCGCCGAGCAGGGACGTGCCGGTATCTATCGTTCACAGGCGCTGGGGCGGGTGCGGATGAGCACGACGCCCGCGCCGCACGAGGGCATCGGAGTCGACCATTACGCATGGAGCTCGTCGCCGCTGCGCCGCTACGTCGACCTGGTGAACCAGCGCCAGCTGGTTGCCGCCGCACTCGGCGAGGCGGCACCCTATGCCACCAACGATGCGGAGTTGTTTGCTGTCGTGTCCGCGTTCGATGCCGCTTACACCGCATATGCCGATTTCCAGACACGAATGGAGCGCTACTGGTGCCTGCGTTGGGTGTCACAGGAACGCATCACGCGCATCGGGGCAACCATCCTCAAGGGCGAGGTGGTGCGACTCGATCACATGCCGTTCGTGACCCGCATGCCGGGCCTGCCGGCGCTCGCACGCGGTCGACGCATCGAGATCGATGTGCTGGGCGCCGACGAGGTCGAAACAACGCTGGAGCTTCGACTTCACCGCGTTCTCGCCGAGATGTCGGACGAAGTGTTCGATGCCGATGATTCATCCGAAAACGCGAGTGGACCGTCGCCTGACGCCGATGTAACGCCGGTCCCGCAAGGCGGGTAATCCGCTCGCTGTTCCGGGCGGGGCGCTCGATACAATCGGCGCCTTATCGCAGTCACCGACCGATGCATACGCTGGGTCAGACATTCACGAATCGGACGCTGCTGACGGCACTCGCCGTCTCCTGCAGTCTGCACGCGGTGATCCTTGCGGTCCGCTTCGTCGATCCTGAATTCTTTCGGGTGCGAGCCAGCGATCCGGCGCTGGAAATCATCCTCGTGAACGCGCGCAGCGAGATGAAACCGACGCAGCCTCAGGCGCTTGCGCAAGCGAACCTGGACGGCGGCGGCTCGAACGATACGGGCCGCCGCAGTTCGCCCCTGCCGAACCTGTCCGACAGCCGAGATGGCGAGACGCTCGAAGCGATGCGCCGGCGCTCGCAGCCGATCGAGGAACAGCGGCAGCGAAAGCTGTCGGTGCCAGGAGAAGGCGATGTGTTCGACCTGACACCGCGCAAGGCGTTCCAGGCAGTCGACCCGGACTCTGGTTCGCAGGACGAGGTACGGGAGAGGCTCGCACGCATGCAGGCCGAGATCGCGAAGCAGATCTCCGATTACCAGAAACGGCCGCGGCGGCACCATTTCATGCCAAGTACTTCCGAGTACCGGTACGCACGTTATGTCGAGGACTGGCGCGCCTGGGTCGAGAAGGTCGGCAACGAGCACTATCCCGACGACGCACGCGGCCGGCTCTATGGATCGTTGCGAATGACCGTCCTGATCCGGAAGGACGGGTCCCTGGCGGACGCGATCGTCGAAAAGAGCTCTGGGTCCGCCGTGCTCGATCGCGCTGCGCGGCGCATCGTTGCGCTGGCGGCGCCCTTCCCGCCCTTTCCGCCCGAGATCGCGCGCGACACGGATATCCTGGAGATTACCCGGACGTGGATCTTTACTAACGATCAGTTCGCCACCCACAGTGGCGTCGGGTCTGCTAACGTCAAGCCATGAACAGCAAGATCGACCGCTACGCCGTTGTCGGCAATCCAATCGCCCACAGCCGATCACCGGAGATCCATCGCATGTTCGCGAAGGAGACGCGGCAGGCGATCAGCTACGAGAAGCTCGAGGCGCCGCTCAATGGCTTCGAGGAATTCGCCCTAGGGCTGCGCGACAACGGTTACCTGGGGTTGAACGTCACGATCCCCTTCAAGCTGGATGCCGCCAAACTGGCCGATGAACTGATGCCGCGTGCGCGGCTGGCGGGCGCGGTGAACACGCTGAAGTTCGACGGCGACACCATCATCGGCGACAACACCGATGGCATCGGGTTCGTGCGCGATATCCAGCAGCGGCTGAAATTCGCGATCCGGGATTCGAGCGTGCTTATCCTGGGCGCTGGCGGGGGCGTGCGCGGACTGATCGGTGCGCTGCTCGAAGAGCGCCCGCGGTGGATCGCGGTGGCGAACCGCACCCATGGGCGCGCCGAGGAGCTCGCGGATGAATTCGGGGTCGAGGCGATCCATTTCGACGAAATCCCGGCGGAGCACTTCGACCTCATCATCAACGGTACCGCAAGCAGCCTCAGCCAGGACGCGCCGAAGATCGATCCCGAATCGTTCGACGACTGCACGCTCGCGTACGACCTGGTTTACGCAAGTGCGCCGACGGCCTTCATGCGCCTGGCGCAGCAGGGAGGCGCTCAGAAGGTCAGTGACGGCCTGGGCATGCTGATCGAGCAGGCGGCGGAGTCCTTCGCGCTGTGGCGCGGCGTACGTCCGCACTGCGCGCCCGTATACAAGGAGTTGCGGCGTCTGCTCGAGTCCGAGCACGCGACGGCTGCCGCGGCGCGCTGACCGCGTGCCGACCCCACGGGCGGTGTTCGACCAGAGATTGCCTCGATGAGCGCGGCAGGCCGCCTTGCCCGCGGCGTCGGTTGGGTGCTGATCGGCGCGCTGCTGATTGTGCTGCTGATCCAGCTCTGGTACTTCGGATGGATCGTTCTGTGGCGCTGGCACGATCCGGGCGAGACCTCGTTCATGCACCGGGAACGGATACGCCTGGCGCAGTTGCACCGGAAGCCCGCGCTTCGGCATCAGTGGGTCGGCTACGACCGCATCTCGAATCACCTGAAACGAGCGGTTATCGCCGCCGAGGACGCGCGCTTTCTCGAGCATGAAGGCGTCGACTGGGAAGCCGTCCAGAAGGCATACGAGACGAACCTCAAGCGCGGGCGCACCGCGCGCGGCGGCTCGACCATCACGCAGCAGCTGGCCAAGAATCTCTTTCTTTCTCCTGAGCGAAGCTATCTGCGCAAGGGACAGGAGCTCGTCCTGACCTACATGATCGAGCTCGTCTGGGACAAGCGCCGCATTCTCGAGGTCTATCTGAACGTCGCCGAATGGGGCGAAGGCGTATTCGGCGCCGAAGCGGCGGCGCGCCACTACTACGGAGTGAGCGCGGCACAACTGGACGCGGACCAGGCAGCACGACTGGCGGCGATGCTGCCGCGACCAAGGTTCTACGATCGCAATCGCGGATCGGCGTACCTCGCTCGCCGCGCTGACGCGATCCTCCGCTTCATGAACGACTCGCAGATTCCTTGACCGCCGGCGCGCGCCTAGAATCGCGCCCGCCATGAGCGAGTTCGAGCACACCCGGATTCCGCCGCAGGCTCAGCCCGCGGCGAGGCCGGCACGCGATCCCGAAGAGGCGCAACGCGCGCTTGCGCGCGTCCAGGCGCTGCTGGAGAAGCAGCGACGGGTCGAGTCCCTCGTGCATCGCGAACAGACCCCGACCGAGGAGAAGAAACCGCTCGTCGAGCAGCTGGTTCATCGTCAGCACCTGACCGAGCTGAAAGCAATCGTCGACAGGCTGCACCCGGCGGATGTTGCCTATGTGCTCGAGGCCCTGCCGCCGGAGGAAAGGATTCCGGTCTGGGACAGCGTGAAGGCCGAAATCGACGGCGAAGTGCTGCTCGAGGTATCGGACGCGGTGCGCGAGTCGCTGATCGCGGCGATGGACTCCGCCGAGCTCGTCGCGGTGGCGGAAAAGCTGGGAGCGGATGAACTGGCCGACCTGGCGCCCTATCTGCCGGTCGAGGTCATCGACAAGGTTTCGCAGACTCTGTCGACGAAGGAGCGTGCCCAGCTGCACGCGGCGCTCAGTTACCCGGAGGGCTCGGTCGGCGCGCGCATGGATTTCGAGCTGTTGTCGATCCGCGACGACGTGACGCTCGAAGTCGTGCTGCGGTATCTGCGGCGCTTCGACGAACTGCCGGATCACACGGACCAGGTGTTCGTGGTCGACCGCGAAGGGGTATTGCGGGGCGCCTTGGCGCTCGACCGCCTTCTCATCAACGAGCCGGAAACTGCGGTTGCGACGGTGATGCGGACGGACGTCTTGACCTTGGCCCCGACGGACGACGCCGGCGAGGCGGCGCAGGCATTCGAACGCTACAACCTCGTGTCGGCGCCGGTCGTCGATGCCAATGGCCGCCTCGTCGGTCGGCTGACCGTCGATGAAGTGGTCGACGTAATCCGTGAGGAAGGCGAGCAGGAAGTGCTGGCCGCCGCCGGTCTGCGCGAGGAGGAGGATCTGTTTGCCAGCGTGTGGCAGTCGGCCAAGAACCGCTGGTTATGGCTCGCGGTGAATCTGTGCACGGCGTTCTTCGCGTCGCGCGTGATCGGTGCATTCGAGATGACGATCGAAAAGGTGGTGGCGCTTGCCACGCTGATGACGATCGTGATGGGAATCGCCGGAAACTCAGGCAATCAGACCATGACGCTGATGATTCGCTCGATTGCGCTTGGCCAGGTCACCGGAGCCAACGCGAAGCGCCTGATTCTCAAAGAGCTCGGGATCGCCGGACTAAATGGCCTGGTGTGGGGCGGGATCGCCGGCTCCGTGGCATGGTGGATCTATGCCGATTCGCCGCAGGGCATGCTGATCGGCGCCACGTTGCTGATCGCGATGACCTTGAATATGACAGTGGGTGCGCTGGTTGGAATGTTCGTGCCGCTGACGCTGCAGCGACTTGGCCGCGACCCGGCTCTTGGATCGTCGGTTCTGCTGACCTTCACGACCGACAGCATGGGCGTCTTCATCTTCCTGGGCCTGGCGACGCTCTTTTTCCGCTGACCTTCTTGCGCCGATTCTTCTTGGCCGCCTTCGTCGTCATGTGCGGTGCCTTCGCTGTTGGGGATTCGACAACCGGTTTCGCCGATCCGCCGGCGCAGTACTGGCCGATATTCTTTGAGACAGCCGCGAAGTGCGACACGATTTCGCTCGAAACTGCCGCTCCAGGATGGTCTCTGACGAATTTGTAGTCAGCGGCGAGAGTCTCGGTGCACATATGCTGGCGCACGAATGATCGGTCGGGCGATAAGGTGGTCGCGTCCGAATCGCAATCCCATTCACCAAGCCAGAGGCGACGCGCCTCATCGAAGCGCGTCGCCCATTCCTGTCCGCGCCTGCGATCGTGACCATCGCAGTAGGCGGCCGCGAGGCCAGCCCAGGCGATCTCATTGGTGGCCTGCAGCCGCTGCATTTCGGCGGCTTGCCGGAACTTGCCGACCGCCTCAGCGTGTCGTCCGGCCCGTAGCAAGGCTTCGCCGTCACACACGGTGCGCATGAAGCCGTCGAGCCGCGTCAGTTCTGGAGGGCAAAGACCGAGCGGAGGATTTTCCGTCGCCGTCGAGCTTGACAGGCAGGCTGCCAGCCCGAGGGCCGCGCCAAGTCGAGCCGTCAGGCTCGCGACCTTCCCGCCGGGCGGTCGACCGCCCCCGGATTTCGAGCGACGACGGCTCAACGCACGTGGCGGATCGTGAATTCTTCCTGGATCGTGTCCCTGTAGACGCTCCCAGGAGAACTGCTGGATAGGAATCGGCGAGCAATTTCCTCGCCGACGGCCGAATGCTGAATGACGGATCCGTTGTCGAACTCGATTTCAAGCACCCGGCTGGCACGGTCGTAACCGGCCGACTTGATTCCTCCACGGCGGATCGGTTTGCGTTCGATGGGCATGCATCGCTCCTATAGGCCGAGTTCGCTCCAGATCGAATCAATGCGCGCCCTTACTGACGCGTCCATCGTGATCGGTCGTCCCCACTCGCGCTGCGTTTCGCCCGGCAGCTTGTTGGTCGCATCGATTCCCATCTTGCTTCCGAGCCCCGCGACGGGAGAGGCGAAATCAAGGTAGTCGATCGGCGTGTTGTCGACGATGACCGTGTCGCGCGCCGGGTCAACGCGCGTCGTGATCGCCCAGATGACCTCTTTCCAGTCGCGTGCGTTCACGTCGTCATCGATGACGACGATGAACTTGGTGTACATGAACTGGCGCAGGACGCTCCACACGCCGAACATCACGCGCTTCGCGTGCCCTGGATACTGTTTGCGCATTGACACGACCGCGATGCGGTAGCTGCAGCCTTCTGCGGGCAGGTAGAAGTCCACGATCTCCGGAAAGGCACGGCGCAAGATCGGAACGAACACCTCGTTCAGCGCGACGCCCAGCACAGCGGGCTCGTCTGGCGGTTTGCCGGTGTAGGTCGAGTGATAGATGGGACCTCGTCGCATCGTGATGCGCTCGATCGTGAGCACCGGAAACCATTCGCGTTCGTTGTAGTAGCCGGTATGGTCGCCGAAAGGGCCTTCCAAAGCGACCTCGTAGCCGATGCCCGGACGGGGCGGCCCGCGATTGTCGGGATGCGCGGCGGAGGGCTCCGCTTCGGGAAGTATGTGGCCTTCGAGGACGATTTCCGATCGCGCTGGCACCTGCAAGGGGACGCCGATACAGGACGTTACGTCCGTGCGCGCTCCCCGCAGCAAACCGGCGAACTGATACTCGGAAAGCGAGTCCGGAACCGGTGTGACGGCACCCAGAATCGTCGCCGGATCGGCACCGAGCGCGACAGCGACAGGAAAAGGCCGGCCCGGCATTGCCAGCCTGTGATCGCGAAAGTCCAGTGCTCCGCCTCGATGCGGAAGCCAGCGCATGATGACCTTGTTGGGGCCGATCACCTGCTGGCGATAGATGCCAAGGTTCTGGCGCTTCTTGTGCGGACCGCGGGTGACTACCAGGCCCCAGGTGATCAGGGGCGCGACGTCTCCCGGCCAGCAAGTCTGGGCCGGCAGGCGGCCGAGATCGACTTCGCTCCCTTCGAGCACGACTTCCTGACATGCCCCGCTGCGCACTTCCCTCGGCGCCATGTCCCACAGGACCGACTTCAGCGCCGCGACCTTGCCGATGGCGTCACGCAGACCCGTCGGAGCCTCCGGTTCTTTCAGGGATGCGAGCAATTCGCCGACATCCCGCAGGGCGGCCGGATCTGCCGCTCCCATCCCCAACGCGACCCGTCGGGGCGTGCCGAACAGATTGCCGAGGACGGGAATCTCGTATCCAATCGGCCGCTCGAACAGCAGCGCGGGGCCCTGGTTCCGCAGCACCCGTCCGCAGATCTCGGTCATCTCAAGCCGCGGAGAGACCGGCACCCTAATGCGCCGGAGTTCACCAAGGCGTTCGAGCTGCGTCAGGAAGTCGCGCAAATCAGAGTATTTCATCGGTCCAATCTTGCGGCGCACCGCAGCAAGTAGTCACTTGCTTACACGAGTTCGCTAGCCGCAGCCGCATGGAACGGATACTAACCCCTGCTTTTATCCTTCTAACGCATCGTACCGCTGGTATTTCCGACGTCTGGTTCGCCACGCTGGAACCATACTGCATTGCATCATTTTCGTCGCGAGTCTGGTTGACCGCCGCGGCGTAGCGGATACAATGCGCTCTGTCGTTTGGCCTAGCTTGGCAAAGCTGGGTGGGACGAAAGGTAATAAGCAATCGGCCGCGACGCAGTCCGCTCCCGATTGTCAAGGGTGACCCAGTCACCGTCGGAATTGATCGGCCGCCGATTTCGGTTCGGCCGATGAGCAGAAAGCGGCCGGAAATGCACGTGGGCTTTCCGGTCATCGTTCCAACCTGTGAGTGACGACTCGTCGGAGCCATTTCGGCCGGCGGCCGCTCAGCATAAGGAGGCACGCATGTCCAATGCCACGAATTATGCGCTCCAGCGTCAAACGGATCCGGTCGCCGTGTGGGCAGAGGCGGGCCGGGACCTGGTTAGCGGGGCGCTTGCAGTCACTCGGCTTGTCGTGGTCGTTGCCGGATGTTTCACGCTTGTCGTCGGCGGAACGCTGGCGGTCAGCGGCGATGCACGCGGGCGAGTGATCGAACAGTTGATCGAGATTGTTACCACGCTTCCCGCGACGGCAATCGATGTCGCCGATCGGGTTGCCGCCACTCCGGGCAGCATCTTTGGCGCGCGTGAAGCTGAAACGACTTCGGTGCTGCCAGCGCCACTGGATCCACACCAAAGGAACGTTGCTCAGTATCTGGCGCGACGCTACCGCGTTGCCGACGAGGCCGTGCGGTTGATCGTCGCCTCGGCGTACGACACCGGCCGCGCGCTAGGGCTCGACCCCCTGTTGATCCTTGCGGTCACCGCGGTCGAATCAAGCATGAATCCCATCGCCGAGAGTTCGGTCGGCGCGCAGGGACTGATGCAGGTGATGACACGGGTGCATGCCGACAAGTTTGAAGCGCATGGTGGCGCCGATCTCGGTGCGCTCAATCCGATTGCCAACCTGAAGGTTGGCTCGATGATCCTCAAGGATCTCGTGCGTCGGGGAGGGTCGGTCGAGCGCGGCCTCCAGTTGTATGTCGGTGCCGGAAACCTCCAGGACGACGGTGGCTATGCGGCGCGTGTTCTTGCCGAACACGGGCGACTCGCCACGGCGGCAGCCGGCCGCGTCGAGCGCGCACTCGCCGCGGCGCGGGCGCCAGCCCCGGCCGCGGACACCAAGCCCGCCAAAATCGAACCGGACACGGTTCCGCCGGCGCAGGCCCCCAAAGCAGCCTCGTCGACGGCGCCGAGCGACGTCGGCGCGAACGCGACCTAATCTCGGGTAACCGCGCGCGGCGACGTCTTCAGGTAATCGTGCATCCGCTGCACCGCATGCTCCAGCCGCGCCAGGTCGGTGGCATAAGACAAGCGCACGAATCGGTCCGGAGCTGCATGGCCGAAGTCCCGCCCCGGCACGACGCACACACCGGCATGCTCGAGCAGATCAAAGCAGAATTTCCAGCTGTCGTCCGCGAATTTGCGTACGTCCGCATAGACGTAGAACGCTCCGTCCGGGGTCGCCGGCACGTCGAACCCGAGGCCGCAGAGTGCGGGAACCAGATAGTCACGACGGCGGGCGAATTCGAGTCGACGTAACTCGTAGGTCTGCATCGCCTCATCGGAGAAGCAGGCGAGCGCCGCATGCTGGGCAATCGCCGATGGGCAGATGAAGAGGTTCTGAGCCAGTTTCTCGATTGCGCCCGCGATGGCGGTCGGGACGACCAGCCAGCCGAGTCGCCAGCCCGTCATGTTGAAATATTTCGAGAAGCTGTTGATGACGATGACTTCGTCCGTGAGCGCCAGCGCCGTCGACGGCGGCTCATCATAGGTCAGTCCCTGGTAGATCTCATCGACGATGACGAACCCGCGGCGCGCCTGAACGGCGCGGATCACGTCGGCGAGCGTCGCCTGCGCGATTGACGTTCCGGTCGGATTTGACGGCGATGCAAGCAGTACGCCCGCCGTACGGGGGGTCCATGCGGACTCGATCGCTGCCGCGCTGAGATGAAAACGCTCCGCCGCACTCGTCGGAATCAGCCGCGCCTGCGCCCCAAGCACGGTGGCGAAGTGTCTGTTGCACGGATAGCAGGGGTCCGGCAGCAAGACCTCTGCGCCGCTGTCCAGCACGGCGGCGAATGCGAGCAGCAATGCAGCTGACGCGCCCGCCGTGACGAAGATCCGCTCGGACGGGACCGCGACGCCGAAACGCTGCGTGTAATGCTGCGATATCGCCTCGCGCAATTCCTGGATCCCGGCCGCCGACGTGTAGCGGGTGCGGCCCTGATCCAGCGCCTGCTTCGCCGCTCGCAGGACGGGCGGCGGGGCAGTGAAATCCGGCTCGCCGATGCTCAGATGGATGATCGCCTTTCCGCGCGCGGCCAGAGCTTCGGCCGCCTTCACGACCTCCATCACATAGAACGGCTCAATGCCGTCGATTCGCGAAGCTGCCACGGACAAGACGCCTCCTAAAAGTGCCGATGCTGCCGGGTCAAAGGTTAACGGGCTCGCGTACGCCGATCACGCGCGCACGTGTGACCGTACCGCGCCTGCAGGAACGAACGCGCATCGCTGAAGCGGCCGTCATAATGCACATCCCGACGAAGGCGACTCCGATGGCCAAACCCGATCAATCCGAGTTTCTCATTGCTGCGCTCGAATATCACGAGTATCCGCGCCCTGGGAAGATTTCGGTGGCGCCAACCAAGCAATTGAGTAATCAGCGTGACCTCGCTCTCGCGTATTCGCCGGGTGTGGCTGCTGCGAGCGAAGCCATTCACCGGGAACCCACCGACGCATTTCGCTACACGGCGCGCGCCAATCTGGTCGGCGTCGTGACGAACGGAACCGCGGTGCTGGGTCTCGGGGCAATTGGTCCGCTCGCGGCCAAGCCCGTGATGGAGGGCAATGCGGTGCTGTTCAAGAAGTTCGCAGGCATCGATGTCTTCGACATCGAGATCAACGAGCTCGACCCGGACAGGCTCGTCGAGATCATCGCCGCGCTCGAGCCGACATTTGGCGGCATCAACCTCGAGGACATCAAGGCACCCGAATGCTTCCATGTCGAGCGCAGGCTGCGCGAGCGGATGAAGATTCCGGTGTTTCACGACGATCAGCACGGCACTGCGATCATTGTCGGCGCCGCCGTGACCAATGGCCTGGCGATCGTTGGCAAGTCGATTTCCGAGGTCAAGCTCGTTTGCAGCGGCGCCGGTGCGGCGGCACTCGCATGCCTGGATCTGCTGGTGGATCTCGGCCTGCGGCGCAGGAACATCTGGGTCGCCGACATCGAGGGGGTCGTCTACGAGGGGCGCACGGTCCTGATGGACGTGGAGAAGGCGCGCTACGCGCAGAAGACGTCCGCGCGGACGCTCACCGAGGTCATTTCCGACGCTGACATCTTCCTCGGCTTGTCCGCGGGAGGCGTGCTGAAAGGGGAAATGGTTGCGAAGATGGCGGCGCGCCCGCTGATCCTGGCGCTTGCGAATCCGACGCCGGAGATCCTGCCGGAGGAGGTCAGGAGCGTGCGCGATGACGCCATCATCGCGACCGGCCGCTCCGATTATCCGAACCAGGTCAACAACGTGCTGTGCTTCCCGTTCATCTTCCGCGGTGCGCTCGACGTCGGCTCGACCACGATCACCAAGGAGATGGAGGTTGCCGCGGTGCAGGCGATCGCGCAGCTGGCGCGCGAGGAGGGCAGCGACATCGTCGCCAGCGCGTACGGCGCGAAGAGCTCCAGCTTTGGCCCGGAGTACCTGATTCCCAAGCCGTTCGATCCGCGTCTGATGATGCGCATCGCGCCCGCCGTCGCCGAGGCGGCGATGGCCAGCGGTGTGGCCACCCGTCCAATCGCGGATCTGGATGCCTATCGCGGCCAGTTGCAGCAGTTCGTCTACCACTCCGGCACGTTCATGAAGCCGATCTTCGACACTGCGAAGAAAGCCGTGGCGAACGGCGGCCGCGCGCGCGTGGTGTTCGCCGAGGGCGAAGATGAGCGCGTTCTGCGCGCCGTGCAGGTGGTGATCGACGAAGGGCTGGCCAGACCGATCCTGCTCGGGCGGCCGGCGGTCATCGAGCGGCGCCTGGAGAAGCACGGGCTGCGCATGCACGCCGGGGCGGATTTCGAGATCGTGAATCCCGAGTCCGATCCGCGCTATCGCGATTTCTGGCAGACCTACCACCAGATGACCGCACGCGCCGGAGTCACCGAGCAGCTGGCGCGGATCGAGATGCGCCGACGCAACACGCTGATCGGCGCATTGCTGATGCACAAGAACGATGCGGATGCGCTGATTTGCGGCACCTACGGCACGCCCGACATGCATCTTGTGTACATCGATCGCGTGATCGGGCGCCGGCCTGGCGCGAATGTGTACGCGGCAATGAACGTCCTGATGTTGCCGGGACGGCAGGTGGCACTGGTCGATACGCACGTGAATGTCAGTCCGAGCGCGGAAGAACTGGCCGAGATCACGGTTTTGGCCGCCGAAGAGTTGCGTCGGCTCGGCATCACTCCGCGCGCCGCGCTGCTGTCGCACTCCAATTTCGGCTCGAGCCGTGCACAAAGCGCCGAAAAGGTGAGACGCGCACTGCCGCTGGTGCGTGCGCGGATGCCGGATCTCGCGGTCGACGGCGAGATGCACGCCGACTGCGCGCTCGACGAGTCGATCCGCCGCTCGATCATGCCGTACTCGACTCTTCAGGGGGACGCCAACCTGCTGGTCTGCCCGGACATCGACGCAGCCAACATCGCGTACAACCTTCTGAAGACCGCGGCCGGAAACAACGTGGCGATCGGACCAATCCTGCTGGGCGCCGCGCGGCCGGTACACATCCTCACCGCATCAGCGACGGTGCGCCGGATCGTCAACATGACGGCACTGGCTGTGCTCGACGCCAATTCAGCGCGCTGAACCGCGCTCCGGGAAGCGCGCAAGGCGCTGGAGGCGGCGCGCGGTCTCGGGCACAATCCGCTGCCGGCGTAGGGGGGAACAAGGGCCGGACGGGGGCGGATTGCATGTTGAATAGCCAGAAAGAATCATCTGTCCGCATCGCGGCGATGTCGGGTCTCGCCGACACGATCATCTGCGTGATTGCCGCGGCGAATTCGAACTCTTCTCTGCTGCTGGCCGATGCGCTGAAGACGGGATTCGAGTTCATCGCCGTGGTGCTGGCCTGGCTGTCGATCCGGCGCATCACGCGCGGAGGCGGACAGGATTTCGAGTTCGGCATCGGCAAACTCGAGAATCTTGCCAGCCTCGTGATCGGATCGCTGATGGTCCTCGGGGTCGCGGTCATCTCGTACGCCGCGATCCGCTTCGTCATCTCGCCCGCCCACGCCTCGGGGATCGGCATCTACATCGCGCTGGCCGATCAGGTCATCTTCGGCGTGATCAACAGCTACCTGATGCGTCGCGCCTCGCTGGCGGCCAAGCGCGAGAACTCGCCCATCATGGCATCGCAGGCGAAGATGTTCTTCGCGATGTTCTTCGGCAACGTGTTCATCTTCGTCACCGTCTCGCTCGGACTGCTGCTGCACAACTACGAATGGAGCGTGTACATCGATCCGCTCTCGGCGTTGATCGTGGCGGCCACGATCGTGATGGCGGCGATCGAGGTGTTCTCGACCTCCTGCTACGACCTGCTCGACGGCGCGCTGGCCGAAGAGGACAAGCTGCGCATCATGCGGGTGCTGGCCGAGAATTTCGACCGTTACGACATGATCTACGGCGTGCGCTCGCGGCGCTCGGGCAGCCGGGCGTTCATCGAGATCTTTCTCGGCTTTGATGCCGACAAGCGCGTCGGCGATGTTGAGCGCGACATGGACGCAGTCCGGCGGG
The DNA here is from genome assembly GCA_050258235.1 of Gemmatimonadota bacterium. GTDB lineage: Bacteria > Pseudomonadota > Gammaproteobacteria > Burkholderiales > Burkholderiaceae_F > JAKOQB01. The sequence continues at coordinate 10,990 of JBLMYK010000276.1, read as the reverse complement.
CCGTTTCGGACCACTTTGCCAACAGCTCGGTGATCGTGGTCATGGGCGAGGAGCCGAAGTCGGCGGCTTTGGCTTATGCAGGCGGGTGACGGACACGCGCCCGTCTGCCGGCTGGCCGATCTTGCGCCGACGCGTGGATGCTCCTAATCTCGGCCTTCCTCGAAAACTGACCGAGACGAATTCGTGAGCGAAATCCCGGGCGGAACGACAAGCTGGGACGGACGCACGACCCTGCTCGATCGCGTGATCGACCCGGTGGAAACCAACGCCGGCGGCGATCTCGGGCACTACCTCGTTGTCGTCGACGGTGCCGAGCCGGGGCGCCGCATCGAGTTGGGGGAAACCGCGTTGGCGATCGGCCGGGTCCAGCCATGCGACATCGTGTTCGCCGACGAAGAGGTTTCGCGCCGGCACTGCACGGTTGGCGTGCTGATGGGGCAGGTCGTCGTTACCGATCTGAAGTCGACCAACGGGACTTTCGTCGACGGCAAGCTGATCGACGGCGTCGCAACGGTCCCCGTCGGCTCGCTGCTGCAGATCGGACGGCAGCTGCTGAAGTACGAGCGCCGCAGCCGGCGCGAAATTGCTGCCTCCGAAGAGCTCAATCGCGACCTGGACCGGGCCGGACGCTACGTTCAATCGCTTCTGCCCGCGCCGATCGCGAGCGGGCCGATCACCACGAACTGGATCTATCTGCCATCGGCGCGTCTCGGCGGAGACGTGTTCGGGTATCACGCGTTCAATGATCATGCGTTCGCCGTGTATCTGGTCGACGTTTCCGGGCACGGTGTTGAAGCGGCGATGCATGCGGTCGGGGTGATGAACGTGTTGCGGCAGCGCGTTCTGCCGCACACGGATTTCAAGCGCCCTGCGGAGGTCGTAGCGCGGCTGAACGCGATGTTCCCGATGGAACAGCACTCCTCGATGTTCTTCACCATCTGGTACGGCGTGTTCGATGCCGCGCGGCGCGTGATCGACTACTGCTCCGCCGGCCATCATCCCGCGTACCTGTTGTCCAGCGATCGCAAGCAGATGTCGGCACTGCACACGGGCAATCTCGCGGTCGGCGTGATGCCCGACGTGGAGTTCAAACCCGGCAGCTCAGAGGTGCCGCCGGGCGCGACCCTTTACGTCTTCAGCGACGGCGTGTTCGAGATCGTCACGCGGCAAGGCCAGCGCTGGGAACTCGATGATTTCCTGCCACTGTTGTCCGCTGCGTCGGTGCCCGGAATGGGCGAGACCGAGCGACTGCATGAGCGGGTCCGGGAAGTCGCCCGGCCGGGCGGCTTCGACGACGATTTCTCGTTGCTGGCCGTGACATTTTCCTGAACGGGCGCTGACATGGACCACGCGCTGACGATCGAGCATGTAGCGAGGATGGAAAACCTGCCGCGCTTCATGTCGTTCATCGAAGAGGCATGCAGCAAGGGCGGCACTGACGAGGACACTGCGTATGCGCTTCGGCTGGCGGTCGAAGAGGTGTGCATCAATCTGATCCGCTACGGATACAAGGATATGGCACCGGGCCCGATTCGCGTCTCGTTCCAGCGAAGCGGGGACATGTTCACCGTCACGATTCACGATCATGCCCGCCCCTTCGATCCGGCGAGTGCACCCGAGCCGGATTTGACGTCCGATGCAGAGGCCCGACCGATTGGCGGGCTGGGGTGGTACCTGGTCAAGCAATCCGTCGACAGGGTCGACTACCGGTCCGACCCGCAAGGGGGCAATCTTCTGACATTGACCAAACGCGGCGCGAGTGCGCGCCAGCCGGAAAAAGGAGAAGCGAGTGGAACTGTCCGTTAAGCCAGCAGGAGAGGTTACGGTGGTCGAGATCCGTGGCAGCGTGGACGGCCTGACGGCCGACAAGCTGCTGCAGACTCTGACCGAGCAGGTACAGGGAGGCCGGGTTCGTCTGGTTGCTGACTGCGCGGGACTCGATTACACGAGCAGTGCCGGCCTGCGCGCGCTGTTGGGCACGGTCAAGCAGGCGCGCCAGAAAGGCGGGGACCTGCGTCTCGCCGCTGTGCGTCCGCCGGTGCTCAAGGTGCTCGAGTTGTCCGGCTTCACGTCGATCCTGAAGCACTTTCCGGACGTGAAAGAAGCCACGGCGAGCTTCGGCTGAGTCCGATGGCACACAGCGCGCAAGAAGGGCGCGCCAGCCGGAGGCGTGTAGCCGTTGTCATCGGCTCGGGTAGCGTCAAATGCGCCGCCTCGCTCGGGCTGATCAACGTACTGCGCCGCGAGGGCATCGAAGTCGACATGCTGGTCGGCTGCAGCGCCGGCTGCTTGTATGCGGCACTGATCGCGTCGGGCCGCAGCGTGGAAGAGGCGGCAGACGTAACGCGCCGCCTTTGGACTTCCGAAATCACCGCGCGGCGTGACTTCAAGTCGCTGCTGCGCGCTCTGCTGCCCCGTGTGCTCGGCTTCGATGCCGCGTTCGGCCTGCGGGACGACTCGCTGATCATGGAGCGCCTGCGCATTGCGTTCGGCGATGATCGCATCGAGAACATGCAGATTCCGCTGCATCTGGCCGCCACCGATTTTGCCGATGGCAGCCAGGCCGTGTTCTCGAGCGGAACCGTGATCGACGCGATCCGCGCCAGCATGGCGCTGCCATTCATGTTCAGTCCCTGGCGCATCGACGGTCGGCTCTACGTCGACGGCTACATGTCTGACCCGTTGCCGGTCGGCGTGGCGATCAAGGAAGGAGCCGACATCATCGTCGCGATGGGCTTCGAAAGCCCGTATCAGGAGCGCATCAACTCGCCCGGTCGCTTTGCCTTTCAGGTCAGTTCGATCCTGAGCAACAACCTCCTCAAGTCGCAGTTTTCTTTCCATGGCCTTGCGCACCATGCCGAGGTCATCCCGATCATGCCCGAGTTCCGCCAGCGGATCCGCCTGTTCGATACCGCGAAGATCCCCGACATCATCGAGGACGGCGAACGCGCGGCGGAGGAACAACTGCCTTACCTGCTTCGCCTGCTCGAGGCCGAAGCGGGCGGCGTCTGAGCCGTTTGGCTGACCCGCGACGGATCGCTGGACGATCGCCGCGGGCGATGGACTCGAATACCATGCGCCCGGGAATGTCGCCGGCCGACGCGGCTGGCGGGGAGCAGATCGTGAACAGGGATGGCGATGAAGCGTCGCAGGCGCCGCTTCCGATGAGCGGCAGCATCGACGGAGATGCCACACAGAGCGAACGCACCGTCGTTTCGCATCACACCGGCCTCGGACGGTCATTGCCCGGGCGGACGCTGCAGGTGACCGACGCGCACGGCGACGATGTGCCAGCCCGCCAGGTCGGCCGCTATCAGATCCTCGCCAAGCTGGGCGAGGGCGCGATGGCCACGGTGTACAAGGCGTTCGATCCCAGCATTGGCCGGGCGCTGGTGATCAAGTTCCTGCACGCCGATCTGTGCGTCGACGCGGAGTACCGAACCCGGTTCCTGCGCGAAGCCAAGGCCGCGGGTGCGCTGTCGCATGCCAACATCGTCACCGTGTTCGATGTCGGCGAGATCGAAGGCCGACCGTATATCGCCATGGAACTGGTCGATGGGGGACCGCTGTCGGACCAGTTGAAGAAGGGCGCGGGGCTGCCGTTGCGCGAGGTCGTCCGCATCGGCATGCAGGTGGCCAATGCGCTCGACTACGCGCACAGCCATGGCATCTTCCATCGGGACATCAAGCCGAGCAATCTGCTGCTGCTGAAGGACAGTGCAACGGTCAAAGTGGCCGACTTCGGCATTGCGCATATGGCGGGGCAGGATGCCGGTGATCGCACGCGCGTCGGCACGGTGATCGGCACGCCTCATTACATGTCCCCCGAGCAGGCGATGGGTGCGAAGATCGACGGCCGCTCCGACCTCTTTTCGCTTGGCGTGGTGCTGTATCAGCTGATCACCGGTGCGCGGCCGTTCGAGGCCGACAGCATGGTGACGCTCGCCCACCGCATTGCGCGCGAAGAACCGCGGCCGATCGACGAACTGCGCAGGGATGTGCCGCCGGCGCTGCGACGCATCGTCGATCGTTGCCTGAGGAAGCAGTCGAACAAGCGCTTCCAGACGGGTCGCGAGCTCGCCGACGCGCTCGGCCGGATCGGGCGCGACATGGACGAGGAAGCCGATGGCGCGGGTCGTCCGCGCGGCATTCCCCTCAAGCTGAAGCTTGCGCTCGGAATGGCCGCACTGGTTGTGGTGACGATGGCGGTGACGTCTGTATTCGTCACCCAGCGGCAATACCGGACGCTGCTGGCGCAAACGCTCGACCACGGCGCATCGCTGACGAAGATGATCGCCGTCGAAAGTGCCGCCTCGGCGCTGTCGGAAGACTGGGTCGGGATCGACGTTTTTGTTCAGGAGGTCGCGCGCGAGCTCTCGCTGAAGTCGCTCGTCGTGAGCGACAGTCATGATGTCGTGCACGTGAGTGCGGGGCCGGCCGCCGTCGGCAAGATCGCGGAACCGTTGAACGGCGAGGAACTGGCGACGGCGGAACGCGGGGTGCGCGTCCAGCGGAGTCTGTCGCAGGGGCGCGATCCGGTCTTCGTGTTCGAGGCCCCGATCACGTTTCAGAGCAAGCGCGTCGGGACCGTGCGACTGAGTCTGCCGGAGGCGCCCCTGGCGGCGGCGGCGCGCGAGAGCCTGTTGTTGCTCGGCCTGCTGCTCGTCGTCACCGCGGCGACGGTCGGCCTTGCAACCTATCTGCTGGCCGAGCATTACGCGAGATCGCTCCGGCTGCTGCGCGAATCGCTCGACGAGATCCGCAATGGACGCTACGGATATCGGATCGCCGAGAAGCGCGCGGACGAATTCGGTCAGGTGTACTCGGCATTTGATGCGATGGCCGCGCGACTCGAGCGCGACGCACCAGTGATGGCCGACGCTTCTCCGCCCGAGGGGAAGCAGGAGCGATGAACATCCGCACGTCGGGGCGAAGAGCTGTTGCTGCCGCCGGGATCGCACTTCTGGCGGGGTGCGCTACGGCGCCCCTGCCGCCGCGCCAGGCGCCCCTTGTCGTGACCGAAGCACGGCCACCGGCGGTGATCGCGCGCAATGACCAGTTCGTCATCTACATGGTCGAGGAAGGCGACACTCTCGCGTCTGTCGCACGGCGGTTTCTGGGTTCCGCGCAGCGGTATTGGGAGATCGCCGATTTCAACGGAATTTCGGGAATCGAGCGCGGACAGGTAATCGTGATTCCGCTGCGTCCCGTGAACCCCAAGGGGGTCACGACGACCGGTTACCAGACGATTCCGATCCTGACGTATCACCGCGTTGGACCACGGGTCAACCGGATGATCGTTTCGCCGGACTCCTTCGAGGCGCAGCTCGACTACCTGAAGCGCAACGGCTACCGCGTGATCCGGCTTGCCGATCTGCCGGATTTCCTCGACGGCAAGCGCCCGCTGCCGCAACGCGCCGTTGCGATCACCTTCGACGACGGGCACATCTCCTCGTACCAGTATGCGTACCCGCTGCTGAGGAAGTACGGCTTCCATGCGACCTACTACCTCTATACCGACTTCCTCGGCGCGCGCGAGGCGCTGAACTGGGCGCAGATCAGGGAAATGCAGGCGTCCGGGCTGATTGATTTCCAGGCGCACTCGAAGACGCATTCGAACCTCATCCTCAAGGCCAACGAGGAATCGGACCAGCACTATCGCGAGCGCCTGGACTTTGAAATTCGCCAGCCGCGTGATCTGATCCAGCGGCACCTGCAGACGCAGGTGATCCAGTTTGCCTACCCCTACGGCGACGCCAATGAGGCTGTGCTCGATCGGCTCGCGCACGCCGGAAATTACCGGCTCGGCCTGACGGTGAATCCGGGCGGAAATCCCTTCTTTGCCCAGCCATTCATGCTGCGCCGGACAATGATCTTCGGAGACCACGACCTGTCTGCGTTCAAGGCGGCACTGCAGGTGTTTCACGAGGTCAACCTGCGATGACGCGTCGATCGATCCTCGTCGTTGCGGGATTGCTGGTCGCAGGTTGCGCCACGCCGCCGCCTGTCTCCGTGCCACGGGAAGAGCCGCGCATCGCACTGCCGTCGCGCGAGCAGAAGCTCGAACGCGACTTCCAGGCGCGCGCCCATGCTCTGATGCGGGAGGAGCGCTGGGCGGACGCTGAAGTGCAGTGGAAACTTCTGCTTCTGTTACGCCCGGATCAGGTCGAGTACCGGCACGAGCTGGAGGCGGCGCGCCGGCACATCGTCGACATTGCCGCCGAGGCCAACGCGCATGCTGCGGCGGCGCGCAAGAGAGGGGATCTGGACGGCGCGACGACGCAGTACCTGCGTGCTCTGGCGACCGATCGCGACAACGAAATTGCCGCGCAGGGGCTGCGCGAGATCGAGCGCGAGCGAAACCGACGCGCCTACCTGAATCGCCCGCCGCGCCTGGCGCCCGTCGTCAACGCCGCCAAGCGGAGCGCTCCGGTCGAACTGGAGCCCGAATACGCCCAACGGCAGAAGACGGGAAACGGCGAGGACGCCTCCCATCCGCCGCGCCGTTGATGGAATTTCCGCTGCGCGGCAGATCCGAGGACGATCGCGTCACTTGACCTGATTCAAGCGTCGTTGCAGGTCGATCGCTTCCTGGCGGCGCGCCCGGGCAAGATCGTTGCGCGGATCGAGTTCGAGCACATGATCCCATTCCTTGATTGCGGTGGCGAGATCCTGCCTGCGGAAGGCTGCAATCGCATTGCGCTGGTGGCGCTCCACCTGCGCCTTGATCTCGGCGGACCTCATCGCACTGCGTGTGGAGCCGAAGTGGGAGGAAGCGGCATCCGCCGGCGGCGCCGGCTTGGCGGCCGGCTCCGGTGTGGTCTCCGTTGGCTTCGTCGTGCGCTCCGGTGCGGCCAGCGCCACCTTGCCCGGAAGCTTCAGCACCTGCCCTGCGAGGAGCCTGCTGGGTACGCGGATCTGGTTGTAGCGCGCCAGCAGATAAAACTCGCAGCTCTCGCCGAGCGCGCGTTGCGCGATCGAACCCAGGGTGTCGCCGGGGCGGACCGTATAGCTGGTCGATTCGCTGCCAAGAGACTCAACCGGGTCCGCCGTCAGACTCCGCTGCAGGCAGGCACCGGTCTTGTTGCCGGGGTCCAGCGCGAGGGCCTGCGCAATTTCGTCGCGGGCGGCATCCTCGTTGCCCTCGTTGAGGTGCTCCGCTGCCTGCTTCAGAAGCAACTGCGCCTGCGACTTCGCGGCAGGCGATCCTGCCGGCGGCCCTTCGACTGCCTTTGTCTCCGGGGCTGGAGCGGGCGGCGGCTGCGCGACAGCCGCCGCCGGAGGCGGCTCCGTCTTGGGCGGCGCCGATGGCGTCTGGCAGCCCGCTATGGCCGCGCATGCGGCGACGAGGATCAGGCGTATTCTCATTTTCAACGCACGACACGCGTAGCGAATCGTGCCAACGCGGCCATCATAAGCGCCGGGAGAATGCTGCGGAACCATCCGACAGGCCAGCACGCACGTGAATACTCCGCATGTGACGCCGGCGCCACGCCGAGCCGGTGTGGGCCCGCCCAATCCTGTTGACGCGATGTCAGTCTGGCTCGATGCGCGCAATTGATCGCTTTCTCATCCTGGTGCTGGTTGCCTTGGCCACGTTGTCGGGGCCCGTTGCCGCCCGCACTGGCCGCGACCACGCGGCGATCGGCGAGATCGCGGTCGCGGACCTTCCGCGAGAAGCACGCGATACCCTGGCACTGATCCGCCGCGGAGGACCGTTTCCGTATCGCAAGGACGGAACGGTGTTCCAGAATCGAGAGCGCCGTTTGCCGATTCAGCAGCGCGGCTACTACACCGAATACACGGTCCGCACTCCGGGGCGGGGCGACCGCGGCGCCCGGCGCATCATCGCAGGCAAGGGTGCGACCGGAAGCGCGGCGAGCAGCGGCGAGTACTACTACACAGACAATCACTACCAGACTTTCCGCCGCATACGCGAATGAGCGAGGATCGACCGCCGATGAGCAACAAGCGCCCGCCCGCATCCCTCGCGGACCTGCCGGCACACCTGGTCGCGGCCCGCAGCTCGATCAACGTCGAAGAGCTAAGGCGCTGGGCGGGCGAGGCCGGGCAGCGCTTTGTGCATGTCGATCTGTCCGCGTGCGACGATCGCAAGGCAGTGCTCAGGGAGATCGGCCGCGCGCTCGACTTCCCCGACTGGTACGGAGCGAACCTCGATGCGCTGTACGACTGCCTGACCGATCTCGCCGAGCCGGGGGCGCCGGGCCTGGTCGTCGTGCTCGATCAGCTGCCGCGCACGGCGCGCTTCGACAAGGATGAGCGGACGCGGCTGATCGACGTCTTTCGCGATGCGCTCGAGCCGTTTTCGGAGGCGGGCGTCCCGCTGCGCGTGTATTACCGCTGATCCTGCCTGCTCGAGGTGGGCCAGGAGGCGCTGTCGACGGCGTCGCCGTGCAGCGTCTGCAGCGCAACGAGGGCGGCCAGTCCTGCCGTCTCGGTCCGCAACACGCGCGGCCCCCAGCTTGCCGCGACGAATCCCCGCTGGCGGGCGAGTTCCAGTTCTGCCGTCGTGAATCCGCCCTCAGGCCCGACGGCAATCGCGGTGGCCGCAGCCGTCGCGGACGCCAGCGGTGTGCCTGCATTCGGCGCAAGCAAGAACCGCTGGACTGCGTTCGTCGCCGACAGCGCGGCGTCCCAGGTTGCTGCGAACGACACTTTCGGCAGCCGATTGCGACCGCACTGGCAGCACGCTGCCACGACCGTTTCGCGCCAGTGCTCGAGACGGCGCGCCAGTCGGTCGCGGTCAAGTCGAACCACGCTGCGCGTTGCGGGCGCGACCAGGATGCTGTCAGCGCCGAGCTCGACCGCCTTTTCGACTACCCAGTCGAGCTTGTCGTTTGCGATCAGTGCCTGGATCAGCTCGATACGCAACGGTGACTCGCGCTCCACCGGCACGTATCGCTCGATCGATGCCTGCGTGCCGGGGCCGATGCGAGCGGCATACTCGCCGCCTCTGCCGTTGAACAGAACGATGGCATCGCCGTCGCGCAGCCTGAGCACGCGCTGTGCATGATGCGCGACCGCCGCCGGCAGCGACACACGCGCGTCGACGGCAAGATCGCCGTCCAGGTAGAAACGCGGCGCGGCGCTACGCGGCAAGCTTGGTCGCTACCACCGGAGCCGCGTCGGTCAGTTCCTTGACGAAGTTCGGCAGGCAGAACAGCGCGGCGTGCACTTCGGGGTTGTAGTACCTGAGCGCCGCCAGCTTGCGTTCGCGCATCCGCTGCGCCACCGACTCGCTCGACAACGCCCGTGGATTGGCGCTGTCGCTGGCGATGCCGAGACACCACAGCGACCCATACAGCGGGATGAACAGCGCCATCGGGTGCACCTGCTTGAATACCTTGCGCAGGTTGGCCGCGTTCTTCCTCACCGTCGCCGCCTGGTACACCGGCGAGCCCAGATGCATCGTCATGATCCCGCCGGAATTGAGCACGCGCTGGCACATGCGGACGAATTCTTCCGAGTACAGGTGGAACGCCGGGGTGTCCGGATCAGTCAGGTCGAGTACGACGAGGTCGAACTTCTCGGTGCAGTTCTTCACGTACTCGAAGCCGTCGCCGAGCTTGATCTCCAGCCGGGGATCGTCGAGTGCGCCCTTGTGGATCTCGCGCAGCCACTTGCGGCTGATGTCGATCACGACCGGATCGAGCTCGGCCATCACGATGCGCTTCACGCTCGGATGCTTGAGGATCTCCTCCGACGAGCCGCCGTCGCCGCCGCCGATCACGAGCACGCTCTGCGGGTTCGGGTGCGTAAGCAGCGCCGGGTGCGTCATGCACTCGTGATAGAAGAACTCCTCGCCCTCGGAGGTCATCAGCCGGCCGTCGAGCCGGAAGAGTTTCCCGAACTGCTGCGTGTCGTACACCTCGACGCGCTGATACGGCGACTGGATCGTGGCGAGTTGCGCCTTCGCGGTATAGCCGTAGCCCGCATGCGCATTCAACCAGTCGAAGATCAGCTCGTCCTTCTGCTGTCCCGCCTGTGCCACGCCCTTCACGCCCGGAGCGTCGGGCCGCGCGACGGCCGCCGCATCCACTGAAGCTGCGGACAGATCGCCCCGGTTGATGCGGTTGACGACCTGCTGGCGCGGCCGGAACGCAACCAACAGCGTGTCGAAAAGCTGCTGCGCCTTGCCCGAGTTGTCGTCGGTGAAATTGCACACGTACACATCGAGCGTGACGCCGCGCCGCTCAGGCCAGGTGTGAATCGCCAGGTGCGACTCGGCCAGCAGCACCGTGCCGGTGATGCCGCCCGGCTGGCCCTGCCAGTCGGGAAACACGTGGTATTTCTCGTCGACGATCGTCAGCCCCGCCTCGACGGTGGCGTCGCGGCAGAGCTTTGAAAGCGTCGCAAGATCAGTAAGAAGGCTGGCGCTGCATCCGCAGTCGAACAGATCGCCAGTCAGATGAAGTCCTTGCATCTTCGTCCCCCAGCAGGTCCGCCCAATCGACCTGAATCACGGCTATGAACCGCAACCCATCGGTCCGGGATCCAGCGCTGGTGCGCGGCGCTGGATCAGTGCAGTGAAAACCACTGCGTCGATTGGATCTGGCGGGGGAGAATTGCCAGCTTTTCTACGACAAGGACTGGCGCCCGTTGCTTCCGGATTTCCGAACCGAATTTTGAGCGCGAATGCTAAAGGAAATCTCCGGTCGATGAAAGTGATGCAGAGCAATTTGTTCTCGAATCGCGCGCCTAAATTGCGTCTTGGCGTGCGGCCGCAGTGAAATGCGGCGCGGAGTTGTCGCCTGATAGACTTTTGCGTCGATATCGAGTGCCGCAAACCGGCCGCACGGTCGGTTCCAGCAGATCCCGCTCCCATGTCCGAATCTTCCGCCGCGACCGGCAGCGCGCTTCAGCGCGACATGTGCAATGCCATCCGCGCCCTTGCGATGGATGCCGTGCAGAAGGCCAACTCGGGGCATCCGGGAATGCCGATGGGCATGGCCGAGATCGCGCTGGCGCT
>JBLMYK010000275.1:0-3681 GCA_050258235.1 Gemmatimonadota bacterium | reverse complement strand
CGTGGATCAGGCGTTCGATCGGCGGCGGCTTGTCGCCGTTGATCTGCCGGTACTCCCAGATGTCGGCGACGTGCAGGAACGCCGCGCGCTCCAGGCCGATGTCGACGAACGCCGATTGCATCCCGGGCAGCACGCGCGCCACGCGGCCCAGGTAGATGTTGCCCACCAGGCCGCGCAGCGCGCTGCGCTCGATGTGCAGTTCCTGCACCACGCCGGCGATCAGCAGGGCCACGCGCGTTTCCTGCGGGGTGATGTTGATCAGGATGTCTTCCATAGCGTGGCCGGCGAAAGTGTACGCATCGCTGCGCGATGCACGTGCACTTTCGCCGAAATATTCAGCGCGCCGGCCTTGAGGCGGCTCGGCGGCCGTCGCGAACGCAAATGCGACGATAACCGACCGTGGCGGGCGTCAGAGGACGGGCATGCCGGCCTGCCGCAGCAGGTCGGCGGTCTCGGACAATGGCAGGCCCATCACGCCGGAATAGCTGCCCTCGATGCGGTCGATGAAGATCGCGGCCATGCCCTGGATCGCATATCCGCCGGCCTTGTCGTATGGCTCCCCGGTCGCGCAGTAGGCGGTGACCTCGGCATCGCTGACCGGGCGCATCCGCACCCGGGTGACCGAAGTGACGGCGTTCACGTGCGTGGCGCTGGATCCGCCGGAGGCGAGCGCCACGGCGGTGCGGACCTCGTGGCTGCGTCCCGCAAGCCGGCGCAGGAACGCTGCGGCCTCGATGCGATCGGCCGGCTTGCCGAGCACTTCGCCATCGACGATCACGATCGTGTCCGCCGCCAGCACCGGCTTTACCAGCATCGAGCGCATGCCCAGAACGCGCAGGCCGAATTCGGCCTTGGCGCGCGCGACGCGCTCGACGTACGCGGCGGCTGATTCCTCGGCGTGCTGCAGCTCGTCGATGTCCGGTCCGCGCGGCTGCGCCAGCCGCAGCAGCAGCGGCTCGAAGCGCACGCCGATCTGCTTGAGCAGGTCGCGGCGACGAGAACTGCGCGAAGCCAGATAGAGGTCGGTCACCGCGTCACGCCCGGTGGTAGGGATGGTTGGCGAGCAACGACCACGCGCGGTACAGCTGTTCCACCAGCACCACGCGCGCCAGCGCATGCGGCAGCGTCAGGCTCGACAGGCGCAGCACCACGCGGGCGGCGCGCTTCAGTTCCGGCGCCAGGCCGTCGGGGCCGCCGATCAGGAAAGCCAGGGATTCGGAGGCGTCCCGCCAGAGGCGAAGCTGCTCGGCGAAGCGCGCCGTGGTCCAGTCCTGCCCGCTCTCGTCGAGCGCGACAACGACCGCGCCGGCCGGAATCGCCGCGCGCAGCCGTTCTGACTCCGCCGCGAGGACGCGCCCGACCGGCTGGCCACTGCGCGTTTCGGCTTTGATTTCGTTGATCGTCACGGCAAACCCGGGTGGAAACCGCTTGACGAACTCATCGACCGCCTGCTGCGCCCAGAGTGGCTGGCGTTGACCGACGGCAAGGACAGCGATTTTCACTGGCAATCGTCCCGCGCGGGATACCGCTGTCGGTCTAATGCGCGGTCCCGCTGCCGCTCACGCCGGCGCCGCGGAGCGCCTCGAATCGGCCGCACGCTTCAGCCGCACCGGCTTGCCGCCCCAGATTTCCTCCAGGCCGTAGTACTTTCGCACCGCGGGCTGCATCACGTGCACGACCACGTCGCCGAGATCGACCAGCACCCATTCGCCGGCCTCGGTGCCCTCGACGCTGATCACATGGCCGCCGGCGGCCTTGACCTTTTCGACCACGCTGGACGCCAGCGCGCGCGTCTGCCGGTTCGAAGTGCCGCTGGCGACGATCACCCGGTCGAACAGTTCCGACAGCTTGGTCGTGTTCAGCACGACGATCTCCTGGGCCTTCACGTCTTCCAACGCGTCCACGACGATGCGCTGCAGCTTGCGGATGTCCATTGACCTACTGGTAGAGAGAGTTCGCGCGAATATAGTCGAGCACCGGCACCGGCACGATCGCGGCAAGCCGCGCATCGCGGTCGGCCGACGGCGGCTGGGCAAGCAGCGCGCGGGTCTCCGTGGCCGATGCGTCCACCGGCGTCATCTCGATGTCGACGATCGCGCCGGCGGGTCGCAGACGGACCGCGTCGACCGCCGCCCAGTGCGAGTTGTAGTACTCCTGCAGCGGCCAGCTCAACGTGAGCACGGCACCGTTGCGCCGCGCCACCGCGATGTGCGCAAGATCCAGCAGCTTCTGCCACTCGTGCCAGGTGTCGAGCCGCTGCATCTGGTCCCCGCCCATGATCAGCACCAGCGGCGCCTGATCGCCGAGCTCGGCGCGCAACGCGCGCAACGTGTCGACCGTGTAGGTCGCGCCGGTGCGCTCGACCTCGTGCATGTCGAGCACGAAACGCGGTTCGCCGCGGATCGCCAGACCGACCATGTGCGCGCGCTGCGTGGCCCCGGTCGCGACGCGCTTCTGCCACGGGTGCCCGGCGGGCACGAAGCGCACCGCGGCCAGTTGCAGCTGCACCAGCGCGTCGCGCGCCAGCTGCAGGTGTCCGAGGTGGATCGGATCGAAGCTGCCGCCCAGCAGGCCGATGGGTACGGTCGAGGTCATGCGGGAGGCGATTCGTTCACCACAGAGGACACAGAGAACACAGAGAATGCACTTGTCCTTCCTCTGTGCTCTCTGTGGTTGATTGCCCGTTCCATTTCTGCCGCGATCAGACCCACTCGCGCGGGCGCAGGAAATCGGTGTACAGGCGCGCCTCGGGCGTGGCAGGTTCGGGCTGCCAGTCGTAGCGCCACTTCACGATCGGCGGCAGCGACATCAGGATCGACTCGGTCCGACCGCCGGACTGCAGTCCGAACAGCGTGCCGCGGTCGTATACCAGGTTGAATTCGACGTAGCGGCCGCGCCGATAGGCCTGGAAGTCGCGCTCGCGTTCGCCATAGGGATGGTTCCAGCGGCGTTCGACGATCGGCACGTACGCGTCGAGAAACGCGTCGCCGACCGCGCGCAGCATCGCGAAGCTGCGCTCGAAGCCGAGCGCGTGGAAATCGTCGAAGAAGATTCCGCCGACGCCGCGAGGCTCGCCGCGATGCTTCAGGAAGAAGTACTCATCGCACCATTTCTTGAAGCGCGGATGCAGATCCGCCCCGAATGGCTCGAGCGCGGCCTTGCACGCGGAGTGGAAATGGCGCGCGTCGTCCTCGAAGCCGTAGTAGGGCGTCAGGTCCATCCCGCCTCCATACCAGTACACGTCGGGCTCGCCGTCCTTGCGCGCGAGGAACATGCGCACGTTCATGTGCACCGTCGGCACGTAAGGATTGCGCGGGTGGAACACGAGCGACACGCCCATCGCCTCGAAGCCGCGCCCGGCGAGCTCCGGGCGGTTGGCCGACGCCGACGGCGGCAGCTGCGCGCCCTTGACGTGCGAGAAGCCGACGCCGCCGCGCTCCAGCAGGTTGCCTTCCTCGATGATCCGCGTCAGGCCGCCGCCGGTGAGGGGCGCGTCGCGGGGCTTTTCCCACACGTCGTGCTGGAACGGTTTGCCGTCGAGCTGCTCGAACCTGGCGACGATGCGCTGCTGCAGGACGAGCAGGTATTCGCGCACCGATTGCGAGTCGACGAATTCGCTCACTGGACTACCCTCGCGCTGCGCGCTCAGGGATTCGCGCTTGGGGCGGCCCGGCGCGCTCA
>JBLMYK010000274.1:0-12134 GCA_050258235.1 Gemmatimonadota bacterium | reverse complement strand
GGCCTGCACCGCACATGGCGTCGCGGCCGTGCTGACGTCGCCGCGCCACGCGACGGGAACGGACCGTCTCGCAGAGACCGCACAGCAACTGGGGCTGCCCGACGACTCGATCGTTGTGAACGTGCAGGGTGACGAGCCGCTGATTCCGCCCGGCGTGATCGACGATGTCGCGCAGTTGCTGCTGGAAAGACCTGAATGCGCGATGGCCACCGCGGCGCACGCCATGACCGATGCGGTGGAGTTTTTCAGCGCGAATGTCGTCAAGGTCGTCACCGACGCCGCCGGCCGCGCGCTGCTTTTCTCGCGCGCGCCGATTCCCTGGTCCCGCGATGCCTTCGTCCACGGGCGCGACAGGCTCCCGGCGGACCTGCCGACGCTGCGCCACATCGGCCTGTACGCCTATCGCGCGGGTTTCCTGCGCTCCTATCCGGGACTGCCGGTGGCACCGATCGAAATGCACGAGAGCCTCGAACAGCTGAGGGCGCTCTGGCACGGACACGGCATCGCGGTGCTGACCCTGTCGTCTCCGCTTCCCCCGGGCGTCGACACAGCAGAGGACCTCGAACAGGTACGTGCGATCTTCGCGGCCGGCGCATAGACTCGCGCACCGTCGAACGAGGCCCGCGATCGGCGGACGAACGAACGAAAGAAGGTCGACTGACATGAAACGACGCAATGCCTTTTACGCACAGTCGGGCGGGGTCACGGCGGTGATCAACGCCTCCGCGGCCGGTGTGATCGAAACCGCGCGCAAGCACGGCAAAGCGATCGGCAAGGTCTTCGCCGGTCGCAACGGCATCATCGGCGCACTGACCGAGGACCTGATCGACACCAGCCGCGAATCGCCGGCAGCGATCAGGGCGCTCAAGCACACGCCGGCCGGCGCGTTCGGCTCGTGCCGGTACAAGCTGAAGGGGCTGGAAGAAAGCCGCGCGCAGTACGAGCGCCTGATCGACGTGTTCAAGGCGCACGACATCGGCTACTTCTTCTACAACGGCGGCGGCGATTCTGCCGACACCTGCCTGAAGGTGTCGCAGCTTTCGGAAAAGCTCGGCTACCCTCTGCAGGCGATCCACGTGCCGAAGACGGTGGACAACGACCTGCCGATCACCGACGTCTGCCCCGGGTTCGGGTCGGTGGCCAAGTACATCGCGGTGTCGACGCGCGAAGCGAGCTTCGATGTCGCGTCGATGGCCAAGACCTCGACCAAGGTCTTCGTGCTCGAGGTGATGGGCCGGCACGCTGGCTGGATCGCGGCCGCGGGCGGACTGGCGGCCGACAAGTCGCACCCGATTCCGATCCTGATCCTGTTTCCCGAGATCAGCTTCGATCGCGAGAAGTTTCTCGCGGCCGTAAAGGAGAAGGTGGAACGCTTCGGTTATTGCTCGGTGGTCGTTTCGGAGGGCGTCAAGGGCGCCGACGGCAAGTTTCTGTCCGACCAGGGGTTGCGCGACGCGTTCGGTCACGCGCAGCTCGGCGGGGTCGCGCCGGTGGTGGCCAGCATGGTCAAGGAAGGCCTGAACTACAAGTTCCACTGGGCGGTGGCCGATTACCTGCAGCGCGCCGCGCGCCACATCGCGTCCCGGACCGACGTCGAGCAGGCCTACGCAGTCGGCAAGGCGGCGGTGGAGTTCGCGCTGAAGGGACACAACGCGGTGATGCCGGCCATCGTGCGCACGTCGATGCGCCCCTATCGCTGGAAGATCGGCATGGCTCCACTGTCCGACGTGGCGAATCGGGAAAAGATGATGCCGCGCGACTTCATCACCGCCGACGGCTTCGGCATCACCGACGCCTGCCGCAGGTATCTGCAGCCCCTGATCGGCGGCGAATCGTATCCGCCGTACAAGGACGGCTTGCCCGACTATGCGGTGCTGAAGAACGTGGCGGTCAAGAAGCGGCTCGCCGGCGACTTCAAGGTTTGACCGAACGCACAGGACGGCGTGGCCCGGCACCCTCGCCGCGCACGCCGGAGCGGGTAGAATCCGCTCGCTTCAGTCAGCACCTCGGCCGGACAACAACACCAACAGGCATGTGCGCGAACGACCTTCGTCGTTCGCATGGGCGGAATCGTTAAGCAATTGAAGCAGGACGGGGGATGCGAGTCATATTGCTCGGGCCACCGGGCGCCGGCAAGGGCACCCAGGCCGCGTTCATCACGGAACGCTACGGCATTCCGCAGATATCGACGGGCGACATGCTGCGCGCGGCGGTCAAGGCCGGCACGCCGTTGGGACTCGCGGCCAAGAAAGTCATGGATGCCGGCTCGCTGGTGTCCGACGACATCATCATCGGGCTCGTCCAGCAGCGGCTCAGGGAACCGGACTGCGCGGCGGGCTACCTGTTCGACGGCGTCCCGCGGACGCTTCCGCAGGCCGAGGCGATGCGCGCAGCCGGCATCCCGGTCGACGTCGTTCTCGAGCTCGACGTGCCCGACCGCGACATCATCGAAAGGATGGGCGGGCGCCGCGTGCATCTTGCCAGCGGCCGCACGTATCACGTCAGGTTCAATCCGCCGAAGGTCGACGGCCGCGACGACGTGACCGGCGAGCCGCTGATCCAGCGCGCGGACGACAAGGAAGACGTGGTGCGCAATCGCCTGAAGATCTATCACGCCGAGACGAGCGTGCTGATCGATTACTACGTTAAGTGGCGTATGACGGGGGACGCGGCCGCGCCGAGACATCGCAAGGTGTCGGGGATCGGCAGCGTCGACGAAATTCGGCAGCGCGTTCTGGAAGCGCTCGCCAACTAGGTCTTGGTTGCGGTTTCAATAAGGAGAAAGCAATGTCTGGATTGGCTCTCGCCCTGCTCTGCGGCCTCGCCGCCGTGGTGTTCGGCGCACTGTCGATTTCGTGGATCCTCAAACAGCCGGCCGGCAATCCGCGCATGCAGGAAATCGCGGCCGCCGTGCAGACCGGGGCGCAGGCGTACCTGAACCGGCAGTACCGCACGATCGCGATGGTCGGCGTGGTGCTGGCGATCATCATCGGCGTCGTCCCGCAGCTCGGGCTGTGGACGGCGCTGGGCTTCGTGATGGGGGCGGTGCTGTCGGGGGCCGCCGGCTACATCGGCATGAACGTGTCGGTGCGATCGAACGTGCGGACCGCGCAGGCAGCCACGCTGGGACTGAACTCGGCGCTGAACATCGCATTCCGCGGCGGGGCGATCACCGGTCTGCTGGTGGTCGGGTTGGGCCTGATCGGTGTGGCCGGTTTCTACTGGCTGCTGAAATCCACCCATGCGGCTGCAGACACGCGCGAACTGCTGCACCCGATGATCGGATTCGCGTTCGGCGCATCGCTGATCTCGATCTTTGCGCGTCTCGGCGGCGGAATCTTCACCAAGGGAGCGGACGTCGGCGCCGACCTCGTCGGCAAGGTCGAGGCCGGGATCCCCGAGGACGACCCCCGCAACCCGGCGGTGATCGCCGACAACGTCGGCGACAACGTCGGTGACTGCGCCGGCATGGCGGCCGACCTGTTCGAAACGTTTGCGGTAACCGTGATCGCCACCATGCTGATCGGCGGCTTCATCTTCAAGGACGGCGGCGAGGCCGGCATCATCTATCCGCTCGCGATCTCGGGCGCCTCGATCATCGCGTCGATCATCGGCTGCTTCTTCGTGCAGGCGCGCGAAGGCGGCAAGATCATGAACGCGCTGTACCGGGGGCTGATCGTCGCCGGCGTGATTTCGCTCGTGCTGTTCTGGTTTGTCACCGACTGGATCCTCGGGCCGGTCGCCGCGTCGGGGAACGTCACGGTGGTCAACCTGTACCTGGCCGCGGTCGTCGGCCTGTTGCTGACGGCGGCGCTCGTCTACATCACGGAGTACTACACCGGCACGCAGTTCTCGCCGGTCCAGCATATTGCGCAGGCGTCGACGACGGGGCACGCGACCAACATCATCGCCGGTCTTGCGTTGTCGATGAAGGCGACCGCCTGGCCGGTGATCGCGATCTGCGCGGCGATTCTCGCCTCCTACTGGTTCGCCGGCCTGTACGGCATCGCGGTGGCGGCCACATCCATGTTGTCGATGACCGGCATCATCGTCGCGCTCGACGCGTACGGCCCGATCACGGACAACGCCGGCGGCATTGCCGAGATGGCGGAGTTGCCGAAGGAGGTGCGCAACATCACCGATCCGCTCGACGCGGTCGGCAACACCACCAAAGCGGTGACCAAGGGCTACGCGATCGGATCGGCGGGCCTGGCCGCGCTGGTGCTGTTCGCGGATTACACCAGCGGGCTCGAGCGGGCCGGCATCAAGGTCACTTTCGACCTATCCGACCGCATGGTGATCATCGGCCTGTTCATCGGCGGCCTGATTCCGTTCCTGTTCGCCGCGATGGCGATGGAAGCCGTCGGCCGCGCGGCCGGCAGCGTGGTCGAGGAGGTGCGGCGCCAGTTCCGCGAGATCAAGGGAATCATGGAGCACAAGGCCAAGCCCGACTACAGCAGGGCGGTCGACATGCTGACGACCGCGGCGATCAAGGAAATGATGATCCCGTCGATCCTGCCGGTGCTGGTGCCGATCCTTGTCGGCGTGATCCTCGGACCGGCGGCCCTAGGCGGCGTGCTGATGGGCACGATCGTCACGGGTCTCTTCGTCGCGATCTCGATGACGACCGGCGGCGGCGCGTGGGACAACGCCAAGAAATACATCGAGGAAGGCCACTACGGCGGCAAGGGCTCGGATGCGCACAAGGCTGCGGTGACCGGCGACACGGTCGGCGACCCTTACAAGGACACCGCCGGCCCGGCCGTGAACCCGCTGATCAAGATCATCAACATCGTCGCGCTGCTGATTGTGCCGATCATCGCGTCGATCCACGGCGGCAAGCCTGCTGCGGCAATGCCCGCCGCGCCGGCGGCGGTCGTTGCGCCGGCTGCGACGCCGGCGCCAGCGGCCCCCGCAGCGATGCCCGCCGCGCCGGCCGCAGCCCCCGCTCAAGAAACGAAGAAAGAAGAAGAAAAGAAATAAGAAGAATGCGAAGCGCGCCTCGGCGCGTGACTTTCAGCGGGCGGTGCGGTTCAATCCTCACCGCCCCTTTTATTGCCATGCCGACATTCGCGCTCCGCAGCGCGCAACCCGCCGACCTGCCGGCGATCGCGACGATCTACGGCCATCACGTATTGCACGGCCTGGCCAGCTTCGAACTCGACCCGCCGTCGATCGAAGAAATGCACGCGCGCTTCGCTGCGATCATGCGGGCCGGCTACCCGTACCTTGTGGCTTGTGACGGCGCGAGCGTGCTGGGTTATGCGTATGCCAGCCACTACCGAGCGCGGCCCGCGTATCGCTATTCGGTCGAGGATTCGATCTACGTGGCGCCCGATGCGACCGGACGCGGCATCGGCAGGCAACTGCTCGTGCAGCTGATCGCCGAGTGCGAGGCGCGCGGCTACCGGCAGATGCTGGCGGTGATCGGCGATTCAGCCAACGCGCCTTCGATCGAATTGCATCGCGCGTGCGGCTTCGCTCAGGTCGGCCTGCTGCCGTCAATCGGCTTCAAGTTCGGCCGCTGGGTCGATTCCGTGCTGATGCAACGAGCGCTGGGCGAAGGTGATAGCACGCTCCCGCCGCAAGGCTAGAGCGACTTCACCAGGGTCAGCACGTCGCGGAACCCCGCGTCGGTCCCGTATCCGGTCCACTCGAACAGCACCGTCTCGGTCGTCGCAAGACCGCAGCCGGCCTGCTCCATCCTTCGCAGCGCGAGTTCGCGATCGAATTGCCGCACGCCGCGCGAACCGATCGCGTCGGCGACGACGAACACCTGGAACCCGAACTGCCGCAAACCGAGCGCGGCCTGCAGCACGCACACATGCGCCTCCATCCCGGTCATCACGACCTGGCGCCGACCCGTCGCGCGAACGCGCTCGACGAACTCCGGATGGTCGGTCGCGCTGAACGCGGTCTTCTCGAAGATCTCGCCGGGCTCGAACTGCGAGCGCAACGGTTCGATCACCGCGCCGATCTGGTTCGGGCAGTGCTCGGTCAGCAGCCTTGGGACGCCAAACAGCGCCGCCGCGCGCATCAGCGCATCGGCGCGACGAATGATTTCGTGATGGCCGGCAATGTGCGGCGCGAGCTTGCGCTGGATGTCGATCACCAGCAGCGCGGAATCTTCGCGTTTCAGGCGCATCGCTATTTGGCCAGGCTCGGCTCGTCGGCGCCAGCAGCCGCGCGCGCAGTCGGCCACGGCAGCGTCGCGGTCGGTGTCAGCTCGGCGATCTGGCAGCCTGCCACGCAGCAGCGCGCGGGCTGCCGGTTGCGCGTGATCCTGCGCGTCTCGTCGGCCAGCACGCCGCGATCAAGCAGTCGCTCGACCAGATCGACCTTGTTGCCGATCGGATAGTTGCGATAGATCTCCGTCTTCATCGCGTCTGGCGAGCCGCCACCGTGCAGGCTGATCACCGAATACCAGCCGGCCTGGTACGACGCGGTCAGGTCCTCGACGAAGCGCGCCGCCTCGATGCGCTTCTCGTAGGGAATATCGCTTCTCGCGGTCAGCACCTCGGACAGCCGCCCGGCGGTGGCCGGGTTGTGGTCCTCGTCCGGACCCGGCAGCGTCACGATCAGCCCGCCGGACACGTGATGCGCGAGCCGATGCATGTCGTAGATCTGCGTGGCCAGCAGCAACTTGCCGATGTTCGCGAACACCGGCTCCGGCGTGATGTTGCCGGCTGCGCCGGTTTCCCCGTACACCGAGGCCGCCACGCCGCAGGCGAAGAATCCCTCGACGATCTTGATCAGCTCGACCATTGAGTCGCGCAGGTTGTAGTTGCGATCCAGGTCGAGCCCGTTGGCTTCGATCATCAGCGCGCCGGCGCCGATCAGCAGGTCGCCGAAGCCGGCGCGCGCGCCGATGCAGGTATGGCGGTGCTGGCTGGTGTAGTTGTAGACGAGGGTCGCCGCGTGTTCCCACTCGCCGGCCAGGAACACGCGCTCCCACGGCACGAACACGCGGTCAAACAGGCACACGCCGGTGGACTGGCCGAATTTCGCACTGAACCTGGCCGCTGGCTCGCCCGGCCGTCCGGCCGGCCGGGCGACGATGGTGAGGCCCGGTGCATCGATGGGCACCGCGCACGCGACTGCAAAGTCGGCGTCGTGCTCAGTCATGTTGCGGCCCGGGAGCACCACCAGTTCGTGCACGTAAGGCGCGCCGGTGACGATCGCCTTCGCGCCCGAGATCACGACCCCGCGCGCATTGCGCTCGACGATGTGCAGATAGCTGTCGGGATTGGGTTGCCGGCTCGGTCGCAGCGAGCGGTCCCCCTTGGCGTCGGTCATCGCCGCGCCAAGAGTCAGGTCGTTCGCATACACGTGCGCGATGTAAGCCTTCAGACGCTCGTGATACCCGCCTTGGTGCTCTGCGTCGGCAAGATGCGTGGCGTGGGACAGCGCATTGAGGACGTCGCCGGCCAGATAGCGTTGGGCGCAGCCGGTCTCCTGGCAGACGAGCCGGGCCGCCTCGAGCTTGTTCAGCAGGTCGGCTGTCGTGTGCGTGAGCGCGATCATCCGGTTCACCGGCGCCGTGAATCCGGGCACGGTCGCCTGCATCAACGGCGCCAGATCGGCGCGCAGCCCGAGCTCGTACGTCCGGGCCACCGCGTTGACTCCCGGCGCCAGGCGCGGCTCGTCGGCGACGCTGTCGACGCGGTCGCCGTCGACGTAGACGACCGGCTTCAGTCGCCGCAGCGATTCGCGATAGGCGTCGGCGGACATCAGCATGCGTGCTCCTTTCCCGTGGACTCGCCTCGCGCCGTGGAGTCCGGCATCGGATGCGGCGACTGTACTCCCGCCGTCACGCGCCGGCGCGACCCGGCCGGCCCACGAAGAACGTCATCAGCGCGCCCACTGCAGCCGCGCCCGCCAGCACCGCGATGCCGCCGCTCCATCCGCCGCCGGGCGCGCCGGCCGCGCGTCCCTGATCGACCACCCAGCCCACCCAGGGCTGCAACACACCGGTGCCCAGGAAGATGCCGACGTTGACCACGGAGGTCGCGATCCCCGAGTACTGCGGCGGATTGGCCTCCTTTGCCATGGTCCACGACAGGGTGAAACCGGGAATCATCAGTCCCATCAGAAGGAACCAGGTCAGTGTGGCCCATGGCGGCCAATCAACGTGCAGCAGCCAGGGCGCCCAGGACAGCGCATAGGCAAGCACGAAGACCCGCATCACGCCCGCGCGGCTGCGCAGCCGATCGGAAATCACGCCGATCGCCAGTGCGCCGAACGCGACACCCAGCAGCAGCAGGCTCGAATGCTCCGCCGCGTCGACGCGCGACATTCCATAGCTCTGTTGCAGGTACGGCACCGCCCAGAGTCCGGCGAACGCGAGATAGCTGCCGCCGACGCCGACATTGACGAAGAACGCCGGCCAGGTTGCGGGGTTCGCCAGCACGCGCACCAGCGCCTGCAGCCATGGCACGCGGGCCGCCGCGGCCTGCGCAACGTGCATCGGCGCATACCCCAGCTGCTCAGGCCGGTCGCGTACTCGCCACCACGCCGCGATCGCCAGCAGCGCCGACAACGCCGCGAGCGCGAGAAACACCGTGCGCCACGAAGTCTGCGTGACGGCCCAGGCGAGCGGCGCGCCTGCAATCACCGCGCCGAGATTGCCGACGAACATCGTCACGCCGATCAGCGTCGCAAAGCGTTCTGCCTCGAACCACACCGCAGAGACCTTCAGGATCGAGATGAAGGCGACGGCGACACCGATCCCGACCAAGGTACGCCCGACTGCGGCGACCTCCCAGATCGGTGCCAGCGCAAACAGGGCCGAACCGAGCGCCGCAATCGTCGAACCGCCGACCAGCAGCCTGCGCGGGCCAAGCGTGTCCGCCAGCACGCCGACCGGGATCTGCAGCAGGGTGTAGACGTAGAAGTAAGTCGCCGCGAGCGTGCCCAGCACCGCTCCGCTGATCGAGAACGCCCGCGTAAGCTCGCCCGCGATCGCGGCTGGCGCGGTCCGATGGAAGAACGACAGCACATAGGTCGCCAGCGCAAGGCTGAAGACGATGCGGCGCGCCTGTATGAACGGCATCATGGGTCGATCGGCGAGCCGCTGGCTCGGAGCAGACATGGTGTTAGAGGCGAACAGCCCCAAGCATGCCCGATCGACGCCGATCCGTCGACGCGCCGATCCTTCGTCCGTATGAGCAGCGATCTCGAAGCGCGCCTGCGACGGCACATCGGCACGCTGGCCGGCGACATCGGCGAGCGCAACGTGCGGCAGCCGGCGGCGCTGCATGCGGCCGAGGCATACATCGCCGGCGAGTTTGGCGCGCTCGGCTACGAGGTCGTGCGCCAGACCTACCTCGCGTATGGAGTTGAGTCCTCCAATCTCGAAATCTCGATCCCGGGCGGCGAGCGCGCCGGCGAGATCGTGCTCGTCGGCGCGCATTACGACACCGTTTCGGGATCGCCCGGCGCGGACGACAACGCGAGCGGCGTGGCCGCACTGATCGAGATCGCGCGCGCCCTGCGCGGGGAGCGTCCCCCGCGAACGATCAAGATTGTCGCCTTCGTGAACGAAGAGCCGCCGTTCTTCTTCTGGGGCGATATGGGCAGCAAGGTCTACGCGCGGGCGGCGCGGCGCCGCGGCGACGACATCCGCCTGATGCTGTCGCTCGAAATGCTCGGCTTCTATTCGGACGCCCCGCGCAGCCAGGACTACCCGCCGCTGCTGCGCTGGTTCTACCCCGAGCGCGGCAACTTCATTGCATTCGTGTCGAACCTGCGTTCGCGGCAGGCGTTGCGCGCCTGGGTGCGCACATTCCGCTCGCACGGCGACTTTCCGTCGGAATCACTGGCGAGCCCGGCGATCGTTCCCGGCGTTTCCTGGAGCGATCAGCTGTCGTTCTGGCGTGTCGGCTATCCGGCGGTCATGGTCACCGACACGGCCTTCTACCGCTATCCGCACTATCACCGCTCGAGCGACACGCCGGACCGGATCCGCTATCCGGAGATGGCCCGCGTGGTCGACGGGCTCGCGCGGGCGATCGCCGCGGTCGCGTCGGAAGCCTCGCCCGCCCGCTGAACCGCAACACTGTATATTTCGCCAGTATCCCGTCGCGCCGGGTGCCGACGGGCCCGCTGCATGCAGCCGATGGCCATCGAAACCGCGCTCGACCTTGAATCATTCGCGCCGCCCGGCGGGCGGCCTGGCAGCGCGCGGCATCCGCTGTCGACGCTGAATCCGCGCCAGCTCACCGCGGCCGAGTTCGGCGACGGGCCCCTGCTGGTGATCGCGGGTGCCGGCTCCGGCAAGACCAACACGCTCGCGCACCGGGTGGCACACCTGATCGCGCGCGGCGCCGATCCGCGCGCGATCCTGCTGCTCACCTTCTCGCGCCGCGCCGCCGTCGAGATGTCGCGCCGCGTGGAACGCATCGTCGGCGCGACCGCGCCGCGCCGGCCGGTCGGCCTCGACTGGAGCGGCACCTTCCATGCGATCGGCGCAAGGCTCGTGCGCGAATACGCCGAGCGCATCGGCCTGAGCCCGGCGTTCACGATTCACGACCGCGAAGACTCCGCCGACCTGATGAACCTCGCCCGGCACGAACTCGGCCTGTCGTCGACCCGCGAGCGTTTCCCGCTAAAGGGCACGTGCCTGGCGATCTATTCGCGCACGGTCAACACCGAAACGCCGCTCGGGACGGTGCTCGCACAGTGGTTTCCGTGGTGCGCGGCGTGGGAGGATGAATTGAAGCGGCTGTTCGCCGCGTACGTCGAAGCCAAGCAGAGGAACAACGTGCTCGACTACGACGACCTGCTGCTGTACTGGTCCTCGATGATGGGCGAACCCACGATCGCCGCCGCAATCTCGTCACGCTTCTCGCATGTGCTGGTCGACGAGTACCAGGACACGAATCGCCTGCAGGCGTCGGTGCTGCTGGCGCTGAAGCCGGACGGCCGCGGTCTGACCGTGGTCGGCGACGACGCGCAGGCGATCTACGCGTTTCGTGGCGCCACGGTGCGCAACATCCTCGAGTTTCCGGCATGCTTCGACCCGCCAGCCAAGGTCGTCACGCTGGAGCAGAACTACCGCTCCACGCAGCCGATCCTCGACGCCGCGAACGCGGTGATCGGGCTGGCCGCGGAGCGCTTCACCAAGAATCTGTTCTCTGCGCGCGGCAGCGGCGATCGGCCGCGGCTCGTCACGGTGGCCGACGAGGCGCTTCAGGCGCGCTACGTGGTCGATCAAGTGCTGGCGCAGCGGGAGCAGGGAATCGCACTGCGCGCGCAGGCGGTGCTGTTCCGCGCCTCCCATCACAGCCTGCAACTCGAACTCGAACTGGCCCGCCGCAATGTGCCGTTCGTGAAATTCGGCGGCCTGAAGTTCCTCGAAGCCGCGCATGTGAAGGATCTGCTTGCCTGCCTGCGCTGGGCCGAGAACCCGCGCGACCGCGTGGCGGGATTCCGCGTGCTGCTGCTTCTGCCCGGAGTCGGCCCGAAGACTGCGGCGCGCGCGCTCGATCACCTCGCCGCTGCCGCCGATCCCGTCGATGCGCTCGCGCATTTCGCGGTGCCGGCCGCATCCGCCGAGGACTGGCGCGCGCTGGCCGAGCTGGTGCGCGGGCTGCGCAGGCACCCAGCGTGGCCGGGCGAGCTGACCGCCGCGCGCACGTGGTACGAACCGCATCTTGCCCGCCTGCACGACGATGCGCAGGCGCGCCTGTCGGACCTGATTGCGCTCGAAAGCATTGCCGGCGCCTATCCGTCGCGCCAGCGCTTCCTGACCGAACTTGCGCTCGATCCGCCCGACGCGACGAGCGATCAAGCCGGCACGCCGCTGCTCGACGACGACTACCTGGTCCTGTCGACGATCCACTCGGCGAAAGGCCAGGAGTGGAACTCCGTGTACGTGCTCAACGGCGTCGACGGCTGCATTCCGTCCGATCTCGCGACCGGCACGCCGCAGCAGATCGAGGAGGAACGCCGGCTGCTGTACGTCGCGCTCACGCGCGCGAAGGACCAGCTGCACGTCATCGTGCCGCAGCGGTTCTACGTGCAGCAGCAAACCGCCGGCGGTGACCGCAATGTCTACGCATCGCGCACGCGCTTCATACCGCGCGAACTGGAGCGGTCGTTCGAATCGGGCGCCTGGCCGACCGAGGTGGCGA
>JBLMYK010000273.1:0-4007 GCA_050258235.1 Gemmatimonadota bacterium | reverse complement strand
CGGTGACGACCACCAGATCGATTTCGCGCCCGATCAGGCGCTGCACCTCGTCGTACGCCTGCAGGTCGGTCGGATCGGCCATTGCGACGCGCACCACGCCGCTTTGTTCGTCCAGCGGCAGTGCGCGCAGCCGCTGCGCGGCCGCGACCGGCAAGCGCTGCGCGACGCGCGCATCGATCGTTTCGCGCGCGATATCGATGAAGGGGACCTTCAGCTGCTGCGCCAGCGCGCGCGCGATCGTCGCTTCGCTGGCGATGCCGTCGTCGATCAGGATCCGTCCCAGGCGTCGTCCGCTGCGGCGCTGTTCCGACAGCGCTGCCGTCAGCTGCGCGCTGGTCAGCACGCCCTGTGCGACCAGCATGTCGCCCAGGCGCAATCGCGGACGCGGCATGCCCGGGTCGGTCAGCCTGCGGTCGCCGCGCACGTTGCGCGCCGCGGCGCTGACGGCAGCCTGTTCCTGACGATCGTCGAATTTCACGCCATTGCTCCAGTTTCGGCGCGACGGTTCGCGCCACCCATGCGCACTGAGGCCATTGAATCTCGTGCGATGATGCCCAGCGTGCCTGGATCGCAATCGATGAAATTGACCCGGACGCGCTGCCCAAATCCATGCTTCGCCGCGTGGCACCGACTTTGACCCGTCAGCGCGGCGGTGCCGGCAAGCCGGCAGCACGGTCGATGGCGACCCGCCTGGCGACCCTCGGCCTGAAGTCCGACTGGGACTACGTCCTGCACCTGCCGCTGCGTTACGAGGACGAGACCCAACTGACGCCGATCGCGTCGCTCGCGGCCGGCGGCGAGGCGCAGGTCGAAGGCGAAATCGTCGCGGCGGAGGTCGTCTACCGCGGACGCCGGCAGCTCGTCGTCCGCTTGGCGGATGCGACCGGCGAACTGCTGCTGCGTTTCCTGCACTTCTACCCTTCACAGCTGAAGTCGCTCGCAGCCGGTCGCCGCGTGCGCGCGTTCGGGATCGTCCGCGGCGGGCTGATGGGCAACGAAATGGTCCATCCGCGGGTGCGCGCGGTCGGGGCCGAAAGCGCGCTGCCCAGCGCGCTGACGCCGGTGTACCCAACCACGGCCGGTGTGCCGCAGGCGTGGCTGCGCGGGCGCATCGAGCGCGCGCTGCGCGACGTCGACATCGTCGATTCGCTTCCCGCCGCGATCATCCATGAACTGCAGTTGCCGCCGCTGCGCGAATCGATCCTGCGGCTGCACCGACCGCCCCCCGACGCCGACGCCTCAGCCCTCGCACAAAGGATCGATCCCGCATGGCAGCGCGTGAAGTTCGACGAGCTGCTCGCGCAGCAGCTGTCGCTGCGCATCGCGCGCGCGGCGCGCGCCCGGCGCCGCGCCGCGCCGCTCGCGGGCGACAGCGCTCTGGTGAACCGGCTGCTGGCAACGCTGCCGTTTGCGTTGACCCCGGCGCAGCGCCGCGTGTGGGCCGAGATCGAAGCCGATCTGGCGCGCGGCACGCCGATGCACAGGCTGGTGCAAGGCGACGTCGGCAGCGGCAAGACCGTGATCGCCGCGCTTGCCTCGGCGCGCGCAATCGAATCCGGCTTCCAGGCGGCGCTGATGGCGCCGACGGAAATCCTCGCCGAGCAGCACTTCGGCCGCGTGGCCGTGTGGCTGGCGCCGCTGGGGGTGCGGATCACGTGGCTGGCGGGCAAGCTGAAGGCGGCGGAAAAGCGCGTCGCGCAGGCGCAGGCGGCATCCGGAGAAGCTCAGCTCGTGGTCG
Source organism: Gemmatimonadota bacterium (assembly GCA_050258235.1). Lineage (GTDB taxonomy): Bacteria > Pseudomonadota > Gammaproteobacteria > Burkholderiales > Burkholderiaceae_F > JAKOQB01. The sequence continues at coordinate 2,269 of JBLMYK010000273.1, read as the reverse complement.
GCACGCACGCGCTGATCCAGGACAAGGTCGAGTTCGCGCGCCTCGGGCTGGCGATCGTCGACGAGCAGCATCGGTTCGGCGTCGCGCAGCGCCTTGCGCTGCGCGGCGATGCTTCGTCGCAGCCGGCCACACCGCACCTGCTGATGCTGAGCGCCACGCCGATCCCGCGCACGCTGGCGATGAGCTATTTCGCCGATCTCGACGTGTCGGTGATCGACGAGCTGCCGCCCGGACGCCAGCCCGTCGTGACCAAGCTGGTGTCGACGCGGCGCCGCGCCGAAGTGCTCGAGCGCGTGCGCGCCGACGCTGCGCGCGGCAGGCAGGCCTACTGGGTCTGCCCGCTGGTGGACGAGAGCGAGGATGCGGAGGCGGCCGTCGACCTGACCGCCGCGACGCGGATGTACGAGGAGACCCGCGCGCTGCTGCCTGAGCTGCGGCTCGGCCTGCTGCACGGCCAGATGCCGCCGGTGGAGAAGACCGATGTGATGCAGCGTTTCGTGCGCGGCGAGATCCAGGTGCTGGTGGCGACGACGGTGATCGAAGTCGGCGTCGACGTTCCGAACGCCACGCTGATGGTGATCGAGCATGCGCAGCGCTTCGGGCTGGCGCAGCTGCACCAGCTGCGCGGGCGCGTGGGCCGCGGCGCGGAGCAGAGCTTCTGCGTGCTGCTGTTCGACGAGCCACTGTCGGAGCCGGCGCGCGAGCGGCTCCGGGTCGTCTACGAGACGAGCGACGGTTTCGAGATCGCGCGTCGCGACCTGCAGCTGCGCGGCCCCGGCGAGTTTCTCGGCGCCCGGCAGTCCGGCGTGCCGCTGCTACGCTTCGCCGACCTGGAGCAGGACGCCGCGCTGGTCGAACGGGCGCGCGACGTGGCGCAGCGGCTGCTGCGGGAGCAACCCGCGGTCGCTCGCGCGCATGTGCAGCGCTGGCTGGCGGGACGGGAAAACTACCTGGACGCATGACACTCACCGAACTTCGCTACATCGTCGCCGTCGCGCGCGAGCGGCATTTCGGCCGCGCCGCCGAGGCGTGCTTCGTCTCGCAGCCGACGCTGTCGGTCGCAATCAAGAAACTCGAGGACGAGCTGGGCGTGCTGCTGTTCGAGCGCAAGACCAACGAGGTCACGCTGACGCCGATCGGCGAGCGGGTGACCGAGCAGGCGCAGCGCGTGCTCGACGAGGCGAGCCGGGTGAAGGAGATCTCGAAGCAGGGCAAGGACCCGCTCGCCGGCCCGTTGCGGGTCGGCGTGATCTACACGATCGGCCCGTACCTGCTGCCGTCGCTGGTGCGCCAGCTGCTGCGCGATGCGCCGCAGATGCCGCTGCTGCTGAACGAGAACTTCACCCTCAAGCTGCTCGAACTGCTGAAGAACGGCGAGATCGACGTGGCGATCATGGCGCTGCCGCTGCCGGAGTCCGGCCTGATGATCCAGCCGGTGTACGACGAGCCGTTCGCGGTCGCGGTGCCGCGCGATCACCCCTGGACCAAGCGCAAGAGCGTCGCCTCGGAGGACCTGAAGAAGGAGACGATGCTGCTGCTCGGCACCGGACACTGCTTTCGCGACCACGTGCTCGGCGTCTGTCCGGAACTGTCGCGCTACTCGACCGACGCCGAGGGCATCCAGAAGACCTTCGAGGGTTCTTCGCTGGAGACGATCCGCCACATGGTCGCCTCGGGGCTCGGCATCACCGTGCTGCCGATGACTTCGGTGCCGGCGAGCGTGCGGCGCGATTCGCTTATCGCCTATCTTTCATTCAAGTCGCCGGTGCCGGACCGGCGCGTGGTGCTGGCGTGGCGCAAGAGCTTCACGCGCATGCCCGCGGTGGAGGCGCTGCGCCAGGCGATCCTGAAGTGTCCGCTGCACGGCGTGACCAAGCTCGACCTGCCGGCCGTTGCCGGATGACGCGAAGGCGCGGGGATCGCGCCGATTGGAATTTCTCAATGCGCCGGCGGACGCGAGTTGCTAAGGTTTGGCCGTCGATCCGACGGAGGTGATCATGGGCAAGAACAACGGCAAGAAGGCGAGCGCGGCCGGCAGCGGACTGTCGGACAAGGCGCGCAAGACGATGGTCGACGTGCTGAACCGGCTGCTCGCGGACGAGTTCGTGCTGTATGTGAAGACGCGCAACTTCCACTGGAACGTGGTCGGCCCGAACTTCTCCGAGCTGCACAAGTTCTTCGAGGGGCAGTACGAGCAGCTCGACGGGTCCATCGACGACATCGCCGAGCGCGCGCGTGCCCTCGACGGCATGGCGGCGGGATCGATGAC
>JBLMYK010000272.1:0-9831 GCA_050258235.1 Gemmatimonadota bacterium | reverse complement strand
TTCTGGAAGCGGGCCACCAAGTGGGGCGCGATCGCAGCGATGATCGGAGGCGTCGGCACGACGTGGTACTACATGTCGACGACCCAGCCCTGGCTGCGCGCCGTATTCGGAGTGACCGGATCGATCGCGGATCACACCTGGTTCGGCATCTCGCCGATCTCGGCAGGAATCTTCGGATTGCCGGTTGCGCTGATCCTGATGATCGTGGTCTCGTATCTGACGCCGGCGCCCAACCGGGAGACGCAGGAACTCGTCGAACACGTGCGCTATCCGAATCTGGCGGGCGACACGCTCGACACGCGCGGGACCTGAACGGTCTGGCGCTTCGATGGCAAACGGCCCCGGGCGGGGCCGTTTGCATTTGCGCAAGCCGTCTTCGATGAAAATGGCTCGGCGCATGGCAATTCGCGCCGGCCGCAGATGGACCGGCCCGACAGTTTCGGCGCTGCGGGCCGGGCAAGACGCGCGCCTTCACGCGGTACCCCGGGTGCTTCTCGGCGCTATTCTTGTGCGGGCGCAGCGCCCTGCGGAGTCAGGCGAACCCACCGATCGGCGTGCGGTCTGAAGACGATGATGACTCTCGATCCGTTGCTGCTGTCGCGGATTCAGTTCGCGTTCGTCATCGCGCTGCACTTCCTGCTGCCCGCATTCACGATCGGGCTGGCCGCCTACATCGCCGTGCTCGAGGGCATGTATCTCGCCACGCGGCGCGAGACCTACCTCAGGATCTCGGCGTTCTGGATCAAGATCTTCGCCGTGTCGTTCGGCATGGGCGTCGTGTCGGGAATCGTGATGCCGTTCCAGTTCGGCACCAACTGGAGCCGCTACGCCGATGCGACGGCGAACATCGTCGCGCCACTGATGGGCTATGAGGGATTGACCGCGTTCTTCCTCGAGTCCGCGTTCCTGGGCGTGCTGCTTTTCGGCCGCAAGCGCGTACCGCCGTGGGCACACTTTGCTTCTGCGCTGATGGTCGCCCTCGGAACCCTGTTCAGCACATTCTGGATTCTGGTCGTCAACAGCTGGATGCAGACGCCGGCGGGTGCGGTGCTCGTGGACGGGCGATTCGTCCCGACCGACTGGGTGGCCGTGGTGTTCAATCCGTCGTTCCCGTACCGGTTCGTGCATACCGTCCTCGCGGTCTTCCTCACGACGGCGTTCACGGTGATCGGCGTGGCGGCGTGGTACCTGAGGCGCAGCCGCCACGTCGAGGACGCGCGCGTGATGGTTGCGATGGGTGTGATCCTCGCGACAGTGCTCGTGCCGCTGCAGGCGCTGGTCGGCGATGCGCACGGACTGAACACGCTCGAACACCAGCCCGCCAAGCTCGCGGCAATGGAAGGCATCTGGGATACCCGGGCCGGGCAGCCGGCCGTGCTGTTTGCCGTGCCGGACGAGGCAGCCGAGACAAACCGCGCCGAGCTGTCGATCCCGAAGCTGGCCAGCCTTTATCTCACGCATGACTGGAACGGGACCGTGAAGGGCCTCAAGGATTTTCCGCGCGCCGACCGCCCGCCGGTCGTGCCCGTGTTCATGGGCTTCCGGCTGATGGTCGGCATGTGGGCGATCATGCTCGCGTTGACCGTCTGGGCGTGGTGGCTGGCGTGGCGCGGTCGGCTGTTCGACTCGATGCCGTTCCTGCGCGCCGCCACGTGGGCGATCCCCGTGGGCTACATCGCGGTGACCGCCGGGTGGATCACGACCGAGGTCGGACGCCAGCCCTTCGTCGTCTACGGACAGTTGCGGACCGCCGGCAGCGTGACGCCGACACTGACCGGCGGCGATGTCCTCGTCTCGCTCCTGCTCTACATCGCCGTCTACGTCGCCGTATTCGGGGCGGGGCTGTATTACCTGATCCGCGTCGTGCGGCGCGGCCTGCCGGACTCAGTCGAGTCGCGCGAGCCGCGGCTGGAAGAGCGTCCCGCGCGCCCGATGTCCGCGGCCGCCGAGGCGAACCGCTGACTTCTGCAACGGCGATGGCACTCGATCTCGTCCCCATCTGGTCACTCATCCTCGCGGTGGCCGTCTTCATGTACGTGCTGCTCGACGGATTCGACCTCGGGGTCGGGATCCTCTTTCCGTTCGCGCCCGACGATCGCGCGCGCGACCTGATGATGGGCTCCGTCGCCCCGGTCTGGGACGGCAACGAGACCTGGCTCGTGCTTGGCGGCGTCGGGCTGTTCGCCGCGTTCCCGCTCGCGTTCGCGATCATCATGCCGGCGCTGTATTTCCCGATCCTCGCGATGCTTCTCGGCCTGATCTTCCGCGGCGTCGCGTTCGAGTTCCGCGCCACCGCCCGCACCAGCCGCAAGCGCTGGGACCGCGCGTTCTTCTGGGGCTCGCTGATCGCCACGTTCGCGCAGGGCTGTGTTCTGGGCAAATTCGTCCAGGGTTTCGCTGTCGAAGGCCGCCAGTACGTCGGCACGAGCCTCGACTGGGTGCATCCGTTCGTGCTCGCCGTCGGCGTTGGACTCGTGTTCGGCTACATGCTGCTGGGCGCAACGTGGCTGGTGCTGAAGACAGAGGGAGAGTTGCAGGCATGGGCGCGCGCCCGGGCGCGTGGCGCGCTCGCCGGCGTGCTGGCATTCATCGCGATGGTCAGCGTCTGGACGCCGTTTCTCGATCCGCGCATCAGCGCACGCTGGTTCACCTGGCCGAACCTCGCGTTCCTTGCGCCGGTACCGATCGCCACGGCGGTGATTGCCTGGTGGCTGTGGAATTCGCTCAGGCGCAACCGGGACGTCGCACCGTTCATCGCCGCGATGGGCCTGTTCGCGATGTGCTACGCGGGTCTGGCGATCAGCCTGTTTCCGTACGTCGTGCCGCCGAGCGTCACGCTGTGGGACGCGGCTGCGGCGCCGCAGTCGCAGGCCTTCCTGCTGATCGGCACGCTGTTCCTGTTGCCGATCATCTTCACCTACATCGGCTGGTCGTACTGGGTGTTCAGCGGCAAGGTGCGCGCCGACGCCGGCTATCACTGAGCCGATCCCGCACGGACGACGAACTTCGTGGCGGCGTGCGTGCACGCCTCGTAACCGAACGGCTGCACGCTGGTGCAGCGCCGTCCGTCGCCGCGGTCGATCGACGCGAACTCGATCGTGTCATTGCGCGCCAGGTTCTGTTCGAAGACCTGGTGCAGGTCCGGGCGCGGGATTCGTCGTCCTTCGATGGTCACCGGGGGCAGGGACGCCGGCAGCTCCTCCGACCACGCATTGATGCCGGGTGGCGGCGGCACCTCGCGTGTGACAGGCACCGCCTGCGAAGCGGTGTTCACGGCCGCCAGCTGGCCCGCATGCGCCTGGATGCACGCCACGGCCACGCCCAGTGCCGGCAGGACTTTCAGGCACTTCTCAATCGCCGGGTTCATTGCCGATTCCCTCCCGATTGAAACGCCTCTCGACCGAGACGATCGCCGTCGCGGCCGTGTCGGGCCGTTCGCCGCGATCGGTCCGGCAATGCCGTCTTCTCGCCGCTGGCGAACGATCCTGTTGCTACGACAGGCCAGATGTGGGGAGGTTTGCTTCGCTTACATCCTGCAACGTCGCCGATATCCGTGATTGTTCGATCCGCTCCCGACCACGTCGCCTGCACGGTTGCTGCGGCGGCGGAGCATCAGGTCCCGCATCAGTCAGATGACGAGCGAACCCGCACGGCGCGGGGCGCAACCGATGAACCGTATAGGCTGCAAGGCGCTTCTGCGCGGTTCGCATCCCGGCGATCACGGCTCCAGCCGCCCAGAAAGCCGCGTGGAAGGGACATCGCAGGGAGGAGCGCGTCGCCTGTTTCGGCGCGCTTGTGGTGGCGGAGAGAGTGGGATTCGAACCCACGATAGGCTATTAACCTATACACGCGTTCCAGGCGTGCGCCTTAAACCGCTCGGCCATCTCTCCGGCGCAACTTCGGCGCGCGGATTATAGGGGCCGCCGGCAGCTTCGCCGCGGATGGCGCGACAGTCACGCGATGACGGCGAGCTGCGCGACGCGACATCGTCCGGCACTTGCCTGTCGGAATGCGTCCGCACTGGCGCCTGGAGTTCGAAGCCGAGACCGGATCGACGTGCCGGGGCCTGCGCCCGCATCGCTTACCATCTCGGAGAAGGTGGCGAGCGTCGTCATCCGGTTCAACCTCATTGGAGATCCTGTCCATGGGCTATGTCTTTGCCGCGCCGGCGCAGCCGGTGGTGCCGGTCGCGGGGTCGAGCGATCTGTTTCCGGTGCATCGGATCTACTGCGTCGGCCGCAACTACGAGGAGCACGCGAAGGAAATGGGTTTCTCCGGGCGCGAGCCGCCGTTCTTCTTCGCCAAGCCGGCCGACGCCGTGCTGTGCGTCGCGGAAGGCGCAACCGGAGAGATGCCGTACCCGAGCGAGACCGGCAACCTGCACCACGAACTGGAACTGGTGGTCGCGATCGGCAAGCGCGGCAAGCGGATCGCCGCCGCGGATGCGCCGAGCCACATATGGGGATATGCGGTCGGCCTGGATATGACGCGGCGAGACCTGCAGGGCGAAGCGAAGAAGCAGGGGCGCCCCTGGGAGGTCGGCAAGGGCTTCGACTGCTCGGCGCCGATCGGACCGATTCAGCCGATTGCGCGCACGGCCGAGATCAGGTCCGGGCACATATGGCTGAACGTGAATGGCGAGAAGCGGCAGGACAGCGACGTGTCGAAGCTGATCTGGAACGTCAACGAGACGATCGAGCATCTGTCGCGATACTTCGAGCTGCAGCCGGGCGATCTGATCTTCACCGGCACGCCCGAGGGTGTCGCGGCGGTCAAACCGGGCGACCTGATGGAGGGCGGCGTCGACCGGGTCGGCACGCTGCGGGTGCGCATCCGCTAGACGCGCTGATAAGCTTTCGCGCCACCAACGAGAGGGGAGACGTAAATGAAGGTTCGCCGCGCGCTGTTCGCGTTGGGTCTGGGCATGACGCTGACCGCCGGAGCGGTCGCGCAGGAAGTGGTGCTGAAGGTGCACCACTTCTGGCCGCCCGGCGCCATGGGCCCGACCAACTTCCTGGTGCCCTGGTGCGACAAGATCGCCAAGGAATCCAACAACCGCATGAAATGCCAGATCTTCCCGGCGATGCAGCTGGGCGGCACGCCGCCGCAGCTGATCGACCAGGTGCGCGACGGCGTGGCCGATATCGTGTGGACGCTGCCGGGATATACCGCGGGTCGATTCCCGGTCATGGAGGTGTTCGAGCTGCCTTTCATGATCTCCAGCGCCGAGGCCGCGAGCCGCGCCGCCTGGGACTACTACGAGAAGTACGCGGTCAAGGAATTCGCCGGCATCAAGCCGCTGGCGTTCCACACGCACGACCGCGGCTACGTGCACACGCGCGACCGGCAGATCAAGACCCTGGCCGATTTCAGGGGACTGAAGCTGCGCGCGCCGACGCGGCAGACGAACAAGATGCTCGCCGCGTTCGGTGCCACGCCGGTGTCGATGCCGCTGCCGGCGGTGACCGAGGCGATGTCCAAGGGTGTGATCGACGGCTTCGTGCTGCCGTGGGAAGTGATCCCGTCGGTGAAGCTGCAGGAGATGGTCAAGTACCACACCGAGACCGACCCGGCGATGCCGGCGCTGTACACCGCGGTGTTCATCTTCGCGATGAATCCGAAGAAGTACGACAGCCTGCCGCCGGACCTGAAGGCGGTCATCGACCGCAACAGCGGACCGGAGGTTTCCCGGCAGCTCGGCGCGCTTTGGGACCGCTCCGCGCCGCCGGCGCGCAAGACCGCGGTCGACCGCGGCAACACCTTCTATACGGTGCCGGCGACCGAGCTGTCGCAATGGGAGCGGGCCACGCGCGTGCTCTACGCGGACTGGATCAACGACATGAACAAGCGCGGGCTGAACGGCAACGAGATGCTGACCGATGCGCGCGCGCTGATCGCGAAGTACGAGAAGCCGGCCGCGAAGCCGGAGGCTGCAAAGCCCGCGAAGAAGTAGTGCCAGCCGCGCGCAGCAGCGGCCAAGCGTCGTGAGCGACTCTGCTTCTGCGGCCCGCGGGCCATACGAACCGCGCGATGCGGTGGGGCGCGTGCTGTTCGCGGCCGCGCGCTGGCTCGCGCTGGCAGGCGGCGTCGTGCTTCTGGCGCTGACCTTCATGTCGCTCGCCTCGATCCTCGGCCGCTGGCTCCTCGCGCGGCCGATTCCCGGCGACTACGAACTGGCGCAACTGGCCACGGCCAGTTCGGTCGCGGCCTTCCTGCCGTACTGTGCGACGCGGGCGGGGCACGTGCTGGTCGATTTCTTCACCCTGAAGTCTCCGCCGCGCGTTCGTGCCGCGCTCGATTGCATCGGTCAGTCGGCAATCGCCGCGATCGGCGCGCTACTCGCGGTGCGGCTGACGGCCGGGATGCTCGACCTGAAGCGCGCCGGCGAAACGACGATGGTGCTCGAGATTCCGCAGTGGCTGGCCTTTCCGCCGCTGATCGTGTCGCTGGCGCTGCTAGGGCTCGCGGCGGGCTACATGGCGTGGGTCCATGCACGCCGCGCGCTGACGGGAAACGCGGCGTGAGCGGCAGCACCTTCGGCTTCGTGATGTTCGGCGTGATGCTGGTGCTGCTCGCCGTGCGGGTGCCGATCGGCGCGGCGATGTTCCTGACGGGCCTGGTTGGCTACGTGAAGCTGTCGGGTCTCGATCCGTTCCTCGCATTCATGAAGACCGCAGCCTTCGCACGCCTTTCCAACTACGAGCTTTCGGTGATTCCGCTGTTCCTGCTGATGGGCAACCTCGCGTCGCAGGGCGGGCTGTCGAAATCGCTGTTCGATGCCGCGAGCGCGTTCATCGGCCATCTCAGGGGCGGCGTGGCGATGGCCGCGGTGGGCGCGTGCGCGGGCTTCGGCGCGATCTGCGGGTCATCGCTGGCCACGGCGGCGACGATGGGTCGCGTCGCGCTGCCAGAGCTGCGGCGCTACAACTACTCGCCGCGGCTGGCCACCGGAACGCTGGCCGCCGGCGGCACGCTCGGCATCCTGATCCCGCCTTCCGTGCCGCTGGTTGTGTACGCGATGCTCGCCGAGCAGAACATCGCCAAGCTCTTCACCGCGGCGTTCGTGCCCGGTCTGATCGCCACCCTCGGCTACATGCTGGCGATCGCGATCGTCGTGCGCATCTGGCCGCAGTCGGGACCGGCGGCGCCGCGCCGCGTCTGGCGCGAGAGGCTGGCCGCGCTGCGCGACGTGTGGCCGGTGGCGACGATCTTCCTGCTCGTGATCGGCGGCATCTACGGCGGGGTCTTCACGCCGACGGAGGGCGCTTCGATCGGCACCGTGCTGGTGGCGATCGTCGCCTTCGCCAAGGGCGAGCTGGACCGCGACGGCGTGGTGCGCTGCCTGCTGCACACCGCCGAGGCGAGCGCGATGATCTTCTTCGTGCTGATCGGGGCCGACGTGCTGAACTCTTTCCTGGCGCTGTCGCAAATGCCGCAGGAGCTTGCCGGTCTGGTCAAGGACATCGGCATTCCGCCGCTCGCGGTGATCGTCGCGATCATCCTGATCTACATCCTGCTCGGCTGCCTGATGGACAGCCTGTCGATGCTGTTCCTGACGATTCCGATCTTCTTCCCCATCGTGATGGGGCTGGACCTGTGGGCGCTCGACGCCACCGAGAAGGCGATCTGGTTCGGCATACTTGCGCTGATGGTGGTCGAGATCGGACTCGTGCACCCGCCGGTGGGCATGAACCTGTACATCATCAACAACCTGGCGCGCGACGTGCCGCTGATGGAGACATTCAAGGGCGTCGTGCCGTTCCTGCTGTCCGATGCCGTGCGCGTGACCCTGCTGATCCTCTTTCCCGTCCTTTCGCTCTGGCTCGTGAGGGTGCTGAACTGATGAAACTCTTCAACGCCGCGCGGTCATCGGCGTCATTCCGCGCCCGCATCGCGCTCAATTTCAAGGGCCTGCCGTTCGAATACGTCCCGGTCGGCCTGGTCAAGGGCGACCAGTTCAAGGAAGAGTTCCGCGAACTGAATCCGGCCGAGCTGGTGCCGGTGCTGAAGCTCGACGACGGCGCTCTGCTCACGCAGTCGCTGGCGATCATCGAGTACCTCGAGGAGCGCTACCCGCAACCGCCGCTGCTGCCGCACGATCCGCTCGAGCGCGCGTACGTGCGCGCGATCGCGCTGTCGATCGCGTGCGAGATCCATCCGTTGAACAACCTGCGCGTGCTGCGGTATCTGGTGCGCACGCTCGGCACGGGCGACGACGCCAAGAACGCCTGGTATCGCCACTGGGTCGAACAGGGGCTGGCGCAGGTCGAGGCGCAGCTGCTGGCCGGCCGGCGCAGCGGGCGCTTCGTCCTCGGCGACCAGGTGACGCTGGCCGACGTGCTGCTCGTGCCGCAGATCTTCAACGCGCAGCGATACGACTGCCGGCTCGACCATGTACCCACCGTGATGCGCATCTTCGAGGCGTGCATGCAGGTGCCCGCCTTCATCGAGGCGCAACCGTCCCGCCAGCCGGATTTCGAGTAGCGCCGGCGGCTGCCTAGTTTCTGCCGCCGGCAAGCAATATCGGCTTCAGGTCGCGCTCGAAGAACTCGGTGAGCCCGGTGCGGTTCAGGTGATCGGTGTCGAAGTACTTGCGTGCATCCGGAATCGCCGCAGAGAAGTCGTGGAAGTCGACCCCGTGCTGCGCGAGCAGGCGTTGCAGTGCACTGTCGAAGGCGGCCTCGTCTGGAAGGCGTTCACGAAAGGGCGGTGGTAGCGGCATCTTGATCACGACGACGCGCATGCCTTCGCGCTGGGCCCGCTCGACCACGTCAAAGAGCACGCCGAGATAGCGCGTGAGCTTCTCGGCCGAAGTGCCGTCCGCATACAGGTAGTCGATCCGCTTGCCGACCGCGGTCGACGAGGGACGCTGCGCGCGCTCGAACTGCATCTCGCCTTCCCACTGGTCGCGCTGGAAACGCTCGCGGTTGTTGATCTTCGAGAACCCGGTCGCGTAATCGAGGACGGCGCGCGCGTCCACGCCTTCGTTCTTCGAGTAGCTGCACAGGCTCCGCGCCAGCGCGGGATCGAACGGCGTGCGCCGCAGCAGTTTGGCGTCGGCGAAGCGTTCCTCGTTCCAGGTGCGCGAGTAGAACGCGAACGAATCGGCCACGTAGAGCAGATTGCGGGCGCGGTGGTCGAGCAGGAAATGCTCGAACGCGAAGCGGTTATACAGCGGGCCCGCACCGGGCGCGGCAAGATTCACGATGTGCTGACCCGTGGCCTGCTGCATCTGTTGGTTGAAGTCGGCGAAGTCCAGCGGCATCGCGTGTGACGCACCTAGGATCACCCAGTCGACGGTGTGCTCCTGCAGGTTCGCGATCTTGAAAAATGCGTTGCTGTGGCCAGTGCGCTGCAGCAGCCGCTCGGTTGCCGCGTACAGGCCGGCGTAGAGCGCGAGTCCGATCGCGATGAAGAGCAGCGCGGGTCCGAGCAGACGTTTCATCGTCAGAACTGCATGTAGATGAACTCGCGCGCCTGCCAGCGCCCGACGACGAGCAACAGGAAGATGGCCAGGTAGTAAGCGGCCCAGCGCAGCGCCACCGGTGCCGCGTTCAGCCGCTGCAGGATCGGGCGCCGCTCGTCGAGGACCTCGATCACGAGCAGGAAGGCGATCAATGCCAGGCCGAGCCAGTGATCGGTGGTGAACGGAAACTTCGCGATCAACCCGGGAATGTTGGCGAGGTTGGCGCCGATCTTGCTCAGAATCAGCCACGCATCGTTGACTGTCTTGGCGCGGAAGAAGACCCAGGTGACGAGAATCAGGTGGAAAGTCAGCAGCACGCGCAGCACGAGCAGCACGGTGCTGTCGCGCACGCGCGGCAGCCGTTC
>JBLMYK010000271.1:0-4084 GCA_050258235.1 Gemmatimonadota bacterium | reverse complement strand
GGCGGATCGAGATCGAGCAGCGACACGTTGCCCTTGAAGGTGGCGGTGACCGGGCCGACCTTGGCGACGACCACGGACCTGAACTCCGTGTCCGAGGTCTTTTCGAGTTCGCGGCAGCCCGGAATGCATGCCTTCAGCACGTCCGGATCGTTCAGCGCGTTCCAGACCTGCTGCTGGGGAACCGGAATGCGGTGTTCGCCGGCGATATCCATCGCGGATCAGGGCTCGTAGTGCTTGATCAGAACCTGCGTGCCGTCGCGCGCATGGCCCTGTGCGGCGAGGCGGTCATACAGGCGCTTGGCCAGCGCGAGGCCCGGAAGATCGAGCCCCATGCGGTCGGCCTCGTCGATCGCGATGCTCATGTCCTTGATGAAATGCTCGGTGAAGAAGCCTGGCGCGTAATCCCCCTTGAGCATGCGCGGCGCCAGGTTGTTGAGCAGGAAACTGCCGGCGGCACCGCTGCCGATGCAGCTGAGCACGGTCTGCGGGTCGAGGCCCGCGCGCCGGGCGTAGGCGAGGCCTTCGCAGACGCCGAGCATCGTCGATGCGATGATGATCTGGTTGCACATCTTCGTGTGCTGGCCGCTGCCCGCTTCGCCCTGCCGCACGATGTTCGTGCCCATCAGCCGCAGCACGGGCAGGGCACGCTCGAATGCCTCTGCATTGCCGCCGGCCATGATCGACAGCCGCGCCTCGCGCGCGCCGATCTCGCCGCCCGACACGGGTGCATCGAGCGCCTGCAGACCGCGCTGCGTGGCGGCCTGCGCGATGCGGCGCGCCAGTTGCGGGCTCGACGTCGTCATGTCGATCAGCAGCGTGCCCGGGCGGGCGGATTCGACGATGCCGCGCGGACCGAGGTAGATCGTTTCGACGTCGGACGGGAATCCGACCATCGTGATCACGATGTCGCTCGCCGCGGCGGCCTCGCCCGGCGAGTCGTGCCAGCGGGCGCCCTGCGCCAGCAATGCCTCGGCGCCGCCACGCGAACGGTTGTGCAGATGCAGCGCGTGACCCGCACGCTGCAGATGGCCCGCCATGCTGCGGCCCATGATGCCCAGGCCGATGAAGCCGATCTGCTGAACCTCGGTGCTCACGTCGATTTCTCCGGTCGCGCCGCGCCCGCATTGCGAATGAGTTCGCGCAGGTACATCGGCGTCAGGGGTTGGCGGTCGGCGACGACACCGAGCGGCGCCAGCGCGTCGTTGACCGCATTGGTGATCGCGCCGATCGCTCCCATCACGCCGCCTTCTGCCATGCCCTTGATGCCGGCCGGCGTGAACCGGCTCGGCGTGTGCATGGGCAGGATCTCGAAGGCCGGCAGTTCGGTGGCGGTGGCCACCATGTAGTCGGCCAGCGTGCCGGTCAGGATCTGTCCGCTCTCGTCGTAGATCACCTGCTCGAACAATGCGCCGGACAGGCCCATCGCGATCGCGCCGTGCTGCTGGCCTTCGACGACCACCGGGTTGAGCACGGTGCCGCAGTCTTCCGCGACCAGGTAGCGCAGGATGCGCAGGCCGCCGGTGGCGGCGTCGATCTCGATCTCGCAGACATGCGTGGCGTTCGAATACGTCATCGGCGGCGGGTCGTAGGTCCGGCTGAAGTCGAGCCCCGGTGCCATTGCCTCCGGCAGCGCGAGCGGATCGAGGTACGCGACCCGCGCCAGATCGGCGAGCGACAGACCGGCATCGGCCCATTCGCTGCCTGCACGCTTCTGCACCCGCCCGTCGACCAGGCGCAGCGACGATGCATCGCCCGCCGCGAGCAGGCGCGCGGCGATCGACAGCAACTTCGCCCGCGCGTCACGCGCGCACAGGTACAGCACGCCGCCGCCGGCCGTGCCGCCGCGCGCGCCGCGGCTGCCCATGCCGTACGGCGCCACATCGGTGTTGCCGAGATGGATGCGCACGTGGGCGGGATCGACGCCGAGTCCCTCTGCCACTGCATGCGCGAGCGCGGTCTCGTAGCCCTGGCCGGTCGGGCCGAGTCCGACCGATGCATTCACCGCGCCGGTCGGCTCGATGCGCAGCCACGCCGCTTCGTGGCCGGAGCCGGGGATCCCGGCCGATTTGTAGAACGCCGAGCCGTAGGTCGTCGATTCGATCACCACGCACACGCCCAGGCCGAGAAGGCGTCCCTGCGCGCGCGCCTCGCGCTGGCGACGGCGGAAGTCCGCCTCGTCGATTGCCGCCAGCGCGGCTTCGAACGTTTCGCGCGGCGTGACATCGCGCAGCACCTCGCCGGTCGGCATCGTGTACGGCAGGTCGGCCGCTTCGATCATGTTGGCGCGGCGTACCCGCATCGGGTCGAGCTTCAGCTCACGCGCGATCGCCTCCATCGTTCCTTCCATCACCCAGCTGGTGACGGCCATCGGCGCACGCATCGGCGCGTTGCCGACCTTGTTGGTCAGCACGACCTTGACGTCGAACGCGTAGTCCTGGACCTTGTACGGCCCGGTCAGGATCATCGCCACCACGCGCGCGAGGTAGTTGCCGGGGTAGAAGCAGTAGGCGCCGAAGTCCTCGATCAGTTCGAGTTCGAGCGCAAGCAGGCGGCCCTCGGCGTCGACGGCGGCGCGCGTGCGGCACCAGTCCTCGCGCGCCTGCGTCGACGCGGTGAGGTTCTCCATCCGGTCCTCGCGCCAGCGCACCGGCTGCTTCAGGTGGCGCGCCAGCGCCGCGACCATCAGCTCCTCGCGGTACAGCGTGATCTTCTGGCCGAAGCCGCCGCCGACATCGGGCGACAGCACGGTGACCTGCGACTCGGACAGGCGCAGGCGGTTCGCGAGCTGCGTGCGGTACGGGTGCGGCACCTGGCAGCCGACGTGGAAGCTCAGGTGCTGCCGGCCCTCGTCCCACACCGCGATGCATCCGCGCGTCTCGATCGGGACGTGCGTCTGCCGGTGCTGCGAGAACGTGCTCTCGATCACGCGGTGCGCCTGCCGCATGCGCGCCGCGACGTCGCCATGCGAGTAGGTCTGGTGCGACACGAGGTTGGAGGGAAGCGTTTCATCGACCTTGGGCGCGTCGGCGGCGAGCGCGCGCCACATGTCGGTCACCGCCTCGAGTGCTTCGTAGTCGACCTCGACCTGCTCTGCCGCGTCTTCCGCGCGGTAGCGGTCGGTCGCGACGATGCACGCGACCGGATCACCCTGGAAGCGCACCCGTTCGATCGGCAGCGTGTCCATCTCGACCGGCTGCAGTCCTTCGATCGGCGGCGCCATCCGGTGGCGTGTGGTCCACTGCGCGACCTCGCGGCCGGTGACGATCGCGACCACGCCCGGCATCCGGCGCGCCGCCGTGGTGTCGATCGACAGGATGCGCGCGTGCGCGTGCGGCGAGCGGATGAACACCGCACGCAGCGCGCCGGGAATCTCGATGTCGTCGAGGTAGCGACCAGTGCCGGTGAGGAAGCGGTAGTCCTCCTTGCGCGGCAGCGGCCGGCCGATGTAGCGGAACTCAGGCCGCGACACTTTGCTCGTCTCCCCGCATGCGCCGCGCCGCCTCCATGATCGCGGCAACGATGTTGTGATAGCCGGTGCAGCGGCACAGGTTGCCGGCAAGGACGTCGCGCACCTCGGCCTCGGACGGGTTCGGATGGCGGCGCAGGAACGCCTCGAACGTCATCACGATGCCGGGTGTGCAGAATCCGCACTGCAGGCCGTGCGCCTCGTGCAGCGCCTGCTGCAGCGGCGACAGGCGGCCGTCGGTGGCCACGCCTTCCACGGTGCGGAGTCGGCTGCCCTGCGCCTGCACCGCAAAGGTCAGGCAGGCGCGGATCGGGCGCCCGTCCATCTCGACCGTGCAGGCGCCGCAGACGCCGTGTTCGCATCCGACGTGCGTGCCGGTGAGCCGGCAGTCCTCGCGCAGCGCGTCGGACAACAGTTTTCTCGGTTCGACCGCGATCTCGTAGTCGCGGTCGTTCACGTTCAGGACGATCGGCAGCTTATCCATCATGCATTCGTGCGGGCGCGCTCCAGCGCGCGAAGGAGGGCGCGTTTGACCAGGACCTCGACGAGTTCGCGCCGATAGATGGCCGGGATGCGCGGGCTGTCGTCGACCTCGACCGCGTCGCGGTACAGCAGCGC
>JBLMYK010000270.1:0-15953 GCA_050258235.1 Gemmatimonadota bacterium | reverse complement strand
TATTCGCGCGCGCGCTGGCGCGCCAGGTCGACCAGGTGCTGCGGCATTGCGCGCCGAACGTGCTCGAGTTCGGTGCCGGGTCCGGCGCGCTTGCGCGCGAACTGCTGGACGAACTGGCGCGTCTGGGCCGCGCCGACGTGCGCTATGCGATCGTCGAGCCGTCGCCGGATCTGCAGCAGCGCCAGCGCGCCGTGCTGGCGGGGCACGATGTGCGCTGGCTCACGACGCCGCCGCGCGGGTTCGAGGGCATGATCATCGCCAACGAAGTGCTGGACGTGATGCCGGTCAAGCTGTTCGTCAAGCATGACGGGGCGGTGCTGGAGCGCGGCGTGACCGCTGACGACGACGGATTCAAGTGGGGACGCGCGCCGGCCGGACGCGACCTCGCGGCGGCCGTGGCGGACGTCGAATCGCAGGTGGGTGTTCTGCCCGACGGCTATGGCTCGGAGATCGGACTGGTCGCGCGCGCATGGACCGCATCGCTCGCCGGCTGGCTGGCGCGCGGCGTGGCGCTGCTGGTCGATTACGGCTTTCCGCGCGGCGAGTATTACCACGCGCAAAGGCTGATGGGCACGCTGATGTGCCACTACCGGCACCGGGCGCATGCCGATCCCTTGTGGCTGCCGGGGTTGAACGACATCACCGCGCATGTCGATTTCACCGCGGTCGCCGATGCGGCGCAGGCAGCCGGGCTCGAGGTACTCGGCTACACGTCGCAGGCGCACTTCCTGCTGAATTGCGGCCTGCTCGATATGCTGCAGGCGGACCACACGCACGCGCGCGCCAACGAGGCGCACCGGCTGCTGTCGGAGGCGGAAATGGGTGAACTGTTCAAGGTGATCGCGCTTGGCCGCGGCATCGAGGAACCGCTCGCCGGCTTCGCGCGCGGCGACCGCACCCACCGCCTGTAGATGCGCTTCATCGTCACCCTGTTCCTCGGCCTGGTCGTGCTGACCGCGCTGCAGCCATGGCTGCAGAAGCTCGGCATCGGCCGGCTCCCCGGCGACTTCCGTTTCCGGATCGGCGGGCGCCAGTACCTGCTGCCGTTTGCCAGCACGCTGCTGCTGACGCTGATCGTGTTCCTGGTCGGCCGCCTGATCTGAGCCCTGGCAGTCCTGAAAGAGGCTACGCGCCGCGCAGCGCGGCGGCGACCGCGGCGATGCGTGCCTTGCGCACCGCTCCTGCGATCGCGGCGGCATCGCGATGGTGCGCGGCGATCGCGCCGGCATCGACCCCGCGCGCGGCCGTCAGCGCCGCGAGCCACGGGGCACGATGCGGAAAGGTCTGGTCCTGCATGCCGAGCCGGCCGCGGAAGTCGGCCTCGCAGGCGTCGAGGAACTGCGCAAAGCGCTCAGGCCGCCGCAGCGCGTCGCTGCGCTCGAAAACCTCGAGCACGGTTCCCGGGCGCATCTCGCTGATCTTCAGCGCCCGGCCGTGTTCCCTGGCCACGATCAACGCCAGGTCGCGGCAGTCGCCCGGCACGCGCAGTCGCGCACAGATCCTCTCGGCCAGCTCGACCGAGCGCGCTTCGTGTTCGTGATGGCTCGGCCACAGCGTGCGATCGGTCGCTCCCTTGCCGAGATCGTGCATCAGCGCCGCGAAGCGCACCGGCAGCGGGTAACCCAGCCGAGCAGCGGCGTCGATCACCATCATCACGTGCACGCCGGTGTCGATCTCGGGGTGGTAGTCGGCGCGCTGCGGCACGCCCCACAGGCGATCGAGCTCGGGCAGCAGCCGCGCGAGCGCACCGCAGTCGCGCAGCGCGTCGAACATGCGCGACGGACGCTGCTCCATCAGCCCGCGTGCGAGCTCCTGCCACACGCGCTCGGGAACCAGCGCATCGACTTCGCCCGCGTCGACCATCCTGCGCATCAGCGCGCGCGTCTCGTCCGCGACGGTGAAGTCGGCGAAGCGCGCCGCGAAACGCGCCACGCGCAGGATGCGGACCGGATCCTCGGCGAATGCCGGGCCCACGTGGCGCAGCACGCGCGCGTCGAGATCGCGCCGGCCGTTGAACGGGTCGATCAGCTGCCCGCTTTCGTCGAGCGCCATCGCGTTGATCGTCAGGTCGCGGCGCGCGAGATCCTGCTCCAGCGTCACATCCGGCGCGGCATGGAAGACGAAGCCGTGGTAGCCCGGCGCGGTCTTGCGTTCGGTGCGCGCCAGCGCGTATTCCTCGCGCGTGACCGGATGCAGGAAGACCGGAAAGTCCCGGCCGACCGGCAGGTAGCCGGCACGGACCAGTTCTTCGGGCGTTGCTCCGACGACGACCCAGTCGCGATCGCTGACCGGCAGGCCGAGCAGCTGGTCGCGCACGCAGCCGCCGACGGCGAAAGCTTTCACCGTCTCGCTTTGGCGCGAAAGCCGCCGAAATGGCTGCGCGGGTGCAGTCCGGCCAGATACAGCGACGCCTCGGGCTCCATCGGCATCAGGTGCTTGATGCCGAGCTCCGGCGCCGGCCGATACGGTTGCTGCGAAGCGATATTGTCCCGTTTCATCGAGTCGAGGTTGTCGCGCGACAGCAGCGTCGGACCGGGCATCCGTTCCATCAGTCCGGCCTGCAGGCGGGCGATGCCAGCGGGCAGCGCGAGCACCGGACGCGGGTTGCCGCTGGCTCGCGCGGCGAAGCGGACCAGCTCGCGCAGCGTGTAGACCTTCGGCCCCGCCAGCTCATAGAGCTTGCCGTACGTCGCCTCGTTGTCGAGCGCGTTGGCGAACGCGGTCGCGACGTCCTCGACCCACACCGGCTGGAAGCGCACGTCGGCGCCGCCGATCGGCAACACCGGAAACAGCCGCGCCAGCCGCGCGAACATGTTGAGGAATTCGTCCTCGACGCCGAACACGACCGACGGCTTGAAGATCGTCCAGTCGAGCGGCGCCGCGCGCACCAGCGCCTCGCCCTTGCCGTTGCTGCGCTGGTAGACCGACGGGCCGTCGGGGTCCGCGCCCAGCGCGCTCATGTGCAGGTAGCGGCGCACCCCGCGCCGCGTGCAAGCGGCGATCACCCGCTGCGGCAGTTCGACGTTCACGCGCTCGAAATCCTGCCGCGTGCCGTGCAGGATGCCGACCAGATTGATCACCGCGTCCTGGCCGTCGACGAGTCGATCCAGCGTGGCGTCGTCGTGCACGTTCGCCTCGACCACGTCGCAGGTTGGCAGCATGATCAGGTGCTTGGCGCGGTCGCGGTGGCGGGACGGAACCAGCGCGCGGCGGCCGCGGCCGACCAGCAGGTTCACGATGTAGCGGCCGATGAATCCCGAACCGCCGAGGACGAGGATGTTGTTGTGCTGCATGGTCACGCAATCGGGACGTGCCGCGATTCTATTGTCTTTGCGGATCGGCACCCCGCCACGCCGATGCGGCCCGCGCTACAGCCCGAGGGTGTAGGTCTCCTTGAGGCGCTGCTGCAGCTTGCGCGCCTGCCGGAACGCCTCCTTCAGCACGCGCTGATCGATCTCGTTCATTGCATATGGGTCGATCCGGTTCGGAGTGCCGCCGGCATCACGCCGATGCTGCGTGCGCAGGCGGAGCACTTGCAAATAGTGGAATGCCTCGACGGTCGCATCCACGTGCCGCGCCTCGACGCGCAGCTGCCTGCCGGCCTGGCGCAGACGTTCGGCGGTGCCGGTCTCGGCGATGCCCTGGGCCAGCGCGAACACGCGCGCCGCATCGACGAAGATGCGCGTGCCGCGCGACTTCAGGTCGAGCGTGCCCGCGTGCTCGGGATCGTCGTCGACCACGAAGGCGCGGATCAGCCCCAGCGGCGGCTCGACCTGCAATGCGTTGGCAATCATCAGCCGCAGGAACAGCTTGTTGTCCTGCGTGCGAGACAGCAGCCACCGGGACAGGCGGTCGGCGAGACTGCTGTCGCCGAACAGCGCGCGGAAGTCGAAGAAGATGTTGGCGCGCAGCAGCGCCTCGGGGGTCGGCTGGGTCAGCCATTGCGTGAAGCGCGCACGCCACTCCTGCTCGGACAGGCACCAGTCGGGGTTGCTCGCCATGATGCCGCCCTTGCAGAGCGGGAAGCCAAGCGTGGCGAGCGCATCGTTGACCTCGCGTGCGAACGCGAGCAGCTCGTGCCGCGCGCGCGGCTCGTCGCCGCCATGCGGCTCCGATGCGGTTGCGTAGATCAGCGCGTTGTCCTGGTCAGTGGCCAGCGTCTGCTCGCCGCGGCCCTCGCTGCCGAGCGCCATCCAGCACCAGTCGATATCGGTCAGGTCATGGTTCTGCAGCACGCGTGTGATGACCTCGCGCGTCAGCGCGTCGTTCAGCGCGGAGATGGTGCGGGTCAATGTCTCCGCCGTCACGCCCTGAGCCAGCAGGTTCTGCGCGAGATTGCGGATGTCGCCGGCGACGTGGGCCAGCGCCGCGATCGTGCGCGACGAGCGGATCGCGTGGTGAATCTGCCGCAGGCTGACGCGCTGCAGGGCGAACAGGTCGTGCTCGGCCACGGTTCCGGACACCCGTCCGCGATCGGTGACGATCATCTGGTGAAAGCCGCCGGCGGCCATCAGCTGCATCGCCTCGGCCGCCGTCGCGGACGCGTCGAGCGTCGTCGGGTTGCGGCTCATCACCTGCGCGACCGGGGTGTCGAGCGGCAGTTCCTGCAGCACCACGCGATCGCGCAGGTCGTTCAATGTGAAGACGCCGATCGGCGCGTCAGCCCCGTCGACGACGATGATCGAGCGCACCGCGTTCTCGCGCATCTTCTGCAGCGCGGCGCGCAGCGTCGTCGGAGCGGGGCACGTGACCGGCTCGCGCGCGACGATTTCCGACAGCGGCCGGGTCAGCGAATGCTGATCAGCGGCGACCTGTGCGTAGTGACGTTGCAGTTCCGCCAGCGACTGCTGCGCCAGCACCGTCACCGCCGCGGTACAGAATTGCTCGAACTCCGGCGACAACTGGCGCAGCCGGTTGAAGTCGTCGACCCCGAGCTGGTAGGCGGACACGTCCTCGATCGCGCGGTACGACCGGGTCGGCTGTCCGCCCGCCGTCAGCGCGCCGACCGGGAAGCACTCTCCGGCGGTGAGCACACGATCGGGCAGGGTGTCGAGACCCGCGGTCACGCTCGAAACGTGGCCCTTCTGGATGATGTGAAACGGTGGGAACGGCCCGCCGTGCCGGTCGACGATGATCGCGTCCCTCGGAAAGTGCGCGAGCGTCAGGCGCGGAATCAGGAACTCGAGCGCATCCTCCCGCATGCCCGAAAACGGCGTGTGCCGGCGCAGGAAGTCACGCACCGAATCGAGTGTCTGGGGCGGCATGGTGGTTTCGTTCAGTGTTGCATGTAAAGGGGCCTCGCGAAGAGGCCCCTTTTCTACCGCTGCCGTGGCAGCGGTCAACAGACGCGCGTCAATGCCGCGATCAGTGCGCCTGTGCCTTGGCAGCCAGGATGCCCGTGGTCTGCCGCACGTAGACCTCGTCCCACATGTCTTCGGCACGCTTGTCCCGGTACAGCAGCGACCCGAGGATCACGGCGAGGAATCCGAGCGGGATCGAGATCAGCCCCGGATTGCGCAGCTCGAACCACGGCTTCTCCAGGCCCATGATGCTGGTGTCATCGCCCTTGAACCTCTCGATGTCCGCCTTCGCCTTCGCGACCGCCGCGTCGAGCGCCTTCTTGTCGCCTCCCGCCTTCGCGACCCTGGCCGCGTCGCCGGAGGCGAGCGCGTCGTTGATCGCGGTCATCCTGGCCGGCGCACCGTCGATGACCTTCTGAGCGGCTGCCTTGATCGCCTTCGGATAGGTGAGGTTTGGCGAAACCATCACCAGGCCGATGGCGGCGAGGGTGCCGATGATCATGCCGGCCACGATGCCGCCGGTGTTGCAGCGGCGCCAGAACAGCGTCAGCAGCACACACGGGAAGTTGGCCGACGAAGCCACCGCGAATGCCAGCGCGACCAGGTGCGCGACGTTCTGGCCCTTGGCGGAGATGCCGATCACGATCGCCATCGCGCCGACGAAGATCGTCGCGATGCGCGCCGCCTTGACCTGCTCCTGCGCGGTTACGTGTTCGGCGCGGATCACGCCGACGTACAGGTCGTGCGCCATTGCGCTGGCCGCCGCGAGCACCAGACCCGCGACCACCGCGACGATGGTGGCGAACGCCACCGCGGCGACGAATGCCATGAACAGGTTGCCGAGCAGCGAGTCGGGGCCGCCGCCGAGCGCCTGCGCCAGCAGCGGGTTGGCCATGTTGCCGCCGGCATCGATCGCGGCGATCTTGGTGGAGCCGACCTTCATCGCGGCGCCCAGGCCGAGGAACAGGGTCAGCACATAGAAGCCGCCGATGATCGCCATCGCCCAGATCACCGACTTGCGCGCTTCCTGCGCGGTCGGCACGGTGAAGAACCGCATCAGGATGTGCGGCAGCCCGGCGGTGCCGAACACGAGCGCCATGCCGAGCGAGATCTGGTCGATCGGCGCCTTGAACAGCAGCCCCGGCTCGAGGAAGCGCTGGCCGAGTTCGGTGGCGCTCATGTTCTTGGCGGCGTCGCCGAGCAGTGCCGCGGTGCGTGCCTGGATCTTCGGGTCGCCGACGACGGTGCTGAGGAAGTCGCCGAAGAAGCCGTACTGGGACCAGACCAGCAGCACCATCAGGATCGACGCACATACCAGCAGCACCGCCTTGATGATCTGCACCCAGGTGGTGGCCACCATGCCGCCGAACAGCACGTAGGCCAGCATCAGCACGCCCACGGTGATCACCGACACCTCGTAGTCGATCCCGATCAGCGTCTTGATCAGCACGCCGGCGCCGACCATCTGCGCGGTCAGGTAGAAGGTCGACACCGTGATGGTGGACAACGCGCCGACCACGCGGGTCTTCTTCGGATCGTTGCGATAGGCGAGGATGTCCGACAGCGTGTATTTGCCGATGTTGCGGCAGGGCTCGGCGATCACCAGCAGCACGGTGATGTACGCGACCAGCCAGCCCACGGAGTACATGAACCCGTCGTAGCCGTACAGCGAGATCAGCCCGGCGATGCCGAGGAACGAAGCCGCCGACAGGTAATCACCGGCGATCGCCCAGCCGTTCTGCAGGCCGGAGACGCCACCGCCGGCGGCATAGAAATCCGCCGCCGTCTTGACGCGCTTGGCGGCCAGATAGGTGACATACATCGTGACCGCGATGATCGCGGCGAACACGACGAAAGTGAGCCAGCGCCATTCCGGGCCGACCGCGCCCTGCGCGAATGCCGGCATTGCTATGAGAGGAAGCGCGAGCGCCCCCGCCCCGAGATAGAGTGCCGTCCGCTTGTTCATCGCCTACCTCCCGATCTTCTCGGCTTCGCGGACCAGTTCCGCGGCCATCGCGTCGAACTCCTTCGCCTTCGCCGTGTAATAGAAGGCGATGCCCCAGGCGATCACGAACTGCGACAGCGCGAACAGGATGCCGATGTTGACGACGCCAAACACCTTGACCTTGAAGACATCGGTGAAGTAGGCGGCGCCGATCGGCAACAGGAAGTAATAGATCAGCGAGAACACCATCAGGCCGGTGAGAAATGCCACCTTTCTGGCGTGCAGGGTCTGAAAGCGAGGATCGGAATCGATCGCCGCCCAGTTGTAAGCCGGCGTTGCCGGCGTGGCTACAGACATAAGTGCCTCCGAGGTTGATTGAGCTGCAAGCAAGGGACCGCTCTACGGCGGACTCCTTGGATTCGGAAGCTAGCGGTGGAAGCTTGCGGCACGCTTACTGCGGGCGCGTGCCGGGCTCAGGCGTAGCGCGGCGTAAGTTTCGCGTCAGGCTTGCTTGGAGGCGGGACGACGCAGGTCGGCGGCGCCGCGGTCAGGGCAGGTCGGTGGCGCCGGCCGCTTTGGGCGCGATCGTGCCGAGCCGGGCCTTCAGTGACTGGGCCTTGTTGTCGAACAGCGCGGCGTAGTAGACCGAATTGGACAGCACGTTCTTCACATAAGTGCGCGTCTCGTTGAACGGAATCGTCTCCGCAAAGATCGCGCCTTCGACGGGACGCAGCAGCGTGGAGCGCCACAGCCGCGGCCGGCCGGGGCCGGCGTTGTACGCGGCCGTCGCGAGGACCGGCAGGCCGTCGAGATCGTCCAGCACCATGCGCAGGTATCCGGTGCCGAGGCGCAGGTTGACATCGACATCGGTGATGCGCGACGGCGCGAAGTCGTTCATGCCGACCTTGCGCGCTACATAGCGGGCGGTGGCCGGCATCAGCTGCATCAGGCCCTGCGCGCCGGCGCTGGAACGGATGTCCGGGATGAAGCGCGATTCCTGGCGGATCAGTCCGTAGACCCAGGTTTCGTCGAGGCCGAGCGCGCGCGCGTTCTGGGTCAGTTCGGCCCGGTGCGGCGCCGGGTAGCGCTGGGTGAAATCGAACTCGGTGCGCGTGCGATCCGAGGTCGAGATCATCCGGTCCAGCACGTTCTCGCTGCGCGCATATTCGGCCGCGGCCAGCAACTGGCGGTCGGTCATTCCGCGCAGCTGCCAGTTCCATTCGCGGTGCCCTTCGACGCGCAGCCCGAGACGGTAGAAGGCCAGCGCGCGCGCGAACCCGGGATTGGCGGCCATCGCCGCGACTTCCTCCGTCGCGGGTTCGGCGGCTCGGGGCGGAACCACGATCGGCTCGCCGAGTTCTTCGGCGGCGAGCTTGCCGTAGAAGTCGAATCGGCCGGCGATCGAGCGCAGCAAGTCGGCCGCCTCCGCGTCGCGCTTCTCGGCCTGCAGCGCGCGGGCGCGCCAGTACACCCAGGCCGGTTCCCGCGCCAGCGCCGGCGGCATCCGCTCGATTGTCGACCGCACCATCCGCCAATCCGGCCCGCTGCTGTCGCCCCGCAGCGCCGCGCGCACTTCCCATTCGAGCACTTCGTCGGCCCGCACGGCGTCGGGTCCGATGCCGACCTGCTCGCCGCCCTGGCGGTACCAGTCGAGCGCCTCGGGCGCGAGCTTCAGCGCTGCCATGTGGCCGATGCGGCCCCAGACGATGCCGCGCTGCTCCGGCGTCAAATGCAGGTTCAGCGCGCTGGCGAAACGTGCCGCCTGGGCCGGATCGTCGCGCGCGAGCCTTGCGATCGCGACCAGCGCGAGTTCGCGCTGCACGCTCGTCAGGCGTCGTTCGTGCGTGGTCAGGAAGAGCGCCGGCTTGTCGATCGCCTGCGCGATCAGCGCGGGCTTCGCCCCCTTGGCGTCCGCCGCCATGCGCTTCGCGGTCGCAAACTGGTTCTGTTCGACCAGCGCGCGCACGCGTTCCCAGACCGACACCCGATCGTCCTGCAGCAGGGCGTCGGTCAGCGCGACGCAGCCGTCGGTGCCGGATTCGCGCGTCCTTGCGAGCAACCGGCGCGCGTCGGCCGCCGTCGCCTCGCTGCGCCCCTCGCGCAGGTAGCGCGCCAGCATCGAATAGCAGTGGATCTGCGGATCGTCGCCCCAGACGAGCGCCGGCTGCTCGCGCGCAAAGGTCTCGAAGTCGCCGCGCGCACCGAGCGCGAGCAGCCATTCGAGCCGGAGCTGATCGGCAATGTAGGTACCGGCATGGCGCTGGAAGAATTCGGCGACGGCTGCGTCGACCTGCGCAGGATCGTCGGTTCGGAGCCGCGGCTGCAGCTGCCAGAACTCGACGTACGCTTCGAGCGGATGGCCCTCGACGCGGGGCGCGAGCATCGCGAGCCGCTCGCGATCGCCGACCCGGAATGCCTCGCGCGCTGCCATGAATGCGTCATCGGCGGAAAGCGCATCGATGCGCTGTGCCGCACGGGCCGGCGTCGCTGCGCCGGCAGGCAGGGCCGCCGCCCAGGTTGCGGCGACCAGCCATGCAAGCGCGATCCAGCGTAATAACATCGCGTTCACCTTAGCACGCGGCGCGTACAGATGGCGGGCAACACGATCGGCGGAGCGTCATCCGATCCCGAACGGGGAGGGATGCGCGCGCGTTTACTCGCCAAGCGCATGGACATGGAGGACCGCGCCGAGCGCGAGCGCGTGCTCGTGAACCGCGTGTCGCGCTGGCTGCACACGATGCCGGTGAAGCGCCTCGCGTTCTTCTGGCCGATCCGGGGCGAACCGTCGCTGGCGCAGTTGATCACGGCGTGGCTGGCGGAAGACAGCACGCGGCAGGCCGCGCTGCCGATCGTCGTCGGCGAGCTGCTGGAATTTGCGCCGTGGACACCGTCGACCCCGATGGAGCCCGGCGCCTACGGCATCCAGGTGCCGGCCTCGAAGCTGCGAATGAAGCCGCAGGTCCTGCTGATTCCCTGCCTCGGCATCGACGAAAACCGCTACCGGCTCGGCTACGGCGGCGGCTTTTACGACCGCACGCTGGCCCGCATCTCGCCGCGCCCGGTGGCGGTCGGCATTGCCTTCGACTGCGCGCGCCTGCCGTCGATCAAGCCGCAGCCGCACGATATCCGGCTGGATCTGGCGCTCACGGAGAGCGGCGCGCTGTAGGGGTCGCCGGTTCGGTCTCGCTCCTACTTGCCGGCCAGGTTGCCCCACAACTGCTGCAGCCGCTGGTCGCGCCCGCAGCTGGCGCGATAGAAGCTGTAGCGGATCGGGTTCTTCCGGTAATACTCCTGGTGATAGTCCTCGGCCGGATAGAACGGCCCCGCCATCACGATCTCGGTGACGATCGGATCCTTGAACGGCTTGGTCTTCTCGAGCCTTGCCTTCGATTCCTGCGCGATACGCAGTTGCTCGGCGTCGAGCGCGAAGATCGCGGTGCGGTAGGGCGTGCCGTGATCGCAGAACTGCTGGTCCTTGGTGGTCGGGTCGATCGTGTGCCAGAAATGCTCGACCAGGGCCGCGTAGCTGACCTTGCGCGGGTCGAACACGATTTCGACCGCTTCCGCGTGCCCGGTGTGCTTGGAAGACACCTGTTCGTAGGTCGGATTCGGCACCGACCCGCCGGTGTAACCGGCGGTCGTGGAAATCACGCCGACGACCTTGTCGAAGTCCGATTGCACGCACCAGAAGCAGCCGCCGGCGAAGATTGCCTTCGCCGGCGCCGGCGTCTGCGCAAAGGAAACGCTGGCCGCGCCGAGCGCCAGCAGCAGGAACAGGCGTCGCAGCATGGCTGGGCTCAGGCCGGCACGAACTTCAGCGCCACGCCGTTGTTGCACCAGCGTTTGCCGGTCGGAGGCGGCCCATCGTTGAAGACATGGCCATGATGGCCGCCGCAACGCGCGCAGTGATATTCGGTGCGCGGATACAGCAGCTTGAAATCGGTGCTGGTCTCGAATGCGCCCGACAGCGTCGTATAGAAGCTGGGCCAGCCGGTGCCGCTCTCGTACTTCATGTCCGAACTGAACAGCGGCAGGTCGCAAGCCACGCAGTGATACGTCCCCGTGCGCTTCTCCGTGTAAAGCGGGCTGGTAAACGCACGCTCGGTTCCTTCGCGGCGCAGCACGTCGTACTGCTCGGGCGTCAGCCGCTTCTTCCATTCCGCGTCCGGCAGGTCGACGCGATCGGCACGCGTTGCGCCGGGCTTCGAGGCGGACTCCGCCCCGCTTCCCGCCACCAGTCCGGCAAGTCCCGAAAGAAAGGTACGTCGCGTCATCATTTCGCTCCTCTTGGGTCTGATGAATGTGACCCGTGTTGGTCGGTGCAGGATCGTGATTCTTTCAATTCCGGGCGCCCGGATCGAGCCCTTTCGAAAGCCGCGCGCCACCACGCTTGGCCGACCCGATACGCGGGGGTTCGAGCGTATATTTCGCGCCGGTAACGACCCGGCCGGACGACCTTGGCGACGACCGGGTTTTTGCTGAGAACGCCATGCTCGCCTTCGTCATGCGCCGGTTGCTGCAGGCCATCCTCGTCATGTTGGCGGTGGCCTTCGTCGCATTTCTGCTGTTCCAGTACGTCGGCGACCCGGTGCAGCAGATGGTCGGCCAGGACGCAACGCCCGAGGAACGCGCACGCCTGCGCGCCGATCTCGGCTTGGACCAGCCCTTCTTCGTGCAGTTCGGCCACTTCGTCGGCAACGCAGTCCGCGGCGATTTCGGGCTGAGCCTGCGCCAGGGCCGCAAGGTCTCGACGCTGATCAAGGACCGCATGCCGGCCACGCTCGAACTGGCGCTTGTCGCAGCGGTGATCGCCGTCTGCGTGGGCATACCGATGGGCGTGTACACCGCGCTGCGACGAAACTCGTGGCTGTCGCAGCTCCTGCTGGCCGCCTCGCTGATCGGCGTGTCGCTGCCGACCTTCCTGATCGGCATCCTGCTGATCCTGGCGTTCGCGGTGCAACTCGGCTGGCTGCCTTCGTATGGGCGCGGCGACACCGTCGCGCTTGGCTGGTGGAGCACCGGCCTGCTGACGCGGAGCGGCTGGGAGCACCTGGTGCTGCCGGCGATCACGCTGTCGCTGTTCCAGCTGACGTTGATCATGCGGCTGGTGCGCAGCGAGATGCTCGAGGTGCTGCGCACGGATTACATCAAGTTCGCGCGCGCGCGCGGACTGACCAACCGCGCGGTGCACTTCGGCCACGCGCTGAAGAACACGCTGGTGCCGGTGATCACCATTACCGGGCTGCAGCTGGGCGGCATCATCGCGTTCGCGATCGTCACCGAGACCGTGTTCCAGTGGCCCGGCATGGGGCTGCTGTTCATCCAGTCGGTGCAGTTCGTCGACATTCCGGTGATGGCGGCGTACCTGTGCCTGATCGCGCTGATATTCGTGCTGATCAACCTCGTCGTCGACCTGCTCTATTTCGCGGTCGATCCGCGCCTGCGGATCGACCGGCCCGCGCTCGCACACTGATGAATTCCTATCTCGGCGCCGCACTGAAATCCCCCGCCGCGTTCGTCGAGCGGCACCACGACGAGTTGACCGCGATCCGGCGCGACCTGCACGCGCATCCGGAGATCGGCTTCGAGGAGCACCGGACCGCGGCATTGGTCGCCGAACGCCTGCACCAGTGGGGCATCGAAGTCCATACCGGCATCGGCCGCACCGGCGTGGTCGGCGTGATCCGGGGTCGCAAGGATGGTTCGGGAAGAGCGATCGGACTGCGCGCGGACATGGACGCGCTGCCGATCCGGGAAGAAAACGACTTCGCGCACCGATCCACGAACCAGTGCTATATGCATGCCTGCGGGCACGACGGGCACACCACGATGCTGCTGGGTGCGGCGCAATATCTGTCTGCCACGCGCAGTTTCGACGGCACCGTGTATCTGATCTTCCAGCCGGGCGAGGAGGGCTACGCGGGTGCCCGGGCGATGATCGACGACGGCCTGTTCACGCGCTTTCCGGCCGATGAGGTCTATGGCCAGCACAACTGGCCGGGGCTGCCGGCCGGCCACATCGGGCTGAATCCCGGACCCATGATGGCCGCTGCCGACCGGGTCGAGATCACGATCACCGGCCGCGGTGGTCACGGCGCGCATCCGCACCTGACGATCGACCCGGTGCTGATCGCCGCGCATCTGATCACCGCCGCGCAGTCGATCGTGGCACGCAACGTAGCGCCGCTGGAAGCGGCAGTCGTGTCGCTGTGCGCGGTGAGCTCGGGCAATCTCGACGCGTTCAGCGTGGTGCCGCGCGAAGCGAAGATCTCGGGTACCGTGCGAGCTTTCCAGCACAGCGTGCAGGAGCAGATCGAGGGCCGGCTGCGTGAGCTCGCGGAGTCGGTCGCGGCCGGCTTCGGCGGGCGGGCGAAGGTGGACTACCAGCGCATGTACCCGGCCACGATCAATCACCGGCCGAACTACGAGTTCGCCGCGACCGTGGCCGAGGAACTTGTCGGGCGCGAGCGCGTCGTACGTAATCTGCCGCCGTCGATGGGCGCAGAGGATTTCGCATTCATGCTGCAGGCCAAGCCCGGCTGTTACGCGCGGCTCGGCCAGGGCGGCGGCGAGGGTCGCTGGCTGCATTCGACCCGATATGATTTCAACGACGCGGTGATTCCGCTCGGCGCCGGCTTCCTCGCCGCCCTCGCCGAGCGGAGAATGCCGCTTCCAACAAGCTGACGGGAGAGAGGAGATATCCATGAAGACCCGCTTCAACGTCCTGCGCGCCACCGCTGTCTGGATCGCAGTGTTCCTGGTAGGAATCACATCGGTGCAGGCGAAGACCCTGCGCCTGGCGGATCAGGGCGACATGCTGTCGCTCGACCCGCACTCGCTGAACGAGACGCTGCAGCTGACCATGCTCAGCAACGTCTACGAGGGCCTGGTCGGCTACGGCAAGGACATGAAACTGATCCCGCTGCTGGCGACCGACTGGAAGCAGACCTCGCCCACGGTGTGGCGCTTCAACCTGCGCAAGGGGGTGACCTTCCAAGACGGCACGCCGTTCACGGCCGACGACGTGATCTTCTCGTACGAGCGCGCCAAGGGCCCGGGCGGCGACATGCAGGCTTACGTCGGCTCGATCAAGGAGGTGCGCAAGATCGACGCCCACACGGTCGACTTCGTCACCGCGACGCCGAACCCGATCCTGCCCAACATGTTCGTGCGCTGGTACATCATGAGCAAGAAGTGGTGCACCGACAACCGCGCCGAGCGCCCGGTCAACAAGCGCAAGGGCGAGGAGAACACCGCGAGCTTCAAGGCCAACGGCACCGGCCCGTTCCGCGTCAAGTCGCGCGACCCCGACAACCTGACCGTGTTCGTGCGCAACCTGAACTACTGGGACAAGAAGATCGAGACCAACATCGACGAGGTCGACTTCCGGCCGATCAGCAACGCGGCCACGCGGGTGGCGGCGCTGATTTCGGGTGAGATCGACATGATGGAACCGGTGCCGGTGCAGGACGTCGCACGCGTCAATGCCGCGCCAGGGCTGCACGTGCTGCAAGGTCCGGAACTTCGCACCATCTTCCTCGGCATGGACCAGAAGCGCGACGAACTGCTGTTCTCGAGCGTCAAGGGCAAGAACCCGTTCAAGGACAAGCGCGTACGCCAGGCCTTCTACCAGGCGATCGACATCGAGGCGATCAAGAACAACGTGATGCGCGGCGCCGCGACGCCGACCGGCCTGATGGAAGCGCCGGGCGTGGCGGGCTTCCCGGCTGACCTGAACAAGCGGCTGCCCTATGACCCGGAAGGCGCGAAGAAACTTCTGGCCGCCGCCGGTTACCCGAACGGCTTCGAAGTCGGCATGAACTGCCCGAACGACCGCTACGTGAACGACGCGGCGATCTGCCAGGCGGTCACGGCCATGCTGGCCAAGGTCGGCGTCAAGGTGAACCTGGTGGCGGAACCCAAGGCGACCTACTTCCCGAAGATCCTGTCGCGCAACACGTCCTTCTACCTGCTGGGCTGGACGCCGTCGACGGTCGACTCGCACGACCCGCTGTACAACCTGATGGCCACGCCGGGGCCAGGCGGCCAAGGCCAGTTCAACCTCGGCAGCTACAGCAATCCCAAGCTCGACGAGCTGACCGCGAAGATCCAGTCGGAGACCGACCAGACCAAGCGCAACGCGATGATCCACGAGGCGATGAAGATCCACCAGGACGACATCGGCCACATTCCCCTGCACCAGCAGGCGCTGGCCTGGGGCGTGCGGAAGAACCTGCATCTCGTGCAGCTGCCGTCGAACGACATCGTCATCAAGTGGATGGTCCTGAAGTAATCGTTATCCGTTGTCGGTTGTCCGTTGTCCGTTGGGACGCTTGAGCGCTCACGGGCGACGGACAACGAGCAACCGGCAACCGGCAACGAGGCCATGCCTGCACTGATCGCCCGCTGGTGGGACAGCGACGTCGCTTACAGCTTCCGCAAGTCGCCGGTGGCGATCGGTGCGTTCGTCGTTGCGGCGGTGCTGATCGTCTCCGCGGTGTTCGCCCACTGGGTGGCACCGCTGAACCCGTTCGACCTAGCGACGCTGAATCTGCTTGACGCGTCCAAGCCGCCGTCGTGGCTCGTCGGCGGCGACCCGAAGTACCTCTTTGGCACCGACGACCAGGGTCGCGACGTCCTGTCGGCGATCCTGTTCGGCATGCGGATCTCGCTGGTGATCGGCGTGGCCTCGGTCCTGCTGTCGATCG
>JBLMYK010000269.1:0-14610 GCA_050258235.1 Gemmatimonadota bacterium | reverse complement strand
CCGGACCTCGTCGGCCGGCACGCGCGCGAACTCCGCGCCGTTCAGCCGCAGCCGGTGCTGCCGCCGCCGGTATTCGCGATAGGCGTCGCCGACCGCAGTCGCAAGCGTCGCGTCGATCAAGCCGAGTTCACCGGCAATCCGCAGCAGCGCGATGTTGCCGAGGTTGCCCAGCAGTCGCGCCTGCATGTGCGCGTGTGCCAGCACCAGGAACTGCACGATGAATTCGACGTCGACCATGCCGCCTTCGTCGTGCTTCAGGTCGAACAGCGCTGAGCGGTTCGGGTGGCCGTCGTGCATCCGCTTGCGCATCTTCAGCACCTCGGCGGCGAGCAGCGCGCGGTCGCGCGGCCGCGCCAGCACCTCGGCGCGCAGTTGCTCGAAGCGCTGCCCGAGCGCCGCGTCGCCGGCGCAGAAGCGCGCGCGCGTCAGCGCCTGGTGCTCCCATACCCAGGCGCCGTGGCCATCCTCGTTGCGCTGATAGCGCTGAAGCGCGGCGAACGGCGACACCAGCAGGCCCTTTTCGCCGTCCGGCCGCAGCCGCAGGTCGACGTCGAACAGCGTGCCGCTCGAGGTCTGCGTCGACAGCCACAGCAGCAGGCGCCGCGCCAGCGTGATGTAGGTGAGCTCCGCCTCCGGATGCGGGTCGTCGTAGACGAACACCAGGTCGAGGTCCGACACGTAGCCGAGCTCCTTGCCGCCGTACTTGCCGTAGCCGACCACCGCGAAGTGCATCGCGTCGCCGTGGCGCCGCGGCAGGCTGCGCCACACGCGTTCGAGCACCACGTCGAGCACGCCGTCGGCCAGCAGCGACAGGTGATCGGCGAGACGCTCGACCGTCAGGCGTCCGTCGAGGTCGGCGACCAGCAGGCGGAACAGCTGCGCATGGTGTTCGTCGCGCACCAGGTTCATCTGGTGCTCGACATCGTCACCCAGCGCGTCCAGGTGCGCGGCGAGGTCGGCGCGCCAGTCGCTGAAATCCACCGGCGTGTCGTTGGTCAGCGCCGTCAGGCGCTCGTCGAGCAGTTCGTCGAGCAGGATCGGATGCTGCGTCAGGAAATCCGCCGCCCAGCGGCTGGCGGCGAGAACTCGCAGCACGCGCTCGAACGCGCGCGGGTACTGGTTCAGCAGCGCGAGATAGGTGCTGCGGCCGGCGATCGCCTCGATCAGGCGCGCCAGGCGCGCCAGCACATCGTCGCGCGGAATATCCGTGGTCATCCTGCCGATCGCGTCGACCCCGCGCACGATGAGGCGCTGGATCGCAGTGCGCGCCGCTTCGCGCGCCGACGCCACCCGGCGCGCAGCCATCAGTCCGGCGATGCGCTGCGCGGATTCCTCCGGCTGCGCGAAGCCCGCGTTGCGCAGCCGTTCCGGCGTCAGTTCGGCCTCCGTGGGCAGATCTTCGGCTGCAGCCGTCATCTCCGGCGCGAGGAAGATCGAGTCGAACGTCCGCGCCACGAACTCGCGCACCTGTCCCAGCTGCTCCATCAGTTCGTCGCCGGAATGCAGTCCGACCATCTGCGCGACGCCCGCGCGTGCGGCGGCGTCGTCCGGAACCAGGTGCGTCTGCGCATCGTCCACGTACTGCAGCGCATGCTCCAGGCGCCGCAGGAACACGTAATGCGCGGCAAGCTGCTGGCAGGTCTGCACCGCAATAATGCCGAGCTCGCCGAGCCGCGCCAGGGTCACCAGCGTGGCACGCTGGCGCAGCCGCGCATCGCGGCCGCCGCGCATGATCTGATAGGTCTGGGCAATGAACTCGATCTCGCGGATGCCGCCACGCCCGAGCTTGATGTTGACGTCGTGATCGTCGCGTCCGCCGGCACGACGCGCGCTTTTCTTCTGCGTCTCGGCGCGAATCAGCGCATGCAGGTCGCGCAGCGCGGTGATCGCGTTGAAGTCGAGGTACTTGCGGAAGACGAACGGCTGCACCACCGCGTCGAGCGCTGCGCGCTGCGCCGTGAACTCCTGCGCCGACGCAAACACGGGCGCCGAGATCACGCGGCCCTTCAGCCAGGCGAAGCGCTCCCATTCGCGCCCCTGGCGGATCAGATATTCCTCCAGCATCGACGTCGACACCGCCAGCGGCCCCGCGTCGCCGTTCGGCCGCAGGCGCATATCGACGCGGAACACGAAGCCGTCGCCGGTCGGCTCCGCGATCAGCGCGATCAGCCGTCGTCCGAGCCGCTCGAAGAATTCCTGGTTGGTCAGATGCGACGTCGCATCGCCGAAGGCGTCGCGTGCAACCGTCTCGCCCTCCTCGTCGTAGACGAAGATCAGGTCGAGATCGGAGGAAACGTTCAGCTCGCCGCCGCCGCCCTTCCCCATCGCGACCACCAGCAGGTCCTGAGCGATGCCGCCGGCATCGCACGGCAGCCCGAAGCGGCGGGCGAGTTCGCGCGCGGCCACCGGCAAAGCGCGCTGCACCGCCAGTTCGGCGAGCGCGGTGACCGCGCCGACGACCTCGGCCAGCGGTGCCACGCCGGCGATGTCGCGCACCATCAGGCCGAGCAGCACCTGCCGGCGCAGCCGGCGCAGCGCGGCGCCCAGCGGCTCGGCCTCGATCGTGGCCGCCGCATCCGGCGCGAGCCCAGCATCGAGAAGCGCTTCCATCCGCGTGCGCGACCACGCTTCGGCGCCCAGTTCCACGAGCCGCGCCAGCATGCGCTCCGCAGTCGCCGCATGGCCCAGCTCCGCATGCAGGGCGCGCTGCGCGAAGCGCGACAACGCCAGTGCGCGCGTCGCGCCCGCGTCGATGGCGGCGCTCGGCGACGAAACAGACGGCAACAACTGCGTGCCGCCGGTCAATCCGGCGCCGTGAGGTGCTGTGATAGGCTGGCTCGGCGGGTTCATCGGCGGTTGGCGGCGTTCGGATCCCTGCAGCATATCGGCGCGAAAAGACACCGATCGGCGCGACCCGATTCTATGGGTGGCGTGGAACCTTGGCTGTCGACGCGGACTCGAACTGTCCATCCCCCCCACCGTGACCTCTGACGACCGTTCCGACGACCGCGCGACCAACCAGTCACCGGCCGAGAAACTGCATGCGCTCGAGCACCGGGT
Organism: Gemmatimonadota bacterium; assembly: GCA_050258235.1. Classification (GTDB taxonomy): domain Bacteria; phylum Pseudomonadota; class Gammaproteobacteria; order Burkholderiales; family Burkholderiaceae_F; genus JAKOQB01. The sequence continues at coordinate 11,550 of JBLMYK010000269.1, read as the reverse complement.
CGAGGACGCGGTCGAGGAGGTGTTGCACGCTGCCGAGCGCTCGCTCGCGCGTCGTTTCGGCGACGGCTGCGTGCAGGGCATCCGCATCACTTTGCGCACGCTGTGGATCGCCCTCGTCGTCGCCTATTTCGCGTTCGGTGCAATGTGGCTGGCGACCCGCTACTACCTGATGCCCCGCATCGACGAGTACCGGCCGCTGGTCGAACGCGAAGTGAGCCGCGCGCTCGACACGCGCATCACCATCGCACGCATCGACAGCGGCTGGCGCGGGTTCAACCCGCTGCTGCGCCTGGTCAACGTCCAGATCTTCGATCGCAGCGGAAACCCGGTGCTGGCGCTGCCGCAGCTCGAGGCCACGCTGTCATGGAAGTCGCTGACCGCGCTTCAGGTGCAGTTCAGCGACCTGTGGATCCGCACCCCGGAACTCGACGTGCGGCGCGAGGCCGACGGCAAGTTCGTGGTCGCCGGATTCGCGTTCGATCCGCACAGCGGAACCGCCGACAGCCGCGCTGCCGAGTGGGTGCTGGCACAGGCGCATATCGGCATCCGCGATGCGCGCGTGCGCTACCGGGACGACGAGATCGGCGGCGAAGCGGTCGAATTCGAGGACGTCGATTTCGATTTCCGGCGCGGACTGGTGAGCGACCGCTTCGCACTGCGGCTGCGGCCGCCGGCATCGTTGAGCGCGCCGATCGATCTGCGCGGCGAGTACCGCCGGCCCTGGTTCGGCGCGGCGACGGACTTCTCGCAATGGAGCGGCCGCGTATTCGCGCAGACGGACTTTGCCGATGTCGCGCGCGCAGCGCAGTACGTGCACCTGCTGCCGGCGACGATGTCGATCGACCGCGCACAGGGAGCGGTACGCGCGTGGCTCGAGTTCGACCGCGGACGGATCGAGCGAACTGTCGCCGATCTGGCGCTGGTCGACGTGTCGGCGCGCCTGGGCGCCAACCTCGAGCCCCTTCAGGTGCAGCGACTGCAGGGCCGTCTGGAGCAGCGCGAGTGGGGCACGCTGTGGGGAGACGGCGGCCAGGAGTTTTCCGCGCGGCGGCTGGAGCTGACCGGGGCCGGGCTCGCACTGCCGCCGACGGATGCGCGCGTTCGCATCACGCGCGCGACCGACGGACGACCGACCCGCGGACTCGTCGAAGCCGGCGGGCTGTCGCTGACGACGGTCAGCGCGCTTGCCGTGCATCTGCCGCTGCCCGCGAAGTGGCACGAGACCGTGCAGCGCCTCGGCGTGCGCGGCGACCTTGCCAACCTGCGCTACACGTGGGAAGGCGAAGCCGATGCACCGAAGCAATACGCGCTGCAGACCGACTTCGCCGGCTTCGCAATGAACGGCGAGCCAGCCGATCCGCCGCTGTCGGCGAGCGGGCGGCCCCGGCCCGGCCGCCCCGGATTCCAGAACCTCTCGGGCCGGCTGCAGCTGGATCCGCAGGGCGGCACGGCGCAGGTGCGCGCGCAAGATGCGACGCTGGACTTTCCCGGCGTGTTTGAGAACGCGGTCCCGCTAGCCACGTTGAACGGCAACGCACGCTGGTCGACGCGCAACGGATTCGAGCTGAAGCTGGATTCCATCGTGGCGGCGAACCCGGATTTCGAGCTTGGTGGCCAGGCGACCTACCGCAGCGGCGGCAAGGGCATCGGCATCATCGATGCGAGCGGGCAGATCGTCCGCGCCGAGGCGAGCCAGGTTCACAAGATGATCCCGCTCGTGGTCTCGCCCGCCGTGCGCGCGTGGCTGGGCACAGCGCTGGTGGCGGGCAGCGCGCGCGACGGCAGCTTCAAGCTGAAGGGCGATCTCGCCGATTTTCCTTTCGCGCAGCCGGCGAGCGGCGAATTCCGGGTGGCGGCGAAGATCGCCGGCGGAACGCTCGATTACCTGCCGCCACGCGCGTCGGAAAGCGGCGCGGCGCCCGATGCCTGGCCGCCGATCACGAACATCGATGGCGATTTTCTGTTCGACCGCCAGAAGATCGAGATCACCGCGCGCCGCGCCCAGGTCTTCGGAGTCCAGCTCGGTCCGGTGCGCGCCACGCTTCCCGACCTTGGCGCGGCCGACGTCAGGCTGCTGATCGACGGCAAGGGCAGCGGTCCTTTGGGCGACCTGATCCGCTTCGTCAATTCGAGTCCGGTCGGAGGCTGGCTGGGCGGATTCCTCGCTCGTGCGGGAGGCAGCGGGACGAGCGCGCTCGATCTGCAGCTGGACATCCCGTTGATGCACGCGCAGGACACCCGGGTGCGCGGCGGAGTCGCGCTCGCGAACAACGACCTCACCCTGCGAGACGACCTGCCGCCGTTCACGCGCGTGACCGGCAAGGTGGAATTCAGCGAGAAGTCGGTGCGCATCGCCGGGCTCACCGGCACGTTCGCCGGCGGTCCTTTCCGGGTCGATACCAGCACGAGCGCCGACGGCGCACTCGAAATCACGGGCAGCGGGACCGCGTCTGCGCAGGCTGCGCAGCGTCTGATCGAAGGGTCGACGCTGCAGCGGCTGCTTGGTCGCGCACAGGGCTCCGCAAGATACAGCGCCGGCATCGTGGTGCGTAACCGGCGCGCAGATATCCGCGTGACTTCCGATCTGGTGGGCATCGGCCTCGACCTGCCCGATCCGTTGCGCAAGTCCGCCGCAGACGCGATGCCTCTGCGGGTCGAGCTCGTTCCGCGCGATGCGGGCAGCGCAACGACGGACGCCGACACGATCCGCGTCGCGCTCGGCGCACGGCTCGCGCTGGCACTCGAGCGGGGCCGGGACCGCAACGGCGTGATGCGCATCGAGCGTGGAGCCCTCGCGATCGGCAGCGGCGATGTCGACGCGCTGCCGCTGCCCCCCAGCGGAATGCGGACGACGCTGACCGCGCAGCGGCTCGACCTGGACCGCTGGCTCGCGCTGCTGGATGGCGCGATCGCCGACGGCGACGGCTCCGCGTTGCTCGACACGGTGTCCGCGAACGTGCACGAACTGGTGATCAGCGGCAAGTCGTTTGCCAACGTGGTGCTCGGCGCGACGCGCATGACGGATGGCCAGTGGCTTGCCAATGTGAACTCGGACCATGCGAGCGGCGCGATCACCTGGCAGCCGCGGCAGGCGGGCGGGCAGGGACGCGTGAGCGCGCGGCTCGCGCGGCTGACCATTCCCGAGCAGAGCCGGAGCCAATTGACCGAACTGCTCGACGCACCGCCGACCGACCTGCCGGCCGTCGATCTGGTCGCCAGCGATTTCGAAATGGTCGGCCACAAGCTGGGACGCCTCGAGTTGCAGGCACAGAACGTGGGCAACGGAACCAGCGCGGTGTGGCAGGTGCAGAAGCTGGAGTTCTCCAACCCCGACGGCCACATGACGGCGAGCGGGCAGTGGCAGCGTACGGCCGAGGGCAGGCAGCGGAGGATGGCGCTGAACGTGGTGCTCGATTTTTCCGACGCGGGCAACCTGCTTGCCCGCTTCGGCATGCCGGGCGCAATGCGCGGCGGCGAGGGCAAGATCGAGGGTGACATCGCGTGGCGCGGCTCACCGCTTTCGATCGACTACCCGAGCCTGTCGGGCAATCTGAAGCTGTCGACCGCGAAGGGGCAGTTCCTAAGGGCCGATCCGGGAGTTGCGCGCCTGCTCGGCGTGCTGTCGTTGCAGTCACTGCCGCGCCGGATCGCGCTCGACTTCCGCGACGTGTTCTCCGAAGGCTTCGCGTTCGACTCGATCTCCGCCAGTGCCGACATCAAGGCCGGCGTGTTGTCGACGCGCGACTTCAAGATGCGCGGCCCCAACGCGACCGTGCTGATCGAGGGTTCCGCCGACCTGCGGAAAGAAACCCAGGACCTGCACGTGCTGGTGCTTCCGGAGATAAACGCCGGGTCCGCGTCACTCGCGTATGCTTTGCTGGCAAACCCGGCCATCGGCCTGGGGACGTTCCTGGCACAACTGATCCTGCGCGATCCGCTGTCGAAAGCGTTTTCGCACGAGTTCGACATCACCGGCAGCTGGAGCGATCCGCAGGTCAAGCGCCACGAGCGCAGCCCAGAGGCTGCCGGAACACCGGTGAAATAGACGATGCCCAACGATCGCCCATCGCAACAGACCGTCCGCGTCGCCGCCGTGCAGATGGTGTCGAAACCATCGGTGGAGGCGAATTTGCGCGATGCGGAGGCGCTGATCGCCGAAGCGGCGCGCGCCGGTGCGCAACTGGTGGCGCTGCCCGAGTATTTCTGCCTGATGGGGCGCGAGACCGACAAGGTTGCAGTGCGCGAGCCCGAGGGGCGCGGGCCGATCCAGGATTTTCTTGCCGCGACGGCTGCCCGGCACGGCATCTGGCTGGTAGGCGGCACGGTCCCGATGGAATCTGGCGACATGCACCGGGTGATGAACTCCGTGCTCGTGTTCGATCCGCGCGGCGTGCGCGTGGCGCGCTACGACAAGATCCATCTGTTCGCGTTCGCCAAGGGCGACGAGTCGTACGACGAAGCGCGCACCATCGCGCCGGGACGCAGCGTGCGCACGTTCACGATCACCCCGTCGGGCGGGCCGGCGATCAAGGTCGGCCTGTCGGTGTGCTACGACCTGCGCTTCCCGGAGCTTTACCGTGCGCTCGGTCAGCCCGACCTCATCCTTGTGCCATCGGCCTTCACCGCGACCACCGGGCGCGCCCACTGGGAAACGCTGCTGCGCGCACGGGCGATCGAAAACCTCTGCTACGTGCTCGCGCCGGCGCAAGGCGGCAAGCACGAAAACGGCCGCGCCACGTTCGGCCACAGCATGCTGATCGATCCGTGGGGCGTGATCGTCGCCAGCCGCGACGAGGGCCCGGGCGTGGTGATCGGCGACGTCGACCTTGCGAACATCGCCGACCTGCGCGCCAGCCTGCCGGCGCTCGCCCATCGGGTGCTTTGAACCGTTGCCCGGTGCTTGTTGTCCGTTGTCCGTGGCCCGCAATCCGACTGATCCCTGACCTCTCATGAAACCGTCAGATCCCGCCTTCGAACGCCTGGCGATCGCGCGCCAGCTCCTGCTCGAGCCGTACGAACTGGACGAGAACAAGCTGCAGCGCGCGCTGGCGATCGTGTTCGAGCACGACGCCGATTTCGCCGACCTGTATTTCCAGTACACGCGCAACGAGTCCTTCGCCCTCGAGGAGGGCATCGTCAAGAGCGGCAGCTTCGACATCCAGCAGGGTGTCGGCGTGCGCGCCGTGGTCAGCGACAAGACCGCTTTCGCGTACTCGGACGACATCTCCGAATCGGCGCTGACGGAAGCGGCGCACACCGTGCGATCGATCGCGCGCACCGGCGGAGGCTCGGCAAAGGTCGCGGCCGGATTCAAGGCGCGCGCTGCCGCGCCACTTTATGCAGCGATCGACCCGGTCGCGTCGATGGATGCCGTGCAGAAGATCAAGCTGCTCGAACGCATCGAGCAGATGGCGCGCGCACGCGATGCGCGCGTGAAGCAGGTGATGGCGAGCATCAGCGGCGAATACGACGTCGTGCTGGTCGCGCGGGCGGATCGCCGCTCTACCCCGGTTCTCACCGCGGACGTGCGGCCGCTTGCACGCGTGTCGCTGACGGTGATCGTCGAGGAGGGAGACCGGCGCGAGCAGGGTTTTTCGGGCGGCGGCGGCCGCGTCGATCTGGCCTATTTCACCGACGAGCGCCTGGCCGGTTACGTGCAGGTGGCGGTCGACATGGCGCTCGTCAATCTGCGCGCGCAACCGGCGCCGGCGGGCGTGATGACCGTGGTGCTCGGATCGGGCTGGCCCGGCATCCTGCTGCACGAAGCGATCGGTCATGGCCTGGAAGGCGACTTCAACCGCAAGGGGTCGAGCGCGTTTTCCGGCCGCATCGGCCAGCGCGTGGCATCGAAGGGCGTCACCGTGGTCGACGACGGCACGATTCCCGAGCGGCGCGGCTCGCTGTCGGTCGATGACGAGGGCAATCCGACCTCGCGCACGGTGCTGATCGACGACGGCGTCCTGCGCGGCTACATCCAGGATTCGCTGAATGCGCGCCTGATGAAGGTCGCGCCGACAGGCAACGGCCGGCGCGAGTCCTTCGCGTTCCTGCCGATGCCGCGCATGACCAACACCTACATGCTCGGCGGCGACCACGCGCCCGAAGAAATCATCGGCTCGGTGAAGAAAGGCCTGTACGCAACGAACTTCGGCGGCGGCCAGGTCGATATCACGAACGGCAAGTTCGTCTTCAGCATGGCCGAGGCGTACCTGATCGAAAATGGCCGCGTCACCGCACCGGTCAAGGGTGCCACGCTGATCGGCAACGGACCGGATGCATTGACGCGCGTGACGATGGTCGGCAACGACATGCGGCTCGATCCGGGCATCGGGATGTGCGGCAAGGACGGGCAGAGCGTGCCGGTCGGCGTCGGTCAGCCGACCTTGCGGATCGAGGGATTGACGGTCGGCGGAACCGGCTGAGGAACGGCCGGCGGCCGCATCGGCGGCTGACCGCGCGCAAGCGAGTTGCTGGAAGCGGGCCGCATAATCCGCGCACCGCCCGTGCGCCGGGCAGCGAGCGCGATCGGCCGAGAAGACCCTTGCGACTCCCCTTTCCGAAGTTCATGCCGCCGATCGTGTGGCTGGTGCGCCTGCTGGTCGGCGCCTATCCACGCTGGATCGGATGCTCGCCGAAAGCCGCCCAGCGCATCTACTTCGCGAACCACACCAGCCACATGGACACCGTCGTGCTGTGGGCCGCCCTGCCCGGCGCACTGCGCGCGAATACGAGACCGGTGGCCGCGAAGGATTACTGGGGCGGCGGCGGGCTGCGCACCCGCATCGCGCAGGACGAACTGAACGTCGTGATGATCGAGCGGTCCCGCGACGACCGCACCGGAGATCCGCTCGATCCGCTGCGCGAAGCGCTCGACCACGGCTTCTCGCTGATCTTCTTCCCCGAAGGCACACGCTCGCCGCAGCCGCTGCCCGGAACCTTCAGGAGCGGGCTGTACACGCTGGCAAAGGAATTCCCGCAGGTGGAACTGATCCCGGTGTACCTGGAGAACCTGCATCGCAGCATGCCCAAGGGTGCGCTGTTGCCGGTTCCGATCATCTGCACCGTGCGCTTCGGCACCCCCATCGCGCTGGCCGAGAGCGAATCGAAGGAACAGTTCCTGTCGCGGGCAAGGAACGCGGTGATCGCGCTGGCCAATGGAGACCATCCGCATGTCGTTGACGCCCAATGAGACCTTTCTCGTCGTCCTGGCCGGCCTGGTGCTGCTGATCTCCACCGCGACCGTGCTCGGCTCCTGGCTTGCGGCGCATACCACCGATCTCGACAAACTGGCGTGGATCGGGCAATTGAACGGGCGCATTCGCGCGTCGTGGCTGATCGTGCTGCTGTTTGCGATCGGGTTCGCTGTCGGCGAAATCGCGCTCGTGCTGCTGTTCGCGATCGCGTCGTTCTTCGCCTTGCGCGAATTCGTGGCCCTGACACCGATTCGCGCCAGCGATCACTGGGCACTCGTGATCGCGTTCTATCTGGTGATCCCCTTGCAATACCTGCTGGTGGCCGGCGGCGGCTACAGCATCTTTTCCATCTTCATTCCGGTGTACGTGTTTCTGCTGCTACCGGTGGTGATGGCACTGAAGCTGGATACCGTCGATTACCTGCAGCGCGTGGCAAAGGTGCAGTGGGGCCTGATGATCAGCGTGTACTGCGTCAGCCACGCGCCGGCGATCGCCAGCCTGCAACTGCCGGGCTACGAGGATCGCGGCGCGCTGCTGTTGCTGTACTTCCTGCTGGTGCTGCAGGTATCCGAACTGCTGGCGGTGGTCGCCAGCGCGGCGCTCGGCCGCACGCCGCTGCGGTCCAATCCAAACAAGAGCAAGGAAGGCGTGCTGCTTGGTGGTATCGGCGCAACACTTCTGGGCACGGCCCTTTGGTGGATGACCCCCTTTACCTGGTCGGAATCGACGCTGATGTCGGCGGCGATCGTGACCGCCGGCTTCATGGGCGGGTTGGTACTCAGTTCCGTCAAGCGCAGCCTGGGCGCTCAAGGCTGGGGCGGCGACGGCGTGCAGTTGTCGCGAGGCGTCCTGGAGCGGCTGGACGCGCTGACTTTCGCCGCGCCCGTCTTCTTCCACCTGACCGTCTTCTTTTTCCTACCCTGACCGCGCCGTACATCAAAAGAATCGCGCCTTGTTGCGGCAAGTGCTTGCGCAGACCGGGAGGAAGGCGAATATTCATGCCAATGACGTATTGCCGACCTGCGGGCAACGGCGCTTCAATATCCGCAGTTGCGTTGTGGCTCCAGCCAGGATGAATCGAGGGGATGGCTCATGATGGCTAGTCAAGGGCAGGGCCTGCGCACAGGCCGCGCGCTGGCGCCATGCGCGCTGCTGTATCTGCTTGCGTTACCGGCCTCGGCGCAGGTCGGCGCGATCGGCCTCGGCTTCGAACCCCTAACGGGAAGCTCTGCGGACTACCAGTTGGCCGACGCTCCGCGCGGCGGCGCACTGCGTTCGCCGCTGCTGCCCGGGCAGTGGCGCCTGGAGGCCACCGCATCGCTGGCGCCGCGGCATGAACTGCGGTTCAGCACCTGGACCGCGGGTGTCGGCGGGCTGGAAGCGATCCCCGGTGTCTCGCTGGCGACCCTGTCGTCGGAAACGGCGCTGCGGCTCGACTCGCCGCGCGCGACCTATCGATACACCTTCCTGTCGCAGCACGATTGGGCATGGAAGCTCGGGTTGTCGGCCAATATTCGCGAACTGGGCGACAACTTGCGGCCCGGCCTGGGCATGAACGATCGGCTCCGCTTCGGCTCCCTGCCCTTGCTCCACTTCGCCGGCGAGGGCCGATTCGCCGCGAGATGGCGCCTTGCGTTCGATGCCGACGGGCTGATGACGCCGCGCGGGCGGACCCTGGACCTCGGGCTGCGCGTCAATTACGCGCTGACCCCGAATTTCCTGCTGTTCGGTGGATACCGGCTGACCGACTCGGCCGGCGACGCAGAGGAGTTCTACGGCGCCGGACTATCGAACGCGGCCAATTTCGGGCTGCGTTACCGGTTCTGACGATTGACCGCGCCCGGCTTGCCGCGGCGCGGCAAAGTCGGGTAAAGTCGACACCGCATCAGCCAGGCAAGACGATGAATTCCCGCTCCGCTCGCTTTTTCTTCTTCTGGTTTTATGGCTTTTTCCGGCCACTGGCGGAAAGAGTCGAGCGGCGCACGTAGAAGCGAAACCGAATCCGACCCGAACCGCCAGGCCCATAACCTGGCGGTTTTTTTTCGCCGGGCGGGCCGACCCGACCCACAGGCCCCAAGATGGACGGAAGCAAGCCGATGAGATACATGACCGACGATCTCCGCATCAAGGAGATCAAGGAACTCACCCCGCCCGCGCACCTGCTGCGCGAGTTCCCGTGCACCGACAAGGCCTCGCAGACCGTGTTCGACGCGCGCAATGCCGCGCACCGGATCCTGCACGCGATGGACGACCGGTTGCTCGTGGTGATCGGCCCCTGCTCGATCCACGATCCGAAGGCGGCGCTCGAATACGCAGATCGCCTGCTCGAGCAGCGCCGCCGCCTCGCGGGCGAACTCGAAATCATCATGCGCGTGTATTTCGAGAAGCCGCGTACCACGGTCGGCTGGAAAGGCCTGATCAACGATCCCGATCTCGACGGCAGTTTCCGCATCAACCACGGGTTGCGCGTCGCGCGCGAACTGCTGTGGGACATCAACGAGAAGGGATTGCCCGCCGGCTGCGAATACCTCGACATGATCACGCCCCAGTACATCGCCGATTTCGTCGCCTGGGGTGCGATCGGCGCGCGCACGACGGAATCGCAGGTGCACCGCGAACTCGCATCCGGCCTGTCGTGCCCGGTCGGCTTCAAGAACGGCACCGACGGCAACGTGCGCATCGCCGCCGAAGCGATCCGCGCCGCGCAGCAGCCGCATCATTTCCTGTCGGTCACCAAGGGCGGGCACTCGGCAATCGTGTCGACCAAGGGCAACGAGGACTGCCATGTGATCCTGCGCGGCGGCCGCGCACCGAACCACGACGCAGCGAGCGTCGAGGCCGCGTGCCAGGAACTGGCGCGCAACGGGCTGGCGCAGCGCGTGATGATCGACGCCAGCCACGCCAACAGCCGCAAGCAGCACGAGAACCAGACCCAGGTCTGCGCGGACATCGCGCAGCAGCTCGAGGCCGGAGAAGCGCGCATCATCGGCGTGATGATCGAAAGCCACCTGGTGGCGGGGCGACAGGACCTCGTCGCCGGCAAGCCGCTCGCGTATGGACAGTCGATCACCGACGCCTGCCTGGGCTGGGAGGAGACGGTACCCGTGCTGGAACGGCTGGCCGCGGCGGTGCGCGCGCGGCGGCTGCGCGCCGCGAACTACTCCGGCAAGTGACGCGGAGGACGTCGCAGGAGATCAAGGGCCGTCTTCACCACAGAGAACACAGGGGGCACAGAGAAATGCTGGATGCTTGTTTTGGTCTTCTCTGTGCTCGCTGTCTTCTCTGTGGTTGATTTGATGTCCTTTCGCAGGTGGCCGCACCCCTGATGTCGATGTCCGAAAACGGCGAGCACGACACGTCGTTTTCGGCCATAGTGGCGGCATGCAACTCGACGCCGATGCCTGTTACCGCGCCGTCCGTGCCCGCGACGCACGCTTCGACGGCCGCTTCTTCACCGCGGTGCGGTCGACGCGCATCTACTGCCGGCCGGTGTGCTCGGCGCCGCTGCCGAAGCGCGAGAACTGCAGCTTCTATCCGAGCGCGGCGGCCGCCGAGCGCGCCGGCTTTCGCCCCTGCCTGCGCTGCCGGCCCGAACTCGCTCCCGGGCTGGCGAGCGTGGACGCCTCGGCACGGCTTGCCCGCGCGGCCGCCAACCTGATCGACGACGGCGCGCTGGCCGACGCGAGCCTGGCCTCGCTGGCAGCGCAACTGGGCGTCACCGATCGTCATCTGCGGCGCGTGTTCGAATCCGAGTTCGGCGTGACGCCGGTCGCGTATGCGCAGACGGCGCGGCTGCTGCTCGCAAAACGGCTGCTGACCGACACCGCGATGCCGGTGACCGACGTGGCGATGGCCGCCGGGTTCGGCAGCCTGCGCCGGCTGAACACACTGTTCGCGCAGCGCTACCGGTTGAGTCCGACCGCGCTGCGGCGCCAGCGCGGCGAGGCGCGCCCGCTCGACCATCACGTGTTCCGCCTGCATACGCGGGCACCGTACGACTTCGACGCGCTGCTGCAGTTCGCCGCCCAGCGCGCAATCGATGGCGTGGAGGCAGTCGATGCGCGCAGCTACCGGCGCACGCTTGCCGTGCCGAACGCGCAGGGACGAATCGTGCTGGGCTGGCCCAGGATGGCGCGCACCCCGATTTCGAACGCGTCGAACGCGCCCGGCAGCCGCAGTCCAGGATGCGCATGCGCAAGATCCCCGAGCGCAGCGGCCACTTCTTCGGGCCGGCAGTTCAGGTCGAACGCGTGCTTGACCGCCGCAAGCACGCGCGGGATCGCCGGGGCGAGCCGCGCGTCGATGCGCGCCTCCACGCCGGTGCCGCGCGGCGCGCGCCGCACCACGATCCACCCCA
>JBLMYK010000268.1:0-3897 GCA_050258235.1 Gemmatimonadota bacterium | reverse complement strand
TGTCAACCACCGCCAGGGCATCGGGTTTGGTCTTGTCCGGGCGAAGCAGCGCAACGTAGGCAAACGATTCGTCCGGCGCCTCCATCGCAAGTCGAGGTGAAGGATAGAAGCTGGGATCAGGTCGCAGGGTTGCAGTCATGGCGTCTCCTCCGATGGGGTGGGCACACCTCGTGCCGTCGCGCAGCACAGTCGGCGACCGTTCGCCGACTTGTGGCCCACAAGCGTCCGCGACAGCGGCACGCGGCGAAAGTTCGAACGTGGAAGCTCCGATAACGGCAGAGCGCGAGGGGAGACTGCAAACGCGGGATGCGACTGCTATGCACCTGGCGACGACTGCTTCGAGCAAATGCGCATCCTTCCCGAAATTCGCGCGACCACGCGCTTGACCGGCGAGCGATGTCAGTTCCACATCCACATCGGTTGTTCCGCATGTCGCATCTGGAGCGCCGGAGAGTCCGGACCTGGCCGCAGGCGATCCGAGAGTCCCGCGATTTGGGCGTATGCCTCGCCAGGGACGCAGGCGACGCAGGTGCGGGCGCTTCGTTCGCGAATGACCCGACGTGCCGTTGTGTCCCGATGCGGCGGATCGCGCGAACCCGCAGTGCATCGGCTGCGACCGGATCTCGCTTGCGACAATGAATGCTGGAGGGTGCAGGGGGATGTGGGTTTACGTGGTTTTGGCTCTGCTGGTTGTCGCCGTGCTGGCGCTGGTGTGGCGGCGAAGTACGCAGCGACGACGTGTCGAGGGCGAGCGAGCGGAACGCCGCGCGCGCACCGACGAGTTGCTGTCGCGGGTGCTGCTGGGTGAGGAGACGAAACGGGGCCGGACGACCGCGGGCGGGCGGACATCATTGGCCAAGCCCGTGCCGCTGCCGATTGACCGCATGGTCAAGCCAACGGGCGGTGGTCAGGGGGTCGACGTCAACGCCCTGCTGAGCGATGAGCCTGACACCGTTGCCGCGCGCGCGCGGCGCGAGTTCGAGCAGCCGACGAATCTTCTCGGTGATGCGGGAACTTACTCCACGATCACGGGCGGCGTGGGCGGGGCGCCGACGTCGCCCTGGTCGCTGCGCGACGGACAGCTCGACGTGCCGCTCGACGGGCTCGTGGTCGCGTGGTTTGCGTCGCGGGGATACGTTGTGCGCCGCGCACCCGACACGGCCCGGCCGATCACGCTGCTGCTGAACCATCGTGAGGACTCGGCGCGCAACTACGCGTTCTTCTACGATCGCGGCCGGCTGACCGCGTCCCGCGCCGCCGGCGTGCTCGACAAGGCACGCGCGCTTGGCATGAGCAAGCTGCTGGTCGCCGCGGAACACGGCGCCGAACCCGGCGTCGCGTCGACCCGATTGGCTGACGTCCAGGTGATGGACTGGCCTGCAATCGACCGCGCCTTGCGCAGGATCGATGCCCGCGTCGCCGCCAAGATCCTTTCGATTGCGCGGACCAGTCGGGCCATGCCGGGCGCGACCTGACTGAGGAGCGCTCCCCGTTCCGGCGGGCTCGACCCGCCGCGAACGCAGATTTCTGTCGGGCGCAAGCGCGTCGTTCGATCCGCTCCGCTGAAGCGGGACATCTGTCTGGCGGCGATCGACGTTGAAGACCACACGCGCGACAGCTGTATTCGACCATCGGATGTGACGTAAACGCGTCAGCTTTGTCAGACAAGGCTGATTGCGGCCGTCTTCGTCAATTGCTTCAATCGAGACACAAGAGGCCACCCGCGGGCCAGCGCAGGTAACTCACTCAGGAAGGGAGCGTTCGATGGACAGTTCCATGATCAAAGGCATCGTGATTGGCGGCATCGCGATGGTCGTGCTGACGGCGGGTGGTGTCACCGGCTATCGCGCGTTGACGCAGCCGAAAGTCGCCCAGGTGGTCGCGGTGAAAGAAGTCAAGGAGACGGTCGTGACCCCGCGCGAGGTATGCGAGGACGTGCAGGTACAGAAGCAGGCCCCGGTGAAGGACTCCAACCGTGTCGCCGGGACAGTCATCGGCGGCGTTGCCGGTGCATTGCTCGGCAACACGCTTGGCGGCGGCCGTGGCAAGACGGTGACTACCGTGGCCGGGGCGGCGGCCGGGGCGTACGCCGGCAATCAGGTCCAGAAGAACATGCAGCAGAAGGATGTCGTCACAACGACCGAACACCGCTGCAAGACGGTCAACGACACGTCGCAGAAGCTGGTTGGCTACGACGTGACGTATCGCCTGGCAGGCAAGGAGGGCGTGATCAGGACGACGTCCAAGCCGGGCGCCACGTTGCCCGTGCAAGACGGCAAGGTCGTCGCAGCGGCGCCCGGGGCCAAGTCGTAACAGCGCCGTCAGCGCTTGACGAACTTCAACGTGAAGCGGTCGCTCTCGCCGATGGCTTCGTAGCGGGCGCGGTCCTTTTCCTTGTGGGTGAGGGCAGGTGGAAGTGCCCAGACGCCTCCCTCATGGTCCGCCGTGTCTGCGGGGTTCGCGTTCACCTCTGATGCCGCCTCCAGGAGGAAGCCGACGCTTTCGGCAATCCGCCGCACGTAGGCGACCTGCAAGTAACCGCTGCGCGCCCCGCGTTCCTGAATGCGATCCGCCGGCAGACGATGGTCCACCACCCCGAAGACGCCGCCGGGCTTCAGGCAGTCGTAAGCACTCTTGAACACGGCCCGCACGACGTCATCGCCGGCTGCCGCCCAGTTGTGCACGTTGCGAAACGTCAGTACCAGATCGACGCTGCCGGGCGCCGCATAGCTCAGCTTGGCGGGCGGCTCGAACACGGCGACTTGCGCTCGGCCATACACGGCCGGTTGCGCAGCGAGCTTGCTGCGCAGCCGTTCCGCGCTGCGGCGCCGATACTCCACGCCGGACTGCGGATCGTCAGCCGCCAGGATCAGTCGGCCCCGATCCCGCAGGTACGGGGCCAGGATCTCCGTGTACCAACCTGCGCCGGGACTGATCTCGACCACGGTCATGTCCGGCCGGATGCCGAAGAACGTCAGCGTTTCGTAGGGATGCCGCCACCGGTCTCGCGCGACATTCTCCTGGCTGCGCTGCGGACCGGCGATAACCGACTTCAGTGCATCATCGGCATGGACCTTGCCCGCGACTGCGAACGCCAGTACGCCCGCTAGAAGCCACTTGGTCATCTTGTCTTCTCCACGCCTCGATTCAGTCGGGCGGCGATCGCATGTTCGCATGCGCAGCGCTGGCTGCCAGCCGCCGCGCAATCCTTCGTTCCGCGCCGGCAGTCCGACGCTGAGCCGTTGACGTGTGTCAATTTCGTCAGCTCCGCCCGGCTGATTCTTGAAACGGAAGTCGAGTCGACTGCGAAAGGAGCTTATGACGGATACCGACGCACTCGGCGATGAACTCGGGCCAGCCAGGATCATTCATGTTCGCGAGCCTGCGCTTGGCTTGCGAGCGATGCTCGTTGTCGACAACGTCGCGCGCGGGCCATCGATCGGCGGGCTGCGAATCGCACCGGATGTTTCCGTCGAGGAGTGCTGCCGGCTCGCGCGGGCAATGACGTTGAAGAACTCGGCCGCGGGCCTGCCGCACGGTGGCGGCAAGTCGGTGCTGTGGGGCGACCCGCGCATGCCGCCTCCGCGCAAGGAGGCACTGCTGCGCGCCTTTGCGCACGCGTTGCGCAACGAAACCGACTACATCTTCGGCCCCGACATGGGAACCGATGAAACCTGCATGGCCTGGGTGAAGGACGAGATCGGTCGCGCCGTCGGGCTGCCGGCCGCGATCGGCGGAATTCCGCTCGACGAACCGGGCGCGACAGGGTGGGGGCTCGTGCACTGCGCCGATCTCGCCGCGCGTCATGTCGGCATCGAGATCAAAGGTGCACGCGTGGCGATCCAGGGTTTCGGCGCCGTGGGCAAACATGCCGCGCGCTTCCTCGCCGCTCGTGGC
>JBLMYK010000267.1:0-17225 GCA_050258235.1 Gemmatimonadota bacterium | reverse complement strand
TTCGCGCGCCTTGCGCATCGGCTCGGGATGCGGCTGGTGCTGGCCGACGTGCAGGCAGCGGTGCTCGAGGAGACGGTACGCGAACTGCGCTTCGCCGGCGCGCAACTGATCGCCGACGTGGTCGATGTCGCCGACGGCGACCAGGTCAAGGCACTTGCCGACCGCAGCTTTGCCGAGTTCGGTGCCGCGCACCTGCTGTTCAACAACGCCGGCGTCGGCGGCGGCGGCTACGTGTGGGAGAACGACGAGAGCGACTGGCGCTGGATCCTGGGCGTGAACCTGATGGGCGTCGTGCACGGCATCCGCCACTTCCTGCCGCGCATGATCGCGGCGAACGCACGGGGCGAGCCGGGGCACGTGGTCAACACCGCGTCGATCGCCGGACTGCTCTGCCCGCCGCTGATGGGCGTCTACAACGTGTCGAAGCACGCAGTGGTGGCATTGACCGAAACGCTCTATCACGACCTCGCGCTGGCGAAGTCGACGATCGGAGTGTCCGTGCTGTGCCCCGCTTTCGTGCCGACCGGCATCGCCCATTCGCATCGGAATCGTCCCGCCGAACTCGCGCCGGGCGCGCCGCCGACCGCGTCGCAGAGGATGGCGCAGGCGGCGTCCGAGAAGGCGGTGTCGTCGGGCAGGATGACCGCGGCGGAGGTGGCTGACCTGACGTTCGACGCAGTCCGCGCCAATCGCTTCTATGTATTCACCCACCCGAAGATCATGACGGCGGTCGACGCGCGCTTCTCAGCGATCCTGGCCGGCGGAGTGCCGTCGGATCCGTTCGCGTCCAACCCGATGGTGCGGCCGGCCGGCGCGGCCTGACATTCCGGCTGAACCGAACGCGCCACGGCAGGTCGAACGCGTTCGTGCTGCGACGAAAGCAGCGATCCGCCGAAGTGGCGCGGTCCGCGTCTGGCGTTCGCAAATGGCTGCCTTGCCGCTGAACTTCGCATGGCAGAATCCGCGCCGCGCTGAAGCGCGCCGGCGCAGTCATCAACCTCGATCGGGTGCAAATGCTGAAGCTGAATCGTCTGCTGTTCGTTCTTGGCCTGCTGCTGGCCCAGGTCGCCGTCGCGCAGGGCGCGCTGCCCGCCGGGGTGCAGCGCGGCGTCGAATTCGAAGGCATCAGCGAATACCGGCTCGAGAATGGCCTGCGCGTGCTGCTGTATCCGGATGCGTCGAAGCCGACCATCACGGTGAACGTGACCTATCTGGTCGGCTCGCGCATGGAGAGCTACGGCGAAACCGGCATGGCGCACCTGCTCGAGCACCTGATGTTCAAGGGCACGCCGAAGAACCCGATGATCTGGGAGCAGTACAAGAAGCGCGGTTTCCAGATCAACGGCACCACGAGCTTCGACCGCACCAATTACTTCGAAGTATTCAACGCCAACGACGAGGACCTGCACTGGGCGATCGAGACCGAAGCGGACCGGATGGTCAACTCGTTCATCTCGCGCAAGGATCTCGACAGCGAGATGACCGTCGTGCGCAACGAGTACGAAATGGGCGAGAACGATCCGGGCAACGTGCTCGTCAAGCGCCTGGCAGCAGTGATGTACGACTGGCACAACTACGGCAAGCTGCCGATCGGCAACCGCAGCGACATCGAGAACGTCTCGATCGAGAACCTGCAGGCGTTCTACCGGACCTACTACCAGCCCGACAATGCGGTGCTGCTGATCGCCGGGAAATTCGAGGCGGCAAAGGCCCTGCAATGGGTCGCGCAGTACTTCGGCGCGATCCCGAAGCCGACGCGCAAGCTGCCGGTGCTATGGACGGTGGAACCGACGCAGGACGGCGAACGCAGCGTCACCGTGCGCCGCAAGGGCGACGTTCAACTCGTGGTGGTGGGATACAAGGGGCCGTCGGCGTTGCACCCGGACAAGCGCGCCCTCGA
Organism: Gemmatimonadota bacterium; assembly: GCA_050258235.1. Classification (GTDB taxonomy): domain Bacteria; phylum Pseudomonadota; class Gammaproteobacteria; order Burkholderiales; family Burkholderiaceae_F; genus JAKOQB01. Next base: position 15,325 of record JBLMYK010000267.1, on the reverse strand, counting down.
CTTTGCGACCCGGGTGCTGAGCGCGACGCCAACCGGCCGCCTGCACAAGGAGCTCGTCGAAACCGGCATGGCCTCCGAGGTGTTCGGCTTCGACTGGACCACGCGGGATCCCGGCTTCATCGCGTTCGGTGCCGTGGTCCCCAAGGGGCAGCCGATTGGACCGGTGCGCGACAAGTTGATCGAGGTCGTCGAGGGCAGCCTGGCGCGCACGCCGCCCACTGACGAGGAGATGGAACGGATCCGCCGGCAGGCGGAAACCGCTGCCGAGAGGACGCTGAACGACCCGCAGGCGATCGGCGTGCAGCTGTCCGAATACATGGCGCTCGGGGACTGGCGGCTGTTCTTCCAGTTCCGCAATGCGATGCAGGCCGTGCAGTCGGCGTCGGTCGCCGCGGCCGCGCACCGCTACTTCGAGCGCGACAACCGCACCGTCGCGCTGTTCATCCCGGAAGATGCGCCACAGCGCGTCGACGTGCCGGCAGCGCCGACGGTCGCCGAGGTCCTGAAAGGCCTGCAGCCGCGCGCCGTGGTGGCGGCCGGAGAGGCGTTCGACGTCTCGCAGTCGAACATCGACGCGCGCACGCGCCGGATCAGGATCGGCGACCTGAATGTCGCGCTGCTGCCGAAGGCGACGCGCGGACAGACCGTCAACGTCGCGATGAACTTCGACTGGGGCGACGCGAAGTCCCTGTTCGGGCGCGAAGCGGCCGCTCAACTCGCGAATGCGATGCTCACGCGCGGCACCAACCGGTTCACGCGGCAGCAGATCGCCGACGAGCGCACGCGGCTGAAGATGCAGGGCGGTCTGCTGGCCTTCCGCACCGACCGCGCGCATCTGGACGCCGCGCTGCGCCTCACCGCGCACCTGCTGCACGACTCGACCTTTCCGGCCGCGGAGTTCGAGCAGCTGAAGCGCGAGGTCATCGTCAACGCCGAGGAGGCGATCAACGATCCGGACCAGCGTTCGTTCGAAGTGCTGCGGCGGCAGTTCAATACCTATCCGAAGGGCGATCCACGCTACGTCTACTCGACCGAGGAATGGATCGACGCGATCAAGCGGACCACGCTGGACGATGTGAAAGCGTTTCACCGCGACTTCTTCGGCACCGCGCGGGGAGAAATCGCGGTGGTCGGCGATTTCGATGCCGCCGCGGTCGAAAAGACGCTGCGCGACGCGTTCGCCGGCTGGAAGTCGAAGGCGCCGTATGAGCGCGTGGTGCGCGACTACGCGGACATCAAGGCCGTGCGGCTGGCGGTCAATACGCCGGACAAGGAGAACGCCGTCTTTCGTGCGCGCATCCCGCTGCGCATGCGCGACGGCGACCCGGACTACCCCGCGCTGCTGCTGGCCAACTACATGTTCGGAGGCTCCGGCGGTGGCGGCAACCGGCTTTGGAACCGCGTGCGCGAGAAGCAGGGATTGAGCTATTCGATCGGCACCGGCGTCAACGTCGACGCCTACTCGGACGCCGGCACGATCGGCTTTGTCGCGATTGCGGCTCCGCAGAACATCGGGCGCGTCGAGCAGTCGATCCGGGACGAGATCGAGCGGGCGCGCCGCGACGGCTTCACCGCGGACGAACTCGACAACGCACGCCGCGGGCTGCTGCGCGAGCGGGAGCTTGGCCGCGCGCAGGACGGCGGACTGGCGGGTGGCTGGCTGCGGCTGCTCGACGCCGACCGTACCTATGCGTTCGACAAGCAGATCGAGGATCGCATCCGCGCGCTGACGCTCGACCAGGTCAACGCCGCGTTTCGCAAATACATCGCGACCGACCGTATGATCATCGTCGTTGGCGGCGACGCCGCGAAAGGCGCGAAATAGGGGGCGGGCGTGGCATACGCGGACTTCCGGCATCGGATCGGCCTGCGTGTCCGCTGGGCAGAGGTCGATATGCAGAGCGTGGTCTTCAATGGCCACTATCTGACGTACTGCGACGTCTGCCTGACCGAGTACTGGCGTGCGATCGGCATGCGTTATCCGGAAGACTTCCTGAAGATCGGCAGCGACGTGTTCGCGCGCAAGATCACGATCGAATACCACGCGCCCGCGCTGTACGACGACGAACTGGAGGTGTGCGGTCGTGCCGCACGCCTCGGACGAAGCAGCCTCGGATTCGCGATCGAAATCTTTCGCAAGGGCGAGACGGCCGCGTCGCTGATCGATGCGGAGCTCGTGTACGTGAACGTCGACCCGAGCACGCGCCGACCGGCGCCGCTGCCGCCCGCCCTGCGCGAGGCAATCCGGCGCTTCGAACTGCGCGCTCCCGTGGAAGCCCGTGAACCGGGTTGAGCCGGCGATTGAACTCGGCGACTGGGAGCGTCTGCGGGCCGAGGTCCTGCCGATCCGCTTTGCCGTGTTCGTGGGCGAGCAGAAGGTCCCCGCCGACCTCGAAGTCGACGAGTGGGATGCGCGATCGCTGCATGCGGTTGCCCGCGATCCGCAACAGCGCGCGATCGGTACCGCGCGCCTGCTTCCGGACGGTCATATCGGGCGGGTCGCGGTGCTGCGCGAGGCGCGCGGAGCCGGCGTCGGTGCCGCGCTGATACGGAGCATGTTGCAGGCCGCGCGCGAGCGCGGTCACGTCGAAGTCGTGCTGAGCGCGCAGATGCACGCACTCGACTTCTACCGGCGGCTGGGCTTCCGCGAGGAGGGGGTCCCCTACGATGACGCCGGGATTCCGCACCTTACGATGCGGCTGCGCCTTTAGGCGGCGGGGCGCCGTTACTTGGCGCGCGGACCGCCGAGGCTGGTCGACACTCGCTGCCCCGCGCCGATCGTGAACTCGAAGAACCGGTCCGCGTGCTGGTCGGGCGCGCTTGGATCGAACGTCCGCTCGACGAAGTTCGCCACCCCGTCGGCGCGAACGGTCAGCACCGTGGTGGAACGCGTCCCGTAGCCGTTGGCACGGATCTGCACCGCGGACAGCGCGCGCTCCCAATCGAGCGGCACGCCGGTCGAGGGCAGTTCGCGGTCCGTCGCTACGGAGCGGTCCGCCATCATATGCAGCAGCGCATCGATGCTGATCTTTTGCGCGATCTGGGTGGCGAACCGGCTGACCGTGCGGGTGACTTTCGGCCACGGTGAATCGAGCGATGCGTTGGAGAGCCCGTAAATGCCCGGCTGCAGCAGAGTGGTTTCGGCGCTCAGGCGATTGGAGAAGTAGTGCAGTTCGCCCGGCTGTCGCACGCCCAGGTCGAGCGGATCGCCGACCAGCAGATTGAAGCCGTTGAAGACCTGCGCGCGCGGCGACAGGTCGCGCAGCCATTCGCCGATCGACTCGTGCGATTGCAGCGACGCCAGAACCACCGCCCCGCGCGACGGCGCGTGCGGATTGCGCTCCGCCGGCGAGCGGACATTCGTCAGCAGCGCGAAACGTCCGCGCCGGTTGATGCCGAACCACGCGCCGCCGGCCTCCTCATCGCGCCCGGCCAGCAGCGAAACGTTCTGCCCCCACCACGCCGCTGCGCGCGTGCTGCGCGTGTAGAACTCGTCGCGATTCGCGACCACCACGAGCGGATACTCGGGGTGCGACTGCCACGCAATGACGGCCAGGCACATTCAGACGTCCTCGAACCGTTCGACGCGCCGCAGGGCAATCAGTTCGGCTGGCAATCCGGAACTGCGCAGCGCGGCCGCGAGTTCGGCGGCGAACGCGCCCGGATCGGCGATGCTGTCGTACTGTTCCATCAGCGTAATGCTCTGTTGGTCGCCATCGTCGCGCTTCAGCAGCCGCCCCTTCACCGCGGCCGACGTTCCAAGCAAGTCAATCATCGCGCGCACCTGCGCTGCGGTCTCTCCGAATCGCTCACGCGGCAATTTGTAATAAACGTACCAGTGCTGCATTTCGTTCACGCGGTGACGTCGACCAGAGCATACGGTAGCGGCCGCGTCGCCAGCGTCGGGCCCGATGAACTGCCGAGATGCAATGATCCGGCGGCGCGCTCGGCCGGACACTCGAACAACAGGTCCATGCCGCCCTGCGGGGCCGACGCGGCCATCACGACAGTGCCGATCGGCTCGTCGCCCTCCGCCCCAAAGACATCGGCACTCGCGCGGGTTGCGCCATCCGTGTGGCCGACCTGCATCCGCCGCCGCAGCTTGCCAAGGTACTGGCTGCGAGCGACCACTTCCTGACCCGGATAGCAGCCCTTCCTGAAATTCACGCCACCCAGGACCTCGAGGTTGATCATCTGCGGGACGAATCTTTCCTGCGTCGCCGCGAACACGCCCGGAATGGCGGCGTCGATCTGCGTCCACCAGAAGACCGCGCCCGGACCGCGCCTCGCGGCGGCGATCGCATCGGCAAGCGCATTCGAGCCCGGCCTGCGCTGCAGGAGCATGAACCGTTCGCCAACCTGGGGCGACGCCGGCAGGCGAGCGATGCGCGATCCGTCGGCCAGCACGGCGGTCTGTCCGGCATCCGCCGTGTCGGGCGCAAGCTCCGCGAGCATTGCCGCGCTGCCCGGTCCGACCAATCCAACGCAGCTCCACTCGACGCTCGCATCGCGGAGCCGCGCCTTCGAGCGCAGGACGAACATCGACAGACGCTTCATGACCGCGGGCAGGATCTCGCGTGGAAGCTGCAGATACACCGCATCGGCATCGCGCCAGTTGTAGAAGACCGCATACAGCCGCCCCTTGGGCGAGCAATAGCCGTTCAACTGCACTCGCCGCGCATCGAGGCCCGCGACGTCATTGGTCAGCTGCGCCTGCAGGAAGGCCACAGCGTCGGGTCCTTCAACCGCGATCACGCCGAGGTCATCGACGTCTGCCGCGACCGGCTCGGTAAGGCAGGCGCGCAGCGGATCCCGCTCGCAGGTCCAGGTGCCTCCGGACGGAGGCGCGATCGAATCGCTTTCCATGGTCGACATGATGGCGGCGAAGAAAGGGCGTTCAAGTCGCGTGAAAAAGTATCATAGGTCCGATCGTTCACCGGGACCGATTCCGTTGTCGTTGCGTCGTCTTCTCGTCCTGTTCGTCGTGGCCGCGCTGGCCGCCGCGGCGGGAGTATCCGCATGGGTGTGGAATGCGTATGAAAAGGCACTGCCGATGCCGGGCGAGCGCGTCGAATTCAGGATCGCACCCGGTGCTTCCACGCGCGCGATCGCGCGCCAGCTGCAGGCGGCAGGCATCGACATCAACGAGACGCTGTTCGTGATCGCGGCGCGGGCGACGCGGGTGACGCAGTCGTTGCGCGCCGGCCGCTACGAGATCCTGCGCGGCGCGTCGCTGCACCAGTTGCTCGACAAGCTGCGCGCCGGCGACACGCTGCGCGAGCGCATCACGCTGATCGAAGGATGGACGCTGCGCGACCTGCGTGCAGCGCTGGCGGCCGATCCCGACCTCAGGCACGACAGCGCGGCGATGTCCGAGAGCGACCTGCTGAAGGCGATCGGCGCCGGGGAGGCGCGTGCGGAAGGGCTTTTCGCGCCGGACACGTACGTGTTCGAATCCGGAACCAGCGATCTGGATCTGCTGCGGCGCGCGTATCGCGCGCAGGCGGCGACACTGCAGCGGGCGTGGGAAAGTCGTGCCGCAGGACTTCCGTACGAGTCGCCCTACCAGGCACTGATCATGGCGTCGATTGTCGAGAAGGAGACCGGGCAGACCGACGAGCGCCGCCGGATCGCCGGTGTGTTCGTCAACCGGCTGCAAAAGGGCATGCCGCTGCAAACCGATCCGACCGTGATCTACGGACTGGGGGGACAGTTCGACGGAAATCTGCGCAAGCGCGATCTCGTCGCCGACGGGCCGTACAACACCTACACGCGAACCGGCCTGCCACCGACACCGATCGCGCTGCCAGGCCGCGCGTCGATCGAAGCCGCACTGCAGCCGCAACCGACGCGCGACCTGTACTTTGTCGCGCGCGGCGACGGCACATCGGAGTTTTCGGAAACGCTCGAGAAGCACAATCGCGCCGTGGCGAAGTACCAGCTCGGAGCAAAGCGATGAGCGTACGCGGCCGCTTCATCACGTTCGAAGGCATCGACGGCGCCGGCAAGAGCACGCACATCGATTTCGTTGCGCGCGAATTGCAGCGCGCGGGCAGGGAAGTCGTGGTGACGCGGGAGCCTGGCGGCACCGCGCTGGGTGAACAGCTGCGCGAGCTGGTGCTGCGCCAGGCGATGACGGCCCGTGCAGAGACGCTTCTGATGTTCGCCGCGCGCGCGGAGCATCTGGCGCTCGTGATCGAGCCGGCGCTTGCGCACGGTCGCTGGGTTCTGTGCGATCGCTTCACCGACGCGACCTACGCCTACCAGTCCGGCGGCCGGCGTCTGCCGGAAGGTTTCGTCGAATCGCTGGAAAGATGGGTCCATCCGGACCTTCAGCCGGATCTCACATTGCTGTTCGACATCGATCCGTCGGTCGCCGCGCAACGTCTCGCGGGTGCGCGAGCGGCCGACCGCTTCGAGGCGGAGCAACGGGATTTCTTCTCCCGCGTGCGCTCGGCGTACCTCGCGCGGGCGGCGCGATATCCGCAGCGATTCGTCGTCCTCGACGGCGCAGCCGAAATCGAGTCGATCCGATGCGACATCGCCGCGCGTCTTGCCCCATGGATCGCGAGCTGATGCTGCCCAGACACCTGCCATGGCACGAAGCCGCGTGGCAGGCACTGCAATCCCTGCGGCAGCGCGACGTGCACGCGATCCTGCTGCACGGAATGCGCGGCATCGGCAAGAAGAGCCTGGGATTCGAATTGGCGCAGGCAGCGCTTTGCGAGCGGCCGGGCGCAGATGGGCGCGCCTGCGGCCAGTGTCCCGGCTGCGTGCTGATGGAGGCGGGCAGCCATCCCGACTTTCGTTTCGTGCTGCCCGACGCCCTCAAGGGGTTGCGCCCAGGACGCGCGGCCGATGAGATCGACGACGAGACTGCCGGCGAGACGGCCGAGTCGGACAAGCCGGCCAAGGCGAGCCGCGAGATACGGATCGATCAGGTCCGCGCGTTGACCGATTTTGCGACCGTGGCCACGCACCGCGGCGGCGGTCGGTTGATCCTGCTGGCGCCGGCCGAAGCGCTTACGGCCCCGGCGGCGAACGCGCTGCTGAAGCTGCTCGAAGAGCCACCCGAGCGGACGCTGTTCGTGCTGGTCGCTGATGCCCTCGACGAGCTTCCGCCGACGATCCGCTCGCGCTGTGTTCTGGTTCGCGTCATGGCCCCGGATCGGGGAGCGGCGCTCGCATGGCTTTCCGGGCAGGGCGTCGATGGGGCCGAAGCTGCGCTGGCCGAGGCCGGTGGCGCACCGATTGCCGCGCTGGAAAATTTGGCTGGAGCGGCCCTGGAGGCGGGACACCGGGAACTGCTGTTCGATCTGCTCGAGCGCGGCGATGCACTGGAGCCCGCCGAGATCGCGCGGCGAATTCCTCGTGACGTCTCCGCGCCGCCGGCGCTCGCCCTGCTGCAGCGCTGGTGCTGGGATCTGCTCGCATATCGCGCGGCCGGCTCGGTTAGGTATCATCCTTCGCGGCAAGCCAGCATCGCCCGGTTGGCACAGCGTTCTGCCGGCAGTGCTTTGTGGAGCTGGGCGTCGGCATTGACTCGGGCACAAGGCAGTCGCGACCACCCGCTCAATGGCCGGCTGGTGGTGGAGTCGCTGCTGCTGCAGTACCGACGTAGTCTGGCCCAAACTGGCTGATCGATCCGACCAACGCAAATGTCTTCCGCACACGGACCCGGAACCCTAGGAGGAAGCGGCACCGCCACGATGGTGGGCGCCGGCGCGCGACCCGCGGTCCTGTCGCTGGCGATCAAGGAAAAGGCCGCGCTGTACGCGGCGTACATGCCGTACCTGAAGAACGGCGGGATCTTCGTGCCGACCAACAAGCCGTACCAGCTCGGCGACGAGGTCTACCTCATTCTCACGCTGATGGACGACCCGACCAAGTTGCCGATCGCCGGCCGCGTGGTCTGGATCAGCCCGCCCGGCGGCGGCCAGCGCCAGCCCGGGATCGGCGTGCATTTTCCCGGCGACGAGAGCGGCCACCTTGCCCGCAGTCGCATCGAAGACATCCTGGGCACGGCGCTGAAGTCGGCGCGGCCGACGCATACGATCTGACGCGCCTCGGCGCCTCCGGCCGTTGTTCATCGACTCGCACTGTCATCTGTCGTTTCCCCAGCTCGCGAGCGACATCGAAGGCGTACTCGGCCGCATGCGCACGGCCGGAGTCGAAGGGGCGCTCAACGTATGCGTGACGCTGGAGGAGTTTCCGGCGGTCGTCGGGCTGGCCGAAGCGCGGCCGAACATCTGGGCATCGGTCGGCGTGCACCCGGATTACCGGGACGGACAGGAGCCGGACGTCGCGACACTGGTCAGGTTGTCGCGTCAGCCCAGAGTCGTCGCGATCGGAGAAACCGGCCTCGACTACTTCAGGCTCAAGGAGCCACTGGACTGGCAGCGCGAACGCTTCCGCGTCCATATCCGGGCCGCTCGCGAGGCCGGACTTCCACTGGTCATTCACACGCGGGCGGCGGCCGCGGACACGCTGCAGATCATGCGGGAAGAGCGCGCTGGCGAAGTCGGCGGTGTCATGCATTGCTTCACCGAGACCATGGAGTTCGCGCGGCAGGCGCTCGACCTGGGTTTTCTGATTTCGTTCTCGGGCATCGTGACATTCAAGAATGCCGGCGACCTGCGCGAAATTGCCGCGGCGATCCCGGCGGAGCGGCTGCTGATCGAAACCGACGCTCCGTATCTCGCTCCGGTGCCGCACCGCGGCCGAGCGAACGAGCCGGGGTTCGTTCCGTTCGTGGCGGACGTCATAGCGGAGCTGAAGGGTGTAGACAGACTCCGCATCGGCGAATGGACATCGTCGAATTTTCATCGTTTATTCAATGTTTAAGAATATGTATTTGAACTGAGTTATTAACTTTAGTTGAGAAATTACTTGAAGTCTTGTTAGGTGCGCATAATGTGTATTATGTCAACTGCAATTTGCCGATGGTGGGCCCAGTGACCGCCGAACTGAAGGCGGCAGCCCTTGCCACCCCCCTTTCGCCAGCGGCCACGCGCGTTCTCCTGCTCGGCGCCGGCGAACTGGGCAAGGAGGTCATCATCGCCCTCCAGCGCCTTGGCGTTGAGACCATCGCGGCGGACCGCTACGCGAATGCACCCGGCCAACAGGTCGCGCACCGCTTCCACGTGCTGAACATGGCGGATCCGGCGGCTCTGCGCGAGTTGATCCTGAAGGAACGGCCGCACGTCGTCGTGCCCGAGATCGAGGCGATCGCCACCCAGGCGCTGATCGATATCGAGCGCGAAGGCATAGCACGCGTGATCCCGACCGCGCGCGCGGCCAACCTGACGATGAACCGGGAAGGCATACGGCGGCTCGCAGCGGAGGCGCTCGGCCTGCCGACGTCTCCCTATCGTTTCGCCGATTCGCTGCCCGAACTGCAGGCGGCCGTGCGCGACGCAACCGGCCTGCCCTGCGTGGTCAAGCCGGTGATGTCGTCGTCCGGCAAGGGACAGACGAAGGTCGACAGCTTCGAGGAACTGGAGGCGGCGTGGAACTATGCGAATGCCGGCGGGCGCGTCGCGCTCGGCCGCGTCATCGTCGAGGGATTCATCGACTTCGAATACGAGATCACGCAACTCACCGTGCGCGCGCTGGCGCCCGATGGCACCGTGGCGACCCATTTCTGCGAACCGATAGGCCACGTACAGGTCAAGGGAGACTACGTAGAAAGCTGGCAACCGCATCCGATGAGCCCGGCAGCCCTCGCGAAAGCCCGCGATTACGCGCGGCGCGTGACGGAGGACCTGGGCGGCCTCGGCATCTTCGGCGTCGAACTGTTCGTGAAGGGTGACCAGGTCTGGTTCTCGGAGGTCAGTCCCCGTCCCCACGACACCGGGCTCGTCACCTTGTGTACCCAGTGGCAAAGCGAGTTCGAATTGCATGCGCGCGCGCTGCTCGGCCTGCCGGTGGACGCATCGCTCCGCAATCCGGGTGCGAGTCACGTGATCTATGGCGGCGTCGACGCGCAGGCCCTGGTCTTCGAAGGTGTTGGCGAGGCCCTCGGGATTCCGGGCAGCGATCTGCGCCTGTTCGGCAAGCCGGAGTCTTTCGTCAAGCGCCGGATGGGTGTGGCGCTGGCACGCGCGGACTCGATACAGATCGCACGCGAACGGGCCAGCCTCGCGGCCGCGACGGTTCGCCCGTGTGCGGCGTGATTGCGTGACCGGCGACCGAATGCCCAATCCGCGATCATCACGGACATGTGTCGCTAGAATGCGGGCGGCACGACCGCTGACCCTACTGTGGCGTTCAGCTGTTCGGAACTCTCCATAACTATTACAGCATCCACAGGCGCCCCATGAAGATACTGCTGGTAGACGACCATGCACTGATCACCAACGCGATGACGGCGCTGCTGCACGACCTCGACCCGACGGCCGAAATCCATGTTGCCGGCGACGCGGCGGGTGCCGAGCGCTTGGTCGAGGCGCACCCGGATGCGGATCTGATGCTGCTGGACCTCGGGCTGCCCGGCACGACGGGCACCGCACTGCTTGAGACCCTGACCGGGCGCGCGCCCGAGCTGAAAATTCTCGTCCTGTCCGGAGTCCAGGACCAGCGAACGGTCATGCGCGTGCTGCAGCTCGGTGCGGCGGGGTTCCTGCCGAAGTCGATGGCGACCGAAACGCTGATCAACGCGGTGCGTTTCGTAATGTCAGGCGGGGTCTACATCCCGGCCGACCTGCTCGAAGATGCAACGCGCGGAGCGACCATGCTGGGCCTGCCCGAGCGCGGCCGAGACATGCTGGGGCGGCCGACTTCCGGGCGTGTCCAGCTCACCGAGCGCCAGGAGCAGGTCCTGCAGTTGCTGGCCCGCGGCTCGCCGATCAAGATCATCTGCCGCGAGCTAGGATTGAGCGAAGGAACGGTCAAGACGCACGTGACCGCGATCTACCGGGCGTTCGGCGCCTCGAACCGGACCGAGGCCCTGCTCGCCGCACGGCGCAACGGTTACGACGTCGGCTGACCGACTCCAGTCCCGTCAGCCGGTGACGCTGACTTCGGTGGGCTGGCGCGTCACGAGCGGCAGTCCGGTCACGAGCAGCCCGAGCGCACCCGCGATCCGGTTGTTCAGCACGATCGCGTTCGCCGGTTTCTGCAGCACGATCGGCTCTTCGACGCGGCTGCGTGCAATGATCGATGCCAGCTGCGGGCTCTGCTGCAGATAGCGCTGCAGCGTACGCTGGAACTCCGCCACCACTTCGGTTCCCAGCACCGCGGTCAGCATCACGATCGGGACCGGGAATCCGACGATCTCCCGCACGCGGAACGCGGCCTCGACGCCGGTGATCGAATCGCGCAGATTCTGGTCGGCGAGAATCAGATCGATGCGCTTGCTTGCCTTCAGCTCGGCCGCCAGAGAATCGGTGAAACCAGTCGCTGCCACGACCTCCGCGCCCCACGAGCGCAGCAGGTTGCTCATGCTGTTCAGGATCTCTTCGTTGTCCTCGATCAGCACCAGCGTGTGGCCGGTCAGAGACCGCAGCGACGCATCGCTGAGCTCGTTGGCGCTGCGCGCAGCGCGCCGCGGCGACGCCGACAGCGGGACCTCGACCCGGAACACGGTGCCCGAGCCAGGTCGCGTCGTCACGATCAAAGGATGGCCGAGGACCGAGCAGATGCGCTTGACGATCGAAAGCCCGAGTCCGAATCCGCTCGCCGCTTCGCCGCGCGAGCTTTCGCCACGGTAGAACTCCTCGAAGATGCGGTCCAGTTCCTCCTTGCGGATCCCGGGCCCGGTGTCCCACACTTCGATGCTGATCAATCCGCCGCGCGGGCGCGCTCCCAGCAGCACGCCACCCTTGGTCGTGTAGCGCAGCGCATTGCCGAGCAGGTTGCGCAGCACCCGCGCCAGCAGGACCGGATCGGACTCGACCGCAATCCCCATGTGCCGCACGCGCAGGCCGAGCCCCTTGCCGGCTGCCTGCGGCCCGAACTCCTGCTCCAGCGCCGTGAACATCTCGTCGATCAGCACCTGCTGCATGCGCGGCTGGATCGCGCCGGCGTCGAGGCGCGAGATCTCGAGCAGTTCCTCGACCAGCTTCGACAGCGAGTCGACGGCATTCGACAGGTTCTTGACCAGCGGTTCCAGGGGTCCCTGCGCGCGTTTCTTCAGCAGCGAGCAGTAGATCCCGATCGCCTGCAGCGGCTGGCGCAAGTCGTGGCTGGCAGCGGCAAAGAACTTGGTCTTCGATCGGGTCGCATCCTCGGCCGCGCGGCGCGCTTCATCGGCGACCCGCTTCTCGTTCATCAATTGCGCGACCAGCACCTCGTTCTCGTAGTTGTTCTTCACCGCCTCGAACATCGTCTCGCCGAAGTTGCGGCCAAAGAACATGGTGAAGCCGAAGACGGCGAACACGACGATCGCGGCCGTGTAATAAGCGGGCTCGGCCTGCGCGACCATGCGGGCGATCAATGGCAGCAGCGCCGCCGGCAGGAACGCGAACAGGGCCGGACGATGGGTCGCGTACAGCGTCAGCGATCCGAACGTGACGCCGAGGACGACCGCCACCAGCACGAGTTGCTGCAGTGGCTCGTGCGGCGCGAAGAACAGCACGCCGGCGGCACCCCACAGGATGCCGGCGACCGCGGCCAGCACGACCCAGCGGTTTGACCAGCGCTTCACTTCGTCTGCGGTGGCAATGGCGGCGCGAAACTCGCGCGCGGTGCGCAGCCGCAGCAACGATTCGACCAGCATGGCGATGAACCATGCCAGCAGGACGTTCGGATTGTGCGTGTTCCAGAAGACCGCGACCAGCGCGACGCCGCCGACCATGCTGCCGAGCACGGACTGCGGCACCTGGCGGTAAACCGAGGCGATCACCCCGGCAAGAATCTTTTCCTGTCGCTGTTCGCGCGACTCGATATCTATGCCGAAGCGGGTGATCGGACCTGCCATGGCCGGATGATAGGCGACCGGAGGCAATGAGCGAAGAGCGCCCTTCCCGTCGAGGTCGGCCGCGCCGCGAGCGGGCTACGTCAGCGTCGGGTGCCCCGTGAACGAAAGCTCCGCCACGCCACCACCGATCACGAGCCGGGCGGCGGCGCCGACCGGAAGCGTCGCCTTGCGCGCAACGTGGCCGAACGGCAGCCCGCGCACGATCGGCACCGGAACGGCAGAACGCAGATAGGCGACCGCTGCTTCCACCCCAAAGCCGTTGTCGTTCGGCATCGGCGTGACGGGCTCGAACGAGCCGAGCAGGATCGCACGCTGGCGCTGCAGCACCCCCGCATGCAGCAACTGGATCAGCATGCGTTCGATGCCGTAGGCGGGTTCATTGACGTCCTCCAGAAACAGGATGCCGCCGCGGATCGAAGGAAAGAAAGGCGTGCCGGCCAGCGCGCAGACCATCGCCAGGTTGCCGCCCCACAGCTTGCCCCTTACCGCCAGGTCTCCGGAATCGGTGTCGAATTTCAGTGCATGCCTTCGGTTCCCGATGGTGGCGAAGAACTGGTCGACCGTGAAGGCATTCGGCTGCTCGGCCGCGAAGTCCGATGCGGCGGGCCCCTGAAAACTGATCGCCCCGGCCTTCGCCAGCAGCGCCAGGCTGAAGGCGGTGAAATCGCTGTAACCGACGAGTATCCGGCCCGCGCGCGCGATTGCCACGTAATCCAGGCGCGTCAGGATGCGCGACAAACCATAGCCGCCGCGCGCCGCAAGCACGACGTCCAGCGACCGATCGGTCGCAAACCCCTGCAGGTCCATCGCGCGCAGATCGTCGCTGCCTGCAAAGCGCTGCTCGCGCGCGAACACGCTCTCCCCGGCCTGCACGCGCCAGCCGCGCTGGGCGAAGAAGCGTGCTGCCCGATCGGCGATCTGCATCTTCGGCAGGTAACCCGATGGCGCGACCAGCCCGATCGCGCGCGGTCGCGCCGTTTCAGTGCGCTTCGTCGGCACCGGTTTCCTCATCGGCAGGCAGCGCTCCGGCGCGCTGCAGTTCGCGCCGTTGTGCGAAGAAATCTGATAACAGGCGCCCGCAGGCTTCGGCCAGCACGCCGCGGCGGACTTGAGCATGGTGGTTCAGCTTCGGCTCGGCAAACAGGTCCACCACGCTGCCGCAGGCGCCGGTTTTCGGATCGTCCGCACCAAAGACGACGCGAGCAATGCGCGCGTGCTGGATCGCCCCGGCGCACATCGCGCACGGTTCCAGCGTCACGTACAGGGCGCAGTGGCTCAGCCGGTAGTTGCCGAGCAATTCGGACGCAGCGCGAATCGCCTGGATCTCCGCATGCGCGGTCGGATCCGCGTTGCCGATCGGCTGGTTGAAGCCCGTCGAAATTACCTGGCCATCCTTGATCAGGACTGCGCCGACCGGCACCTCGCCCAGCGCCCACGCGTTCTGCGCCTGGTCGATCGCCAGACGCATATACGTTTCGTCGTCCGGCTGCTCGATCGGTGGCGGTGCGCCGACGATCTCTTCGACCGCGACATCGTTGCGCGTCATCCATGCCTGCTTGCGCGCCGCGCGCGCGCCGGCGTTGTTCGCGCGTGCCGCCTGCACCGCGTCCTGCAACTGTTCGACCGTCAGCTGGTCTGCAGCTGCAGTCAGCCACGCCGGCAAGGTGCCACGCCGATAGTCGGTTCCGCGGTCCGAGCGATGGATGATGCCGGTGTCTGCAAGCCAGCGCCGCAGCTCCACGTGATCGGTCCGCAGCATTGCGCCGGCCGATGAGAGAAAGTCCTGCAGGCGCTCGTTGGCCTGCCGCTCAGTCAGCAGCCTTCCGGGCGGAAAGAACAGCGCTGCCGAGGCCAGCACGAGTTCGAAGTCGCGCGCGTCGCGCTCGCGCAGCGCACCCAGGTGCATGCCATCGCGAATTGCCAGTTGGCCGATCCGCTCGAGCCAGCCGTCGCCGGAGATCATCGGTGCCGTTTCCATCGGGCCACATTTTGCACGTTCGCGCAGCCTGCGGCAGGTGGTCCTGCGGCGCCCGCCTATGGAGTCGAGTAAAGATCGGTCGAAAGATACTTGAGGCCCGAATCGCAGACGAGCGTTCCCACCGTCCGACCGGGCCCGAGGCGGTCTGCGATCCGCAAGGCCGCCAGGACGTTTGCGCCGGACGAGGTTCCGGCAAAGAGCGCCTCCTCCTTCGCCAGCCGTCGTGCCATGTCTTTCGAATCGGACGTCGAGACCGGCAGGATCTCGTTCGCAAGATCAGCCTTCCACATCGGCGGCACGAATCCCGGACCGACGCCTTCGATCTTGTGCGCACCGGGTGCGCCGCCGCCGAGCACGGCGGATTCGGCAGGTTCGACGGCGACGATCCGTATGTCCGGGTTGTGACGGCGCAGGACGGCAGCCACGCC
>JBLMYK010000266.1:0-5279 GCA_050258235.1 Gemmatimonadota bacterium | reverse complement strand
AACGCACGCAATTTCGCCGGTCTGAATTTCGACCTTGCCGCGACGCGCGAAGGTATCCGCTACGCGCACGCGCGCGGCCGCAGGGTGCTGATGGCGCTGAACACATTCGCCGATGCGCGCGACCCCTCGCCCTGGATGCGCGCCGTCGACGTGGCGGCGGACCTCGGCATCGATGCGCTGATCCTCGCGGACATCGCGGTGATGTCCTACGCGGCGCGCACGCATCCGCGGTTGCGACTGCACCTGTCGGTGCAGGCCTCGGCGACCAACCACGAGGCGATCGAGTTCTACCGTGGGCGCTACGGTATTGCGCGCGCGGTCCTGCCGCGCGTGCTGACGCTGTCGCAGGTCGCGCACCTGATCCGAAATTCGCAGGTGGAGATCGAGGTGTTCGGCTTCGGCAGCCTGTGCGTGATGGTCGAGGGCCGCTGCCTTCTGTCCTCCTACGCGACGGGCCAGTCGCCCAACAACTTCGGCGCCTGCTCGCCGGCATCGCACGTGCGCTGGACCGAGAACGCCGACCACAGCGTCGATGCACGTCTCAATGGGATCCAGATCAACCACTTTGGCTCGAACGAACCGCGTGCGTACCCGACCGTGTGCAAGGGACGCTTCGACGTTGAAGGCGAAGTCGGCCATGCAATCGAGGAACCGACGAGTCTGAACACGCTGCCGATCCTGCCCGACCTGATGGCCGCGGGGGTGGCCGCGATCAAGATCGAGGGCCGCCAGCGCAGCCCCGCCTACGTCGAGCAGGTCACGCGCGTGTGGCGCGCGGCGATCGACGCCTGCCATGCGCAGCCAGCGCGCTTCTCGCCGCAACCGGCGTGGATTGCTGGGCTCGGCAGGCTCGCAGAAGGCCAGCAGCACACGCTCGGGGCGTACAGCCGGCCATGGAAATGAAGGCGCCGAAGTTCAGGCTCAGCGTCGGCCCGCTGCTGTACTACTGGCCGCGCCGCACGCTGACCGAGTTCTACGCGCGCGTGGCCGAGTCGGCTGCGGACACCGTGTACCTGGGCGAGATCGTCTGCTCGCGCCGGCACGAGATGAAGACCGAAGACTGGCTCGCGCTGGCGCGCGATCTCGCCGCCGCCGGCAAGCAGGTCGTGCTGAGCGGCCAGGCGCTGATCGAGTCCGAGACCGAACTGCGCGCACTACACCGCTTCACCGACAACGGCGAATTTCTCGTCGAAGCCAATGACACCGCCGCCGTGCTGCGGATGAGCGGACGCCCGTTCGTGGTCGGCCCTCACGTGAACGTGTACAGCGGCCCCGCGCTCGACGAATTTGCGCAGATCGGCGCGGTGCGCTGGGTGCCGCCGCTGGAGTTGCCGCTCGACGCCATCGCGGCGGTGAACCCTCCGACCCGTACGCCGCCGGTCGAGACCGAGGTATTCGCGTTCGGCCGCATGCCGCTGGCGTTCTCCGCGCGTTGCTTTACTGCGCGGCACTACGGGCTCAATCGCGACGAGTGCGAGTTTCGCTGCCTCGACCACCCGGATGGGCTGATGCTGAAGACGCAGGAGGGCGAACCGTTCCTGACGCTGAACGGCCTGCAGACCCAATCGGCACGCGTGCACTGCCTGATCACCTGGCGCGCTGCGCTCGTCGACTCCGGCGTGCGGCGCCTGCGGCTGTCGCCGATCGCGCAGAATTTCGATCAGGCGATCGACGCGTTCGACCGCGTGTTCAATCGCGGTGCCGATGCCGGTGCCGCGCTCGCCGAACTGATCGAGCTGGGGCTTCCCGGCGCGCCCGCCGACGGCTACGCGCATCGCCACCCGGGTTTCGAATGGAGCCACGCATGAACGCATCGCTGCCCCTGCCATCGTTGCCCGCGCCGCCGGACGCCGTGCGGCGCCTGATCGAGCGGCTGCCGATCGAGCCTCCGTCATTCGTGCTGGCAAAGGTGCTCAACCGCGTGCTGCTGCCGCGGCTCGGTGCCGACGCGCGCGCGGCGCTCGCGGATCGCTGCGTCGAAGTGCACGTCAGCGATTTCGGCGTGAAGATGCGGCTGGCGCTGGGCGCGCGCGGCTTTGCGCTCGCGCCGCGCGGGGCCGACGTTGCATTGCGCGTCAGCGCGACGGCAAGCGCGTTCTGGCGCATGGCGAGCGGCGAGGAGGACGCCGACACGCTGTTCTTCGAGCGCGCGCTGGTGATGGAGGGCGACACCGAGTTCGGCCTGCTGGTCAAGAACACCCTCGACGCGATCGGGCCTCTGGTGCCGGCGTTCCTGCGACAATCGCGCGGGCGATGACGCAGAAGACGCTCCCACGCATCGAAGACCGCTCCCCACCTGCCGCCGGAACCTCGCTGCGCTGGCTGCTCGCCGCGCCGCACCGGTTGTTCTTCTTCTTCGGCATGCTCGGCATCGCCGCCGGGTCGGTCTGGTGGCTGGTGCAGATCGCCGCGCGCACGCTCGGCGACCCGCTTGCGCTCGAACTGCCGCCGGCATGGATGCACGGCTGGCTGATGCTCAACGGGTTCCTGCCGTTCTTCATGTTCGGGTTTCTGTTCACCGCCGGCCCGAAGTGGCTGAACGTGGTGCCGCCGCCCGCGCGTGCGCTGGTCGTGCCCGGCGTGATCGCGCTGATCGCGCTGGCGGCCGCGCTGATCGGCGCGCAGACGAGCCTCGCGCTGGTCGCCGCCGGCGCGTTGCTGCTTGCCGTTGCGTGGAGCCTGCTGCTGAGACGCTTCTATCGGCTGATCCGTGCCAGCCGGGTCAGCGACCAGGTGCACGCGCGGCTGGTGCTCGCCGCTTTCACCGTCGGCACGCTGGCGCACGCGGCCTTCGCCATCGGGGTGGTGCATCTGGATCTGCGCTGGATTCATTCAGCGGAGATGCTGACGATATGGCTCTTCATCGCTCCGGTGTTCGTCACGGTCGCGCACCGGCTGATTCCGTTCTTCACTGCCAACGTGGTACCGCTGCTCGACGCGTGGCGGCCGCTGTGGCTGCTGTGGACGTTCCTCGCGATCGTCGTTGGGCATGGCGTGCTGCCCGTGATCGTGATCCTGAACGGGTCGGGCTTCGCCAGCCTTCTTCGCGTCGTGTTCGATATAGCCGCCGCCGCGCTGCTGCTGTTCGTCGCCTGGCGCTGGGGCGTCGTGCAGAGCCTGCGCAACCGGCTGCTGGCCATGCTGCACCTGGGGTTCCTGTGGCTCGGCATCGCGTTTGCGCTTTATGCATGGAACGCGGCCGTCGCGCTCCTCGGCGCCGAGCAGGCGTCGATCGGCCTGGCGCCGCTGCATGCGCTGACGATGGGGTTCTTCGGTACCACGATGCTGGCGATGGTCACGCGCGTCACCGCCGGACACAGCGGACGCCAACTGGCCGCCGACAGCACCACGTGGCTCCTGTTCTGGACGCTGCAGGCCGCTGTCCTGGCGCGCCTGCTGGTCGATGCCTTCCCGGCGCAGTCGGCGTGGTTCACGCTGGCGGCGATCGTGCTGTGGTGCGCAGCCATGCTGCCGTGGGCCGCCCGCAGTGCACTGATCTATCTGCGACCGCGTCCCGACGGCCGGCCCGGGTAAGCGAGGAGAACGGAACGATGTACGCGACGCTGAAGGCGATCCACATCACCTGTGTGGTAGCGAGCGGCACCGGCTTCTTCGCCCGCGGCCTGCTGATGCTGGCCGGCTCGCCCTGGCTCAACGCGCGCCTGGTGCGCGTGACACCCCACATCATCGACACGCTGCTGCTCGCCTCCGCGATCACGATGGCGGTGATCGCGCACCTGGTGCCGACCCAGCAGCCCTGGCTGATGGCGAAGATCATCGGGCTGATCGCCTACATCGTGCTCGGTGCGATCGCGCTCAGACGCGGCCGCACGCGCACGCAGCGCACGCTTGCGTTCGTGGCCGCGCTGGCGACTTTCGCCTACATCGTCGGCGTCGCGCTGACGCGGTCGCCGTCGCTGGGGCTGTAGCGCGGCGCGCAGAGCGACGCGCAGCGGGAGAGATTGACTGCCCGGAATAGTCGCTCGCGCCGTGAAGCCCGAAGCCTACGAAGCCTGGTACGACTCGCCGCGCGGCCAATGGATCGCGGAGACCGAGTTCGTCCTGCTCAGGTCGCTGCTGCGGCTCACGCAGGACTCGTCGCTGCTGGACATCGGCTGCGGCACCGGCCATTTCACGCGCCTGTTTGCCCGCGAGACGATGGGCTCGGTGATCGGCCTTGACCCTGACGGGGCATGGCTTGCGTATGCACGCGCCCGCACGCAGGGCGCAGAGCGATATGTCGCCGGTCGCGCGGAAGCGCTGCCGTTCGAAGACAGGAGCTTCGACTGCGCCGTGTCGGTGACTTCGCTGTGCTTCGTCGCGGACCAGATGCAGGCGCTGCGCGAGATGGTTCGCGTCACGCGGCGGCGCTTCGTGCTCGGCCTGTTGAACCGTCATAGCGCGCTGTATCTGGAGAAGGGTCGCCACGGCGGCGTCGGGGGATACAAGGGGGCGCATTGGCACACCCCGGCCGAGATTCGCGCGCTGCTTTCCCCACTTGCGGTGACGAATTTGACGGTCCGCAGCGCGATCGTCGCGCCCGGCGGCGGTGTGGTTGCCAGGACGCTCGAATCGTTCTGGCCTGGTGGAATTCTCCTTGGCGCCTTTCTCGCGGTCGCTGCTGATCTGAGCGGCGCCCCCTGATGCCGGCGATCGGCGTGCTCGCGCGAACGCGCCGGCCCTCTTCTTCAACCAGGTCCTTGGCGCGTCGAAGAGCAACAATGCGGGCTCCTGTCCAATCGGGCTGCACCGCGATGCCACGATGAACGCCGAAGAACTCAGACAAACGCAGGCCCCCATCAAGGCCCTTTACCGGGAGAGCCCGGAAGCGGCAAGACGCACCTTCCAGGCGATCGGGACGTTGTTGCCCGATCATCCCGCGTGCCGCATCGAGAATCGCTTCGTGAAGTTCGATGCCGGTCTTCATCCCGCCGCAGGCGGGGACGGCAGTGAAGCCTGCTCCGGCGACATGCTGCTGGAAGCGCTCGTGGCCTGTGCCGGGGTCACGTTCAATGCCGTTGCGATCGCAATGGGGATCCGATTCCGCTCAGCAAGAGTGGTCGCCGAGGGAGACGCGGATTTTCGCGGCACGCTCGGCGTCGCAAGGGACGTTCCGGTCGGACTCACCGATATCCGGCTGAGATTCGAAATCGATTCCGACGCGAGCGACGACCAGCTTGCCCTGCTGCTGAAACAGACCGAGCGGTATTGCGTCGTGTTGCAGACTCTGCGCACGCCGCCGCGCATGGAGGCAGCGCTGAAACGCGCTCGCGCTTAGA
>JBLMYK010000265.1:0-10745 GCA_050258235.1 Gemmatimonadota bacterium | reverse complement strand
TGCCAGCGCTCGATGCCCGAGTCCAGGATCGCAATGCCGATGCCGGTGCCGTCCAGACCCGTATAGGCGGTGCTGCTGGTGTAGGTGCGAACGCCCGCGTTCAGCGTGCCGGTCACGTACTCAAGGTTGCTCATCGTGCGGCCGACCAGCCGGTCAGGCGAGATGCTCTGCACGTCCGAGCGGGCCGCGAGGTTGTTGACCTGGTTGGCCGGCAGCATCACCGTGATGGCGCGCACCGAGGCGAAGCGGTAGTACACCGAGCCGCCGGCGGACAGCACCGCGCTGCGCAGGTCGGCGAGGTCCGGATCGGTCGAACTGCTGACCACCAGCGCCTTGACCATGCGCACGCCGTTGACGTCCTTGACCCAGGAGAGCGACGGCGTGGTCGGGGCGCTGATCACCTGCTGCAGGTCAGGCGCGATCTTGCTCGACAGTGTCTGCGACTCGGCCGGCGCGCTGAACGCAGCAAAGGCAAACGTGGCCGCGATGATCAGCAGCACCTTCAAGATCAGCCCCACCATCGCCGCGCCACCACTGCGCGAGGGCATGTCCCGATGCATCGAATTCATTGACTTTCTCCGGCTAGCTCTACGGTTTCAATCGGCGAGAAAACGCTTTTCAGGGATTCCGTGCCGCGTTCGCGGTATTACGTAGGGAAATCTGTTACGCGCCTTTTCGCCTTCGATGGCCGTACCGTAAATATGCGTAGCGGGGCTGGGCATCATCCGTCCAGACGACTCAAGTCTTCGATTTCGCCGTTGCGATGTCCTTGCAGATCTTGCGATGTGAGCGAACGCTATTACGCATTGCCATGCCTCTGCTCGGGCTTTGAGCCCATCCTCCGGGAGAGAAGCCCGGCAGATGGCCGACTTACCGGGGGACGGCAGGCGGGATGCCGGTCGTCGGATCTCGAGCGGTCATCCGGAAGAACCCGGATGACAGTGGGCGGATCGTTGGACGCGAATGGGCATGCGGACGACGACGGCGGACTGACCCGACGGGCACGGCCTTGAGGTTGCGGCCAGGCGGACGGCGCCGCGTCTGCCGTTGTCAGCAACGAGGGTGTGCGGCCGTCGCCTCTGCGACAATCCGCGGCGTCATTGCACGATCGATGGGAAGCGATGCCGACGCCGATGTGGTGGATCACGAACCTGCGCGCGCGCGGGTTCGTCGTGGCAACACGTGGCTCCGCCCGCTGATGAGCCCACTGCCTGCACTGTCGCTGCTCGAAACGCGGGTCCTCGGTGTGCTGGTCGAGAAGGAAAAGACCGTCCCCGACACGTATCCGCTGTCGCTGAACGCGCTCACCAGCGGCTGCAACCAGAAGAACAACCGTGACCCGGTGATGAATGCGAGCGACGCCGAGGTGCAACAGGCGATCGACCATCTGAAGACGCTGTCGCTGGTGATCGAGTCGAGCGGAGCGCGCGTGACGCGTTATTCGCACAACGTCGGCCGCGTGCTCAAGGTGCCGGACCAGTCGGTCGCTTTGCTGACGGTGCTGATGCTGCGCGGACCGCAGACGGCGGGCGAAATGCGCATCAACGCCGAACGGCTGCACCGGTTCGCGGACATCTCGTCGGTCGAGGCATTTCTCGAGGAACTGGCAACGCGGCCTGACGCGAACGGCGGCGCGCTGGTCGCCAAACTCGCGCGCCAGCCCGGCGAGCGCGAGCAGCGCTGGGTGCACCTGCTCGCGGGCAATTCGTATGCGCTCGCACCCGACGAGCCCGCGCCGCCGTCCGCTGCCAACGCTGATGCGGAGATTGCCGCGCTGCGTGCCGAGGTCGCGCAACTGGCGGCCGAGGTCGCTCAGTTGCGCGCGCTTGTCGAGCGGCTGCAGGGATCAGCGGGCTGAATCGGCTCTCGTTGCGGCCGGCAGGTCCCGATGCGCGTGGCGCCGGCCGCTGCGACAATCGCACCGTGGCCTGGCTTGACCACATTCCGCTCTGGCTGATCGTCCTCGTCGCGGTCTGGCTCGCGCTCGCGCCGTTCGTCCCCGAGCCGCACCTGACCGAGAAGCTCAGGATGCTCGCCCAGGGTACGCTGAAGCGGCCGATCGACATCTTCGACCTGCTCTATCACCTCGCGCCGATCGTGGTGCTGGTGCTGAAGCTCGTCCGGATGTGGCAGATAAAGACCTGACGCGCACGCGCGTGGTATCGAGCGGCGCGCGGTGCTAGCGTGCGCGTCTCCGCGAGTGGACGACAAAGGGGACGAACGATGAAACGCAGGACCGCTGCCGCGTATGCCGCCGCGATCGCGCTCGCCGGTTGCGCATCGATTTCGCTGGCCGACCCCGTGGCCAAAGCTGAACTCAAGCCAACCCAGGGCAACACCGCGACCGGAACGGTCCAGTTCACGCAGCAGGGAAACAAGGTGGTCGTCACGGTCCGCGTCAGCGGACTGGCGCCGAACAGCGAACACGGATTCCACGTGCACGAAAAGGGAGACTGTTCCGCGCCGGACGGCACGAGCGCGGGCGGGCATTTCAATCCGGGCGGCAAGCCGCACGCGCGCTTCGACCAGAGAGAACATCACGCGGGCGACCTGCCGAATCTGCGCGCGGACGTCAACGGCCACGCAAGCTACCTGTGGGAAACCGATGCGTTGAGCGTCGGCAGCGGCACCAACGACGTCGTCGGCCGCGCGGTGATCATCCATCGCGATCCCGACGACTACAAATCGCAGCCGGCCGGCAATTCGGGTCCGCGCATCGCGTGCGGGGTGATCGCGGCGGCCAGGTAGGCCCGCGCGGTCGGCCCGGGTGGCCGGCTGCTCTGACATTGTGTCGAGTTGCATCAGCGCAAGTTCCGCTGCGGACGGACTCCTAGAATCGGTTCGTTCTGCACTCGAGTTCCCTTGAATGAACCTCTCGTTCCTGTGCCGGTCCGGCGCAGTCGCCGTGCTCCTGCTCGTCGCCGCCGCGATCGCGGCAACTTGGTGGTGGCGTACTTCGGGAAGCAAGGAAGCGCCGGCATACCGGCTGGCCAGGATCGAGAGGGGGCCGATCACGGCAACGGTATCCGCGTCCGGCACGCTTAATCCGGTCACGTCGGTGCAGGTCGGCACGCAGGTGTCGGGACAGATAAAGGAGCTGTTCGTCGACTTCAATTCGGTGGTCAAGCAGGGCCAGTTGATCGCGCGCATCGATCCGGAGACCTTCACCTATCGCGTGCGCCAGGCCGAGGCCGACCTCGAGGCGGCGCGCGCCGCGGTCGGCCGCGCGCAGGTCGCGATGCTCAACGCGAAGCGCGACCTCGACCGTAGCCGCGAACTGGTGGCGAAGAACTTCGCGTCGCCCGCTGACGTGGATGCGAAGCAGGCGCAATACGATCTCGCCGCGGCCGACGTGAAGAGCGCGCAGGCCGTTCTGCGCCAGCGCGAGGCGTCGCTCGCATCGGCGCGGGTCGACCTGGCGCGCACCGAGATCCGCGCGCCGGTCAACGGCGTGGTGATCAAGCGCAGCGTCGACGTGGGGCAGACGGTGGCGGCAAGCCTGCAGGCGCCCGAGCTGTTCATCATCGCGAAGGACCTGTCGGACATGCAGGTCGAGACGTCGATCGACGAAGCCGACGTCGGCCGGATGCGTGTCGGCCAGCCGGCGAGCTTCACGGTCGATGCATTTCCGGGCCGCACGTTCAACGGCCGCGTCACGCAGATCCGCAAGAGCGCAGTGAACGTGCAGAACGTCGTGACCTACACGGTGCTGGTCAGCGCCAGCAACGAAGGCGGTCAGCTGATGCCGGGCATGACGGCCAATGTCCGCATCGTGACCGACACGCGCGACAGCGTGCTGAAGGCGCCTAACGCGGCGTTGCGCTTCCGGCCGTCCGGCGCAGCCGTCAGCGACGCTGCCGCCGCCAGGCCCGGCGACGGGCCCAAGGCGCCCACCGACGGCAGGAACGGCGCCGGCCAGTTGCAGCAGTTCCGCGAGCGCCTGGTCGCCGAGTTGAAACTCGACGCCGACCAGCAGGCGAAGCTCGATCCGATCTTCGCGGCGGCGCGCACGCGCTTTGCAACGCTGCGCGACCTGCCGGAGGAAAGCCGCGCCAAGGGCGCGCAGGCCGCGCGCGCCGAGTTGCGCGCAAAGGTCGATGAGATCCTGAAACCGGAGCAGAAGCCGCGTCTTGCCGAACTCGTCTCCGAACTCGGCAGCCGCGCCGGGCAGCCGACCCGCGGCCGCGTCTGGCGGCTCGACAGCGGCGCGCCGAAGGCAATCGACGTCCGCGTCGGTCTGACCGACGGCACCGCCACCGAGGTCAGCGGCGAGGGAATTGCCGAAGGCACCGAAGTGATCGTCGGCACCCAGGGTACCGGCGCCGGCGCCCCGGCGCAGAAGAGTTCACCGCCGAGGATGTTCTTCTAAGGCCGGTTCCTCGTTCCTGGTTGCCGGTTGCTCGCCAACCGACAACTAACAACGAGCAACCGACAACCGACAACCGACAACCGACAACCGACAACGAGCAACTGTCAACGGTAAGACATGCCCGACCCGCTGATTCAAGTCACCGACCTGCGCAAGGACTACGTTCTTGGCGACACGACCGTGCATGCGCTGGCGGGTGTCACGCTGTCGATCGACGCGGGCGAATTCGTTGCGGTGATGGGGCCGTCCGGATCGGGCAAGTCGACGTTCATGAACATGATCGGCTGCCTCGACCGGCCGACCTCGGGCGGATACCGGCTCGGGGGCGAGGACGCCGCGCACCTCGACGCGGATCAGCTGGCGGCGATCCGCAATCGCCGCATCGGCTTCGTGTTCCAGCAGTTCAACCTGCTCGCGCGCACCAGCGCGGGGGAAAACGTCGAGCTGCCGCTGATCTACGCGGGCGTGCCGGCCCGCGAGCGCCATGCGCGTGCACTGGCCAAGCTGGAGCAGGTTGGGCTCGGCACGCGCGCGGATCATCATCCGTCGCAGCTTTCCGGCGGGCAGCAGCAGCGCGTGGCGATCGCGCGCGCGCTGGTCAACGATCCGGCGCTGATTCTCGCCGACGAACCGACCGGCGCGCTCGACTCCCGCACCAGCATCGAGATCATGGCGCTGCTGCAGCAGTTGAACCGTGGCGGCATGACAATCGTCGTCGTCACGCACGAGCGCGACATCGCCGCCTACGCGAGCCGGCTGATCATGTTCCTCGACGGCCGCGTGAAAAGCGACGAGCGCCAGTCGCCGCGCGACGCCGCCGCCGATCTCGCAGCGCTGGCGGCGCAGCCGGTCGCCTAGCAGGCAGCGCATGAACCTGCTCGCCGTGCTCCGCATCGCGCTCAAGGCGCTGCGCGTGAACAAGCTGCGCTCGGCGCTGACGATGCTCGGCATGATCATCGGCGTGGCGGCGGTGATCGCGATGATCGCGATCGGCAGCGGGGCGCAGGAGCGCGTGCGCGAGCAGATCAAGAACCTCGGCTCGAACCTGATCCTGGTGATTCCCGGCTCGACGACGCAGAGCGGAGTTCGCCTGGGCACCGGCGCGGCGCAGACGCTGACCGAGGACGACGCCGCAGCGATCGCGCGCGAGGTCGAGGGCGTGGTCGTCGCGGCGCCGGCGCTGCGTGGCGCGGGCCAGGTGGTCGCCGGCAACGCCAACTGGTCGACGGCCTTCTTCGGCACGACCAACGACTATCTGGTGGCGCGCGACTGGCAGGTCGAGACGGGGCGCGCGTTCGAGGATGCCGAGATCGCCGGAGCCGGCAAGGTCGCACTGATCGGCCAGACCACCGCGCAGCAGCTGTTCGGCGACGCCGACCCGATCGATCAGGTGATCCGCGTGCGCAAGGTGCCGCTGACGGTGATCGGTGTCCTCGCGCGCAAGGGGCAGAACGCGCTCGGGCAGGACCAGGACGACATCATCCTGATGCCGATATCGACCGCGCGCAACCGCGTGCTGGGTCAGGCGCAGGGAAGGCTGCGGCGGGTCGGTTCCATTTCGGTCAAGGTTGCCGACGGCGTCGACATGAAGGGCGTCGAAGAACGGATGAAGGACCTGCTGCGCCAGCGGCAGCGCGTGCAGCCGGGCGCCGATGATCCGTTCACGATCCGCAACCTGACCGAGCTGCTGCAGGCGCAGGAGGCGTCGAGCCGCGTGCTGACGCTGCTGCTCGCCGCGGTCGCATCGGTCAGCCTGCTGGTCGGCGGCATCGGCATCATGAACATCATGCTGGTCAGCGTGACCGAACGCACGCGCGAAATCGGCCTGCGGATGGCGGTGGGCGCGCGCGCGCGCGACATCCTCAAGCAGTTCCTGGTCGAGGCGATCACGCTGTCGATGATCGGCGGCCTGGCCGGCATCCTGCTCGGCATAGGCAGCTCGCTGTTGATCGGCGCGTTTGCCAACTGGAATATCGACATCACGCCGGAGGCCGTGGCGCTCGCGGCCGGCTTTGCCGCCGGCGTCGGCGTCTTCTTCGGCTTCTATCCGGCGCGCAAGGCGTCCCGGCTGCTGCCGATCGAGGCGCTGCGGTACGAATAGACGCCGGGCCGCGGCGGTGCGGCGCAGGCCGACTATTTCTTCCGTCCCGGAAAGAGCTTCGACGCCTGCCACATGTGGAACGTCACCGGTTCGGACTGTGCGAGCACGCTGCCTTGTGCGTCGACCAGCCGCGCCTGCAGCGTGTGCGTGCCGCGCACCACGCCGGAAAGATGCAGCCGGCTGCGCGCGCCGCGCGCGGCTTCGTGATCATCGAGCGCGATCACGACCGTCTGGTTCGGTGTGGGGCGGGGCGATACGCGCACCGTGACATCGAGGTCGCCGGTGTTGCTGTGAACTGTTTCGTCGTTGGCGGGTGCGGTGATCGAGATCGTCCGCGCGGCGGAGGGCGTCTGTGCCTGCACGCCGCTCGTGAACGCCAGCAGAAGTATGGCGATTCCGAGTGCGGCAGAACGGCGTATGGGTCGCATCGAGCTTGCTCCGATCGAAAGCGGTGGCGCGTGCGGATGAGTTTAGAGCCGGTCGCGATATTCCTGTCGGACCATGCCGACCCTGAGCAGGGGAGGCATCGTGCGAACCAAAGGCGCGCGACGAAGGTCGAATGACTCTGTGCCGCGTGCCGGGAGGTCGTGCGTGCACCAGCCGGCGGGCTTCCGAACGCACGGTCGCGCCGCCCCTGCGAGAATCCGCCTGTGCAGTCGCATTGTCAGCGCGGCGGGGGCCTGCCGCGTTGTGTCGCCGAGGCAGGGGAGATTCGATGCGCAATGTCTTGATGCTTGTCCTGGGCCTGCTGGTCGGCGCCTGCGCGACCGTGCACGGCCCGCAGACGATCACGCTGACCACCTCGGATATCGAGCAGCAGATCCAGACCGATCTGGGCGGCGTGATGGAAGTCTTCAGGGGTTCCGATCTGCGACGGCCCGAGGTCTCGCTGATGCCGGCCTCCGAGCGGCTGCAACTCGGCTGGAACATCAAGGTTCCCGACGGCCCGACGGGGGCGCCGATCGGCGTGACGGTCGAGCTATCCGGCAAGCCGGTGCTGAACGCGGCGGGCAACGGCATCGACCTTGCCGACGTGCGCGTCGAGGACGTACGCTTTGCCGGCCTGCCTCGCTTCCTCAGCCTCGCGCGGCTCGGCGACAAGAAGGGCACCGCGTTGCCCGACCTGCCGCTGATGTCGCTGCCCGCCGACAAGCTGCGCCGGGACAACGTCGTCTACGGCGCCACCGGCGTCAGCGTCGGCTACACCGGGTTGAAGATCGACATCGCGCCGAAGTAGGCGGCGCTCCCGGATAATGCGCGCTTTGCATTTGTGGAGCGCACATTGGACCTGCTGATCGCAATCCAGGCCGCGATCCTCGGCATCGTCGAGGGCCTGACCGAATTCCTGCCGATCTCGAGCACGGGCCACCTGATCATCGCCGAGGACCTGATCGGATTTCGCGCTCCGAATCGCGATGTCTTCGTGGTGGCGATCCAGTCGGGCGCGATCCTTGCGGTGTGCTGGGAGTTCCGCGCCCGCCTGATCCATCTGCTGCTGAACCTCTTCGGCGACCCGCGCGAGCAGCGGCTGGCGATCAACGTCGTGATCGCGTTCCTCCCGGCGGCGGTGGTCGGCGTGCTGTTCAAGGCGGCGATCGAACGCCATCTGTTCAACCCGGTCAGCGTTGCGGTCGCGATGGTGGTGGGCGCGCTGGCGATCCTGTGGATCGAGGCGCGCCATCACCGGCTGTACGGCGAGCGCGACCTGCAGGGCGGGCGGCTGGCGCGCGTGCCGACGATGGACGACATGACCGCGCTCGACGCGCTGAAGGTCGGGCTGATGCAGTGCTTCGCGCTGATTCCAGGCACCAGCCGCTCGGGCGCGACCATCATGGGGGCACTGCTGCTCGGTTTTTCGCGCGTGGCCGCGACCCAGTTCTCGTTCTTCCTCGCGATGCCGACGGTGGTCGGCGCCACGGTGTATTCGCTCTACAAGGCGCGCGATCAATTCTCGAGGGCCGACCTGCCGCTGTTCACGATCGGATCGGTGGCCGCCTTCATCGCGGCTCTGCTGTGCGTGCGCTGGCTGTTGCGCTACATCAGCACGCACGACTTCAAGCCTTTCGCGTGGTACCGGATCGTCTTCGGCGTGGTGATCCTCGTGACCGCCTACACCGGTCTCGTCAGCTGGACCGACTGAGTTGCGGCAAGTGGCGCCGGCATCAGAGGGGTAGATGGAAAGACTGTTCGGCACGGCACGGATCGAAGTCGTCGAGGCCGATATCACGCGGCTCGAAGTCGATGCGATCGTCAATGCCGCCAACGAAATGCTGGCGCCGGGCGGGGGCGTGTGCGGCGCAATCCATCGGGCGGCGGGACCGGAACTGGCCGCCGAATGTGCAACGCTGGGTGGATGCGCCACCGGCGACGCAAAGATCACGCGCGGCTACCGGCTGCCGGCCGCGCACGTGATCCATGCGGTGGGTCCGGTGTGGCATGGTGGAGGGCGCGGCGAGCCCGGGCTGCTGCGTTCGTGCTACGTGCGCTCGCTCGAGCTGGCGCAGCAGCACCGCCTGCAATCGATCGCGTTTCCCGCGATCTCGACCGGCATCTTCGGTTACCCAATCGATGACGCCGCGCAAGTCGCGGTGCGCGCGGTGATCGACACGCTGCCGAACGTGCCGGCGATCGGGCGCGTGGTGTTCGCCTGCTTCGGCGCGGAGACGCGCGCGGCCCTCGAAGCGGCGCTGGCGGAAGCGAGCTAGACGCGCTCGAACACCAGATCCCACACGCCGTGGCCGAGCTTTGCGCCGCGGGCGTGGAACTTGGTCGTCGGGCGCTCGGCGAGCGGACTGGACGGCGCGGGTGCGTAGCCCGCGTGCAGGTTGCGCAGCTGCGGCTCGTGCGTGAGCACGTCGAGCATCTGCTCCGCGTAGTGCTGCCAGTCGGTGGCAGCGTGGAGGATGCCGCCCGGCGCGATGCGGCTCGCCAGCCGGCCGATGAACGGCTGCGCCACCAGGCGTCGCTTGTGGTGCCGTGCCTTCGGCCACGGGTCCGGAAAGAAGATGTGCACCCCGGCCAGCGAGTCGGGCGCAAGCATTTCGCGCGCGACGTCGACCGCGTCGCGCTGGATGATGCGGATGTTGGCGAGGCCCATTTCGTCGATCCGCTTTGCCAGCGCGCCGATGCCGGCGACAAAGACTTCCACGCACAGGAAGTTCAGATCCGGATGCGCCCGCGCGATCGCCGCCGTCGTTTCGCCCATGCCGAATCCGATCTCGAGCACGGTCGGCGCGGCGCGCCCGAACACCGCGACGTAGTCGAGCGCCGATGCCGCGTACGGCACCGCGAAGCGCGGAAAGATTTCCTCGTAGGCGCGCCGCTGCGCGCTGGTCACGTGACCGCGGCGCAGCGCGAAGGACCGGATGTGCGCGTATCTGGGGCCGGCGGCCTCAGTGCCGCCGGACAGCCCGTCGCCCATCAGGACCGCGTCGGCGTGATCACGCCGACCGTCGGCGAACTCGGGCTCGCGCTGTAGAGCTTCTTCGGCATGCGGCCGGCAAGGAACGCCTCGCGGCCCGCCTGAACCGCCTTCTTCATCGCGCCGGCCATCAGCACCGGGTCCTGCGCCGCCGCCACCGCGGTGTTCATCAGCACCCCGGCGCAGCCGAGTTCCATCGCGATCGCCGCGTCGCTCGCGGTGCCGACGCCTGCATCGACGATCACCGGCGCCTTCGCCCGCTCCAGGATCAGCTGGATGTTCCAGGGGTTCAGCAGTCCCATGCCCGAGCCGATCAGCGATGCGAGCGGCATCACCGCCACGCAGCCGATCGACTCCAGCACCTGCGCCTGGATCGGATCGTCCGAGCAGTAGACCATGACCTCGAAGCCCTCTTTCACGAGCGTCTCTGCGGCCTTGATCGTCTCCGGCATGTTCGGGTACAGCGTGCGCGGATCGCCCAGCACCTCGAGCTTGGTCAGCGCGTGGCCGTCCAGCAGTTCGCGTGCCAGCCTCAGCGTGCGCACCGCGTCGTCCGCCGAGTAGCAGCCCGCGCTGTTCGGCAGCAGCGTGTAGCGGGAGGGCGGGACGAAATCGAGCAGGTTGGGCTCGTCCTTGTTCTGGCCGATGTTGGTGCGGCGGATCGCCACGGTGACGATCTCGGCGCCGCTCGCCTCCACCGCGGCGCGGGTCTGCTCGAGATCCCGGTACTTGCCCGTTCCGAGCAGCAGGCGCGAGTGGAACGTCCGCTGGCCGATGTGCAGCGCATCGTGCGTCATGTCGTCGCGTTTCATGCGAATACCCTGGGTTCAACCTTCACTTCGAAATTGACCGAG